>CAYHWU010000016.1:0-14228 GCA_964360495.1 uncultured Gammaproteobacteria bacterium
AGAGCGCCTCATTGACATTGAGGAGGTCAGGGGTTCAAGTCCCTTCGGGTCCACAGAAAGGAATTTTGAATTTGGTTGGAGGCATGCGCTCTGTGCGCCCCCCTCCGCACAGAGCGTAGCAAAGCCCTTTTTATACTCCACGCTCAGCCGGCGGCGGGTGAGAAAGAAGTTCGAGCCGGTGTTTTTTACCATGATTGCCAAATCGTGGTAAGTATTTTTTGCACGCGTGATTTTTTCCCCATCCATAGCGGTATTTATAAACTCCCGCATCGGTTCAATCCAACTTGACCCTTGGGTTTGAATTTGGCTGATTTTCTCTTGGATTTTTAACTTCTCGTCAAAGATTTCGTTTTTCTTGCGTTTGTAAATTTGGGGATCAATGACTTGATCCAGAAAACCATCCAGCAATAAATTGGATTTTTGATCTAGGTTGACTGATTCTTGCTCCAATTTAATAAGTTGCTCATGGGCAGATAATTTTTCCTGCTCTTCATCTTGGTTTAACCATTTCAGCCAATCATTGCCCCAAACGGCCGGCAACGCAGCGTCAGTCATTATTTTTCTGATTTGAATTTCCAGTTCTTGTTCAGAAATGGGTTGTTGGGAACAAGGTTTGATCTTTTTGGTGCACCGGTAATAAACATAAGTGGCTTGGTGGTTGGTAGTTTTGTAAAACTTGGTATGTTCTTCGGCCGTGATAGATGCGCCACATTCACCACATTTGATCATTCCAGTAAAAGCAAAATTATGACCACCTTTTCTTGGTTTGGAGATTCTGTTCATTTGCTTTTGGACTTCGTCGAACAGCTTTTTGTTGATAAAAGTTTTATGTGAACCTTGGTAGTATTCTCCGGCGAATTCAAGAATGCCGTTATAAAAGCGGCTGGTCAACATGAATTTAACCTGATTAATACGGATGGGCTGGCCGTTTTTCTTGGTGATTCCCAGTTTGGCCATGTACCTGGCAATATCTGCCAAGGATTTATTTTCTTTGGCGAACAATTGAAAGGCTTTTTTAACCACTTGGGCTTTAAGGGAATCAATTTCAATAGTCCGCAGTTTGGGTTCATTGAAATAGCCATAAGGAGCCCTGTTTGGCCAAACGCCATTTCTTAGTTTCTGCCGGTTACCCCGTTTGACATTCTCGGAAAGATTATCCACATAATATTTGGACTGATTAAAAGCCATACCTAACATAAATTTGCCTTGTGGTGTGCTTTCAAACCAAAAAGACGGGAATTTAAGATCCAGTAGTTTACCGGTATCGAGAAGATATATGATCCTACCACCATCTACAGAGTTCCTGGCTAATCTGTCTGGGTGCCAACTTAATATTCCCTGAACCTCTCCTTTATCGATCCTTTTCAACACTTGATCAAATGCCGGACGTCCTGGAATCTTGGCTGTTTTAGATTCGCTAACGTAATCCACCACTTCTAAATGCTCATGTGTTGCAAATTCTTTCAGTTCTGTGATTTGTGTCTCCAAAGACAAAATTTGTTTGTCTTTCTCGTCGGTACTTTTTCGGCAGTAAGCTATGTATTTCATGGCAATGACCTTAAAATTTTTAGGTTTTTCTTTTTGTTTTTTCTCACCCGCCGCCGGCTGAGCGTGGAGTATAAAAAGGGCTTTGCTACGCTCTGTGCGGAGGGGGGCGCACAGAGCGCATGCCTCCAACCAAATTCAAAATTCCTTTCTGTGGGCTATTTTGAAAAAGTTCGAACTGCATTCAGAAATAATCCGTAATGCTGCGGGCTCATCCCGCTTCGCGGGATTCGCCTCTCTCCAGCGCGGCTGCGGCCGCCTTTGCCAAACACCGGCTCGAACCCCGTCAGGACAAAAAGAAAAACCTAAAAATTTTAAGGTATGATTATATTTTCCCCCAACCTATCCCTAAGTCAATATCTAAAAAATACGATCTACGATGAATTTATTAAATTTGAATCCTTCCAAGATCAATTTGTCTACTAAATTTAATTAGTAAAAAACAAAATAATTCATTTGGTAAATCTCCATTTAATGCCATGTCAACAGCCTTTTTGATTGGTACAAGAACCACTTCTACTTTACCGCTTTCATCACCAACTTTATTATCGCTTTTTACTAAATCCGTGCATATGTAGACATAACCCTTACTTGTAAAATTATCACTAGAATACTTTTTATGAAAAAGAAAAAGTTTCTTTGCTCGAAAATGTGTCTCTTCTTCAAACTCTCGCAGAGCAGCATTGTTAGGCTTTTCCCCATTAGGGATTTTGCCACCAGGTAGCCAGAAGACATGTTTCTTCATTCCTGACCTAAACTCTCTTATCATCACAACCTCTTTTTTCTCAGTAATACCAATTATTGTCACAACATTTGGCCGGGTGCATTTTTCTATAACATGAGCTATTCCATCTTTATCCACTACTTTTGTATGTGTAATTGTGAATATTTTACCTTCATATACTATTTTTTTAGAAGAGTATTTCATAAGTCCGTTTTTGTTAGAACTTTATTTCCAATCCGTATATGGTTTTGTTTCAATCCTTCCAGAAAGCTAATCATTCCAGGTAGCTTTGAGGGATCATATTTAGTATAGAACGACACCCTTTCATAAGCATTTATTTTTGCTGTTATGAGAAGAAGATTCCAGTCATCTATCTTGAACTGCTTTAGAAATTTAACTAGCCCAGATGTGCAACCATATCCATTTGCATAGATTAAATAGTATGTTAAGTCCCAATATTTGTTTGCAGCACTAACAATAGTTTGTGGGTCAATAAGATGGAACTTTCCATACTTATTAACTAGTATGTTATGTAAGATGTCTGTATGAGCAAGAATCGCTTCTTGTGCGCATTCCGTTTGATCCAATTCAGCCTTTAATTCATCTATCTCGTCAGATGGCCAATATCCACGAGATTCAACCTTATGTAAGATACTTCTGAGTAATTCCTTATCAGAGCCATATTCTGTTTTAACATCAGAACTAGTTAATTTGATTGCCCCAAAACCGTCGAAATGAGTCTTTTGTAAACCATCAAAAACTTTTTTTAGAAATAAATAGTAATCATCATTCAAAAATTTGTTGCCGTGTCTAATTAAATCAACAGCGCCTTCTATCTCTCTCATTGTATAAGACGATACTATACCTGCCCTAGTTTTTATTGAGTGAACGTCGGTAATCTCTACCGTAGGAATTCCAAGATCTTTGAGCTTTCTTAAAATAAATACTTCTTCTGCGCATCGTTGCATAGGGATCTTAGTAATTAAACCAATCCGTCTTATGAGAATTGAATCTGCCACTGATACCTCTATGCCTTCAGGATTTAATCTTTCTTTTAATTCCGAAAAGAGTTGCTGTTTGTTTTCAACAAGAGACATAGTCATCTTATTTCTAAAGAGCGTTTACGATAACTTTTTAAATTTTCGTATAAAGCCTTTTTCTCTTTAATGTTTTGTACTGTCAGGTAGTAGTAATGCATAAATTCTCGATCCAGTATTTTCTCTGGAGAAAGGTTTATAAGATAGTTATTAATTCTTCTATGAAAATCTCGTCGATTTTTGTCTATGCGTTCCTTCCAAAGTTTGCCTATTTTATTTTTACCTTCATTTAAGGTTTTGTAGGTATTTTCCCAGGAAATTTGATACATGAGGTATTTAATGGTCCATTTGAGAATATCATCTTCAATTGGATGGAATACAGGTGCAAGAGGATTACTACGAACTGGCCATTCATTAGAATTTAACTTTCTTAAAGTTTTGTAATCGATTTCTTTAAGAAGGCATGCAGACAAATCAGTGTCGGCAATGCCTCCTAATTCAATCCCTTCTTTGGGATAATCCTTTAACCGCATTATTGTTCCAGATCCACCATGTAAATAGGGTTTCGAGTGTACAAACCTAATATCAGATGAGAACCCCTTACTTATTTCATGCCATTTAGACACATTTATTCTATTGTCGATCATATAACCAGAAATTGCTTTGTCTGTTTCTGTTGACAATAATTCGTTCAGGTTTGAATTAAATAATGAGTCTGGGGTTGGAATAAGGTTAATAAGTTCATCGTCCCAAAAAGAAAAGAGTACTTCTTTATATTTAATTGAGGAATCATTTTTCAGGTTTTTAATAAAATTAAAACCAAGGTTTAAACTACCAGGAAGAGAAAGTTGTGATTCCGGATTAGTTTCGAGGATAAAATAATTAGTATTTTTTGTAAGTTTGTAATAAATATTGAGAATCCTTGCTATTTTCTCGATAGTATTATCTGACGTGTTGTTGACTTGAAAGATCACATTAAAATCAATGTCGTGGGCCTTCTTTATTTCTGAAATGAGAAGTTCAATAGAATTGTGAATAACATTTGCTGAATTCCGACAAGGAAATGCTAAATTTACTAAATATTTATTTTCCACATCTACTCGGTTTAATTTTTGATATGCGTGAACGTCTATTCCATTAACTTTGATCCTATTTATTTTTGATTTATCAAACATTTGACTTAGTGACACATATTTAGGCATCTCTGATACAATATCATCCAATTTTATTTCCGTTAATAACTGTAATTTTAGGTTTTTATAATGTTTCTTTATAAACTTGATGTCAAAGAGTCTTTCTACCTGTTTGACAATGGGTGATTTCATTATAAGTCTTGAAATTGTTACTTCTATTAAATTCGATAGAATATTTAGATCACTTTCATCCAAATTTTGTAGCTCATTCCTTTTATTCATTTTAGATTTTTAATCACTGCAATATTATAAGATAGAAAAGGATGGAAAAACATTATTTTCTCAACTAATATTTCCCATAGTCTTTCTATTTTGTGAATAATCTCGATATCTGTTGGATAATATTGTGCTTCAAAGTAATAGAAATGTGAATCAATAAAATATTCTTTGATTAGTTTCTCAAAATGCGAACGTGTGAAATGCTCGTGTTTCCATATTTTAGTCATATGAATGTAGAAAATAGGATTATATCTATTGGCTTCTGCAATTATTATTTTTCCGTTAGGTTTTACTACTCGTTTCATTTCTTCTAGTGCGACCTGAGGATTATCACTATGATGAAGTAAATTTCTAGCATAGGCAACATCAAATGATGAATCTTTAAATGATAAAGAGAGTGCATCAGCCACACCAAATCTGAGTTTTGTAGATGTCAACTGTTTCCAACTGGGTCGTTCTTTGACATCTATCGCTGTGACTCTTTTTGCCACCTGGGCAATCAGACTAGAATTTACTCCCCACCCGCAACCTATATCTAATACCTTTTTATTACTGAAATGCTGAGATCCTATTTTTCTAAAAACCCTCTTTTCATATCTCAAATATGTTTTGTATTCAATTAACGGCTTCATTTTGGTATATTATACTATCTTATTATGAGATTAATCTTCATTAGGCATGGAGAAACCTATCATAGCAAACATGGTTTATACCAAATTGACTCGTCTTCGTTATTGCCATTTGCTAAATTGAAGGCGATTGAGTTAGCAAAAAAACTAGCAGTGTTAAAACCAGATAGCATACTCGTTAGTGAGCTTGCAAGGTCTCAAGAGACTGGAAGGCTGCTAAATACTTGTCTGGACATTCCGATTAGAACAGAACCTTTATTAAACGAGTTCCGTGAACCCAGTAAATTAGCCGGTTTGAAGATTTACAAAGTAAACTCGTATATATTTCGAGCAATCAGAGAGTATGAGAATAACAAAGATTTTAAAGAGGAAGACGGTGAATCGCTCAAAGAATTTATCATACGTTTGCTCAAGTTCAGAATGTCCATAGAAAAGTCGAAAAACTCCTCTATAGTTTGTGTTGGCCATGGTCTTTATATGAGATTATTTATGCTACTAACTTTCATCGAACCAGCGTATCTTACTTCAGATATGTTAAATTTACTAACTAAGGCTAAATTAGGCAAGCTCATGTGCGCTTCGTTCAAGTTCCAAAACCTGGTATGGAGATTGGAAAGCTGGAATGTAAATCTTGCTGCTATTACTTAACTAGCTTGAATTATGAGTGGGACAAACATTTCTTCGGAATGAAGCGACCCGTGTTCCGCAAAATATTTGGCTCCAGCCGATGGAAAGTTGGGTTTAGTTGCTAGGGTAATAAGATCTCCTATTCTGTCTAAAGCCACAGCGTTTCGTTCAATCAACCCATGCGTAATAAGTTCCTCTTTAGTCAGTACGAGACCAGAATCACCTACTATTTTCTCAAGCCAAAATTTGACCTCATTCATTTTTTCTTTTTTAGGATAGAAAAACATTGTCCTACCAGCACCCGCTGAATTATAAGCCAAGTCTTCATTTAATATCGAGGTTTTTAGAATGTTAATCCCAGAATTTACTTGATTGGTTTGTCCGTGATCTGAAATTAACATAAAGATCCGATTTGAAGTTTTGTGAACCGACCAGAATTTGAAAAGCGCTTTCCAGATATCGTGTTTTGAGAGTTCCTTATAACCATTTTCGTGAATAAAGTCATCTACATCAAGGTAGTTCCAAATTATTTTTTTGCCTCTATTGTTTTGAAGTAATTTAGATGTTTGGTTGAGAAAATAGGCAAGAAGATCCTTGGGTTTACGTTTTAACTCATCAAAATCGCCTTTCAGATAAGGGATATGTTTTGCCCCATCAGTTATGCCAAGGACGGGAAATGGATTCATCTTTCCATGCGAATCTAAGTAGAAATTTGTAAATCCTACATCTTTCAAACGACTGAATATCGTTTTTTTATTACTGAGGTTCAAGTGAGGATCCTTTTTAGGTTTCCACAAAGAGATAAACTTTTCTTTATCTGCTAATGCATTGAAAATCCAGTTATAATTTTTGTCAAATTCTTTTAAGTAAAAAGACGTGCCATAAATGCCATGTTCTGAGGGAGTAGAGCCTGTAATTATTGACGTCCATGCAGTAGTAGAGGTAGATGGAAATACCGACGACAACACTGAGGACAATAACTTATATTCCTTGGCGACCTGTTCAATGTCTGATAGATAATAATCAAAAGATATCGCATCAAAAGCAAAAACAATTATCTCATCATAAAGAGAAGATGATTCGTAAATAAAATTAGAAATATTTACAAGAGACCTTATTTTATCAGGTAAAAATCCGAGAAGATTCGTGGAGTAGTTATTTTTTTGAATATTCCAGAAAGCGTCTCTAACATCTTTAACATTTTCCACAAGGTATAAATCTTCCTTGAAGATACTCCTATAGAGCTGGTGTATTTGTTTTATTTTACTCATTTTAATATTTGTCCTAGTTCTATCAATAGTTCTTTGTTCTGTTTTGGCTGTTTTATTGTAAATCTAATCCATTTGTTTCCCAAAAATGAGAGTTCAGCTCCATCCCGAACAAGGATTCCTCTTTTTTTTAAAACCTTAACAATCTGAGTACTTGTTTGGTCAGTTAATATTTTTCCTAGGATAAAATTTGCCTCCGGTTTAAAAAATAGTATCTTCTCTCGGAAATTTCTCTTTAAAAGGTTAAAGAATTCTTTTCGTGCAACCTGGTAATATGTACGTGTTTTGACTATATAAGCGGTTTGTTTTAGTAACCACGTAGTGATAGCCTCACTTAGGGAGTTATTACTATAAGGTATTCTCCATTCAGTAAAACGACCGATGTTCTCAGGACTTGATACTAAAAACCCTGCCCTAATTCCTGGAAGAGCAAAGATTTTAGAAAGTGAACTTGCTACATAGAGGTTTTTTAATGATTGGGCCTCCATGGTTAAAGTTATTTTTGAATAGTCTTTTCTGAACAGTAAATATGTTTCATCTACTACAAATGTCGTATTCTTGTGCTTTGAAATAAGTTGAGAGAGCTCATTTTTATCTATTAGTGTAGATGTTGGGTTATTGGGATTGCATAAATAAACCACCATATCTTCATTAATGTTTTTATCTAATTCTCTAATATTTAGTCTAAATTTTTGAGATTCTTTTAACTGAAATGACTGTACATTTACCCCTGCCTTTTTATTTGCTACCTCATATTCCCAAAAAGTTGGTTGTATTATTAATCCTATTTGTTTGCCTAAAAATTTAGGCAAGCTGAAAAATATCTCCGTCGAACCGTTTACGTAAGTTACACACTCCTTTTTAACCTTCAGAAACTTAGAGATTAAAAGATTTAAGTATTTGCTTTTTGGGTCTGGATAATTGAGAAGTGAATCTGAATTTTTAAACACGAATTTTTTCAGTCCTTTAGGAACACTCAATGAATTTACATTTTGTGCAAAGTCTAACATTTTGTTATTATCATTCATCCCCAAATAAAAATTTTTGTATGTTATCATTGGCAATTGCGATTTTAATTTCTTTAGGCAGACTGTTTAATAAATCCACCTCGTCTCTATAACCGAATTTTGCCAATATTCCCTGTTGAGTGTCATCAGTTATAGTCGTCCATGGCTCATCAGTTCCCCAAACTAAATTTTCTGAAGCAAAAGAATAAAGTTTAATTAACGCATCCCGAGGGTTGCCGTAGGGAAGATCAAGCTTGATTCCTCCGACACCTCTCTGAATATCAAGGGGTGTAAGTGAACACAATGATAAAAAGGGTGATGTATCAAAAAAAACGTTCGGATTTCGATTTCCTGAAAACATGTCAAAAGCACTTTGTTCAAAACGCGCAGCATGCGCTATACAAAATCTTACTTTTGGATAACTTTGAGCAAGCTCAATTATTTTTTCTGGCCTTGAATACTCATCGGGACCTGAATGTATCATTACGGGTAATGAATAATTTGTAGCCAACTCCATGAATGGTGACCCCAAAAGATCCTTTACATAAGTTAATGTCGCTAAAGTATGGAGTTTTAATCCAAAAAGACAATTTTTCTTAGCATATTCGCTAAGACTCTCAACCTGTTTGCCTTCATCATATTTTGGGAGAATTGTTGCAAAGGGTAAAATGCGATCATCACCAAAAAGTGATACCTCATAGAAAAGCTGGCGATTAGCGAATTCGTAGGGAAATGACTCCGCGGGCAATGGTATCAATTTGTGGCTTTTACGAGGTAATTCCCTGAAATCAAAATAATAGGTGGAGTTTGCACACTGAAAGGAAACAGCATAGTCTATACCTGTAGCTTCAAGTTTGAATACTAAATCTTTAACGCTTTGGGAAGTAGGATATCTTCTTCTGATTATGTTGAAATGGTCAAATCCGCAGTGTGTATGAACATCGACACGAATATCCTGTCCTTTTTGATTCACTAAAATGTTTTTTATCTTATCTCGCTCTACCATAAACTTGAAGCTAATTGTAACATAAGTTATTGAGTTTAGCCTTAATTTAAGGCATAATATGCTTCAGTTACCTGTTTGTTTACTTTATGATATTGAACAAAAATAATAAGAAGAGAGCAAAAAGATTCTTTGAAAGGATTATCGATCTTGGTATTGAGTTCAAAATCCAAGATAAAGTTACACCAAAACATCTTTCAATAGACGTAGGAAAGAAGTTAATAACTCAATTTCCGGCCGAAGGAAAAGAGCCAGAAGAAATATTAGAGGAGTTTGTTAAAGAGGTGTTACCTTATTGTACTAACTTCAGTAGTCCTAATTTTATGGGTTTCCCAGACGCTGGGAATTCGGTTGCATCTTTAGGAGGAGCCTTACTCTATAATTTTCTTCAACAAAATTTAATTAATCAAAGTTTTTGTGGACCATCAGCGACGTTTGTAGAAATTGCTGTCATCCAGTGGCTTAGAGAAGTTGTAGATTACAAAAATGGCGACATAAACGATATTTGGGATGTCGGTGGAATAATTACCCCTGGTGGAACCTCGAGTAATACTATCGGAATAATGTTAGCCAGAGAGAATAGATTCCCAGATGCTATGAGTAAAGGAGTGGACGATCTAGATAGAACTTGGCTGATAGTGCCAAAAGGAATTGGCCACTATAGTGTAAAAAGTGGGCAGATGTGGTGTGGGTGTGGTAATAGACTAATTGAAGTAGAAACGAAAGATTTTCGTTATGATCTAGATGAACTTAAAAAAGCGCTTGAAACAAACAAAGGAAAAGTCATGTGTGTGGTAGCTTACGCTGGTGATAGTAGAACCATGACGGTTGAAAATTTTGAAGAGGTTGCTAAACTTGTAAAGTCTATAGATCCTACAATTTGGTTACATGCCGATGCTTGCCATGGGTTCTCATTAGGATTCAGCCCTAAACTGAAACACAAAATTAAAGGAATAGAATTATTTGATAGCATTACAATGGATCCTCATAAAGTGATGGTAACTCCATATGTTACAAGTACTCTTTTGGTCAAAGATCCACAGAAATTAAAAACAATTACCAGTAAATCAGACTTAATAATGCAAGAGCAGTTTGCGTTTGGACAGATAACTCCATTTTTTGGTAGTCGCCCCTGGTATTCATTGAAATTATGGTTTGTAATGAAGAGTTTGGGCAAGAAAGGATTAGCTGAACTAATAGAGAAGAGACATGAACTTGCTATGTATCTTGCTAACAGATTAAGGGGTGATTCTGACTTTATACTGTTAAATGAGGTTGAAATAAATTCTGTGGCATTTATGTATAAAAAAGATATCAATTTAGATGACGTAGAAAAACTAAATACTATTAACAAGGAAATTCACAAGCAGATCATAGAAGAAGGAAGATATCATCTTCACCAGTTTAGTATTCCAGATTCAGGAAAAATCAAAAAAGGGGAAATTGTATACCCACAACGATTTATGTGTGGCAACCCAAATACTACGGAGAAAGAAGTCAATGCAA
Source organism: uncultured Gammaproteobacteria bacterium (assembly GCA_964360495.1). Taxonomy (GTDB): domain Bacteria; phylum Patescibacteriota; class Microgenomatia; order CAZETR01; family Amesbacteraceae; genus CAYHWU01. The sequence goes on from CAYHWU010000016.1 coordinate 10,759, forward strand.
TGTTAGAGTATGTAAGAAGTTTGGGAAGAAAAATAGTTAGAAGCTATTCACACTAATGCAAAGAACTCCAGAAACATTTTTAAATCAACTTGAAAATTACTTGTCTAAGTATTTTGGAGACAAGAGTTATTTTGCATGTGTTTACGGTTCGTACTCTAATGGCAAGAGAAACAATGAATCAGATGTAGATATACTTGTAGCAACGACAGATTTTACGGATAAAGATTTAGAAAATATAAAACAGTTTGTAATTGATTTTCACAAGAAAAACGGTTTAAAACTTGATAACGAAGTCCCTTTTGATAACAAGTTAATAATAAGTTACTCGGAATTAAAGAGGGCTACAGAGCTGAAGGCTTTTTCTTTTAAGGAAGGTAAGTTTGAAGTATCAAAAGTTATCAAAAATAAGGAATTTTTAGAATCGCATGAAGTTAAAATGAGACTCGCTCTCAACGCATTGACTTCACCCCATATATTTTTTGGAAATGATAAGGATATTTATTCTAAGTTAAAGGCAGATGCCGAAAGGAATATTGTACTTTTCGCCATTAATAGACAGGCAAGCCAGATTTTTAAAAAAGAAGAATTACTACAGTCTCTGCTGTTTGGGAAAAATGGAGAGTCTGGAGAAATGTATTTGGGATACAAGGAATATCCGATAGTTATTAAATATTTAAAAAAAATTATAGATAAAGAATTAGGGCCGTTAAAAATAAACAGTTATATAACGTTAAATAAAGGAAGGATAAAAGTGATAAAAGATATCGTATATTTGATAAAACCCAAGCAAAAAATATTTATTGGAGTTGCGTGGCCGTATGTGAATGGTAATTTGCATGTAGGGCATGTAGCTGGTTATTTATTGCCTGCTGATATCACTGCTCGATTCTTTAGATTGTTAGGTAACGACGTCCTAATGGTTTCAGGATCAGATTGTTTTGGTACCCCCATTACGGTGGAAGCTGATCAGAAGGGAATGTTCCCACAAAGGATTGTAGATACTTACCACAAAAGAAATATTCAATTATTTGAGAATTTAGGACTAAGTTTCGACTTGTACACTAAAACAGCAACTGAAAATCACAGAAAAATAACTCAAGATTTTCTTAGAGCTTTTTGGGAGAAAGGACTGTTGGAAGTAAAGAGTCAACCTCAATATTATTCCCCAACTTCTAAGAAATTTCTACCCGATCGCTACGTTGAAGGAACTTGTCCAAATTGTGGTTTTAAAGAATCTAGAAGTGATCAGTGTGATAATTGCGGAAGTTTGCTAGATCAGAATTTAATTAATCCGGTTAGTAGGATTGATAGATCAAAGGTTGTTTTAAAAGAAACTCAACATCTTTTTATATTATGGAATAAGCTACAAAAGGAAATAGAGACGTATGTAGACTCCAAGTCAGGTTGGAGAAATTGGGTGAAGAATGAAACAAAAAAATGGTTAGGTGGCGGCCTGATGCCTAGAGCAGTCACACGTGATTTAGATTGGGGAGTAGAGATACCAAGGGATATAGCGATTAACTTAGAGAATAAGGAATCAAAAAGAATCTATGTGTGGTTTGATGCAGTAATTGGCTATTATTCAGCTTCAGTTGAATGGGCCAAGCAAAAGAATTCAGATTGGAAAGTTTTCTGGTATGGAGACAACATTAAACATTATTATTTTATGGGCAAAGATAACTTAGTATTTCATACTATATTTTGGCCAGGGCAACTTATGGTATACGACTCTAAATTACATTTGCCAGATTTTCCTGCAATAAACCAATATTTAAATCTTGAAGGTTCCAAGTTTTCTAAAAGTAGAGGCGTCGTTGTTGATACAGCCGAATTTATCGAGAAATATGGCTCGGATGCTCTACGCTTTTATTTGACGACAATTATGCCGGAAAATTCCGATACCAGTTTTTCCTGGAAAGACTTTTTCGAAAAGAACAACAGTCTTTTAGTCGGACATTTCGGTAACTATATTCATCGAACACTTTCCTTGTATAAAGGTGAAAATATTGGCTCTAAGGTTTCTGAGACGATTATTAATCAATGTGAAGTAGCTTTAAAAAACTCAAAAGAGTTTATCAAAAAATCCGAATTTAAAAATTATTATTCTGAAATTGAGTCTTTGGCAAAATACGCAAATAAATACTTTGATAAATGTGAACCGTGGATAACTAAGAAAATAAACAGAGTTAAATTCTTATCTAATGGACCTGACTTAATTATACTAACTTATGTTATTGCTTGTTTACTGGAACCAATTACTCCAAAAGCAGCTCGCAGGTATTTTGAAATTGTGGGAATTAAAGGGAATCTGTGTTGGAGAAATATAGATAATTTAGGTGATTTTTTAGAGAATCAAATTTCTATGATTAGGATCGGTGACCCTAAACCTTTGTATCAAAAGTTTGAAGTAATAATTCCAAGCGACTTAATTTCTGAGTCTTCATAATATTTAAATTAAGTTTATACTTAAAATGAATATATCTGTTTCTCCCAAATTTCTCGATATTCTTTGTAAAACTTTCTTGCGTCGCCGATGAGATCCGTGTAAGTTTTGATGTAAATGCCACTTTTTGATAAATCTGTAGCTTTTAACATTGGATTAATTTCTCGCCCTATTAGATATGCTTTAAACTCTATTATGTTGTCACTGGAATGATTTTTAAGAATTGTTAAATATCCGAGTATTTGTTCAACAAACTTAAAGGTTAGCGTCACGCTCGGTCTTTTTATCTCAATTAAAATCAATTTAGATTTTGTCGTTGAATTGTTTTCGTCTGACATACACAAGAAGTCTGGTCTATTATTATCTTGGTCGGATGTCTCGCTTGAACTCCATTGCTCCTCCACAATACGCTTAAGGGTAATGTCATCGTGGAGAATAGAGTAATTACGGTCAACTATCCATATATTTTGTTTGAGTAGATTGTGAACAGAGTCATCGCCTCGCCTTTCGTAAGAAGAGTCATTATGAATAATATTTTCAAATGTATCGATAAAAGAAAGTCTTCCAGTAATATGTGTGACAAGTGAATTGGCGGTAGAAAGGCGATAACTGTTTAATATTTCGACTAGCTTTTCGACATCAGTAATCGGTTCGACAGCAAGTTTAATTAGTGCGTCTGTTGCGACCTGGCCACCAGCTGTTAGAAAAGATTGTAACGCTGCCTTCTGGTCTGACGGCAGAAGAAGCAAATTAATATTTGTAGGCAAATTATTTACAAGATCAGGATATTTAGAGATTAAATCAAGTAGCTCAGTTTCTTTTGCTAATTTACGCATGACTTCCTCTATTCCCCTTACCGTAGTCTGATCCGCAACTTCTGGCCACATTTTTTCTACAGCAACACACATTTTTTTCCAATCGTCCATGTCTCGGACATTGAAAGTGTTTGTATTCCATTTTCCATCTTTCCCAGTCCAAAACTTCTCTAAAACGATGTCATGTTTCTCGGGATGTTTAATTACATATC
>CAYHWU010000017.1:0-1734 GCA_964360495.1 uncultured Gammaproteobacteria bacterium
AGTTTAATTACCCCCATAGCATTGGCTTTGTTGTGATCTCCAGGAACTTTTAAATTTAAATTTTGGGGGAATTCACTTGCCGAATAGTGAATTGAGTTTTGGGGTAAATTTAATCTATGAATAAGAGGGGAGTCATTGTTGTAGATAATTGTTCCACCCACTTTTAGTCTATCAACAAATTTTTGAAACATTTCCAATACTTTTTCAAGACTACCAAAATATTCCGGATGGTCAAGCTCAATGTTGTTTAAAATAATAATATCTGGTTCATAATTTAAAAAGTTGCCATAATATTCGTCGGCCTCGGAAACAAAATATTTTCCATAGCCAATCCTGTGTCCCGAAGCTCCCAATTCGACAGTGGGGTCGAGACCCGCTTCTGTAAGCACTTTTCCGGTCATGGCTGTGGTTGTCGATTTACCATGAGTACCGGCAATGCAAATCACAAATTTATTTTTGTGGAGATATTTTCCCATAAATTCTTGCCAAGTCATGGCGATTCCCTTTTTCTGTCCTTCGAGAAGCTCAGGATGTTGAGCGCTTTGAAAAAACACAGCCGGAGTGACAGCCAAGATGTCGATATCTTTCAAATGAGCTGGGTCATGACCATCAGTTTTTAGGTCACAGCCGGTAACTTCATAGCCTTGTGATTTGGCAATCTCAGCGACAACTGACATGCCCGATCCCGAAATTCCCATAAAATGCACTTTCATTACCGAAATTATATAATATTGGCATGGGTCTTTACTTAGGTCTTTTGATTTTCTCTTTTATTTTGACTGCAGTTTTGACTGTCCCGTTTATAGATTTGCTTTATAGGCTGAAGCTGACCCGCAAAAAAGAAATGGCTGAGGTGCGCAAAAACGACACGCTTGAACTTAAAGCTATCAGGGCCAAGCACGATCTTAAGGCCGGAACTCCGACTGGCTTGGGAGTTTTACTGGTCGCTATAGTTTCACTTTTATTTCTATTATTATTTCCTCTGATTTCGCGAATAGATTTGGGCCAAAATTTACTCTCTGGACACGATCTAAGATTTGAAGTCTTGGCCATTTTGGTGACCTTTACGGGGTTTGGCCTGCTCGGTCTTTATGATGACATTTTAAAGATTTTTGGCTTTGCCAAATCAGGTTTCTTTGGCCTACGAAGGTGGCACAAGTTTGCCATTCAGTGGGGGATTGCTTTGGTCTGTTCCAGTATTTTATTTTTTGGTTTGAAAATTCACTTTGTAAATTTGCCATTCATTGGGATTTGGGATTTGGGATTTGGGTATTTGTTTGTCGCGTCATTTATAATTGTTGCTTTTGCCAATGCTTTTGATATTACTTCTGGTTTAGATGGTTTAGGCGAAGGCTTATTACTTATTTGTCTGTTGGCTTTTGTAGTTATTTCCGCAACACATTTAGACAGAGTACTTTTGTTTTTCCTATCTCTTTGGATAGGCTCACTTATTGCTGGAATATATTTCACGATCAATCCTGCCAGATCTTTTTTGGGCAATGCCTCGGGCATGGCTTTTGGAGCGACGCTGGCTCTGGTTGGTCTTTTGTCTGGCAAAATTATTGTTTTGTTTGTCATTGGCGGAATATTTTTGATCGATGGTGGAAGTAGTCTTTTGCAAATCGCCAGTAAAGCAATATTAAAACGACGTATTTTTCCCATTGCTCCCATCCACCATTGGCTCGAGCTTCTGGGCTGGGAAGAACCCAAGATTGTGGCTCGGGCATGGCTTGT
>CAYHWU010000017.1:1834-13745 GCA_964360495.1 uncultured Gammaproteobacteria bacterium
GGCTCGAGCTTCTGGGCTGGGAAGAACCCAAGATTGTGGCTCGGGCATGGCTTGTAGGCCTAATATTTGCTATATTTGGCATCTGGCTTTCCTACCTGTGACAAATTTGAAATTTGCTCGCTGTGCGAAAAGATTTTAAAATTTGAATTCAATTTGAAATATACAATGACAAATTCTCAAACAAATTACGATTTAGAAGAAAGAACGACACAATTCTCGGGAAAACTTATAATTTTTCTCAAAAAGATTCCCCAAACTTCAATATTTATACCATTAGTCAATCAATGTCTAAGATCAGGAACAAGTATTGGTGCAAATTACCGTGAAGCCAACGGTGCTTCTAGTAGGAAAGATTTTTTTAATAAAATTTTTATATGCAAGAAAGAAGCAAAAGAAACACTTTATTGGCTGGAAATTATAGAAAAAGCGCTTGATGATGATAATCTAAGATTAGATTGCCACGATTTACATTCAGAAACAAAAGAGTTTATTTTGATTTTTGGTAAAATTGTCTCTAATAGTAAAGTTTAAAAAATTGAAAATTATGATATTAAAAAATTTATTTCAAATTTCAAATTTCAAATTTCAAATTATCCGTAACGTGTATCACTTATTAAATAGTCTGTTCTGGGTTGCAGTTTATGGATATCCGGCCAAAAAACTAATTGTGATTGGAGTGACGGGGACGGACGGCAAGACCACCACAAGTCATCTGATTTATAAGATCTTAAAGAAAGCGGGCTACAAAGTTGCCCTAGTTTCGACAGTGGCTGCCTTCATTGGAGACGAAGAGATTGACACTGGTTTCCATGTAACGACTGCAGAGGCGCGTGTTTTACAACCACTTCTCAAAAAAATTGTGGCCCGCGGATTTACTCATGTTGTCCTCGAAGTAACCTCGCATTCTTTAGATCAATATAGAGTGGTAGGATGCAATTTTTACACTGGAGTGATCACAAATATTACCCATGAACATTTGGATTATCACGGAACTTTTGAGAAATATAAAGCGGCCAAAATGAAACTTTTGGCTATGAGTAAACACCCTATTTATAGTTACGAAAAATCTAAATTGAAAATTACAAATCCCAAGTTGGCCGGAGACTACAATTTATATAATCTTGGGGCAGCGACTGCTGTTGCAAAACTATTTGGAGTTGAAAAATATGTGCCACTTGTGGCGCGAAGCTTTAGCGGAGTGCCAGGACGGATGGAAGAGGTTCCCAATAAATTGGGCTTTAGAACGATAGTTGATTTTGCTCATACACCTAATGCTCTTGAAAATGTCTTAAAGACATTAAGGAGTCAGAAAGTAGAAAGTAGTAGTTTGATAGTAGTTTTTGGATGCGCAGGATTAAGAGACCATACAAAAAGGCCGATGATGGGGGAGATTGCAGTTAAGTATGCAGACAAAGTTATTGTTACAGCAGAAGATCCAAGGACAGAAAAATTAGATGACATCTATCGTGACATTGCAGCAGTTGGTAGCATGCGTGAGGACGATCGTCAGAAAGCAATTGAAAAAGCGATTGGGATGGCTAAGAAAGGTGATATTGTAGTTGTTACTGGCAAGGGTCATGAGAAGTCAATGTGCTTTGGAAAGACAGAATATCCTTGGTCAGATCGGGAAGTGGTTATTAAGTCAATATCTAGCAATGCTGGTATTCATCGATGATTCGGGTGACCCTGGCTTTAAAATAGGAAAAGGTTCTAGTTTGGTATTTGTAATTGCATGCATCATTTTTGACGATGAATTGGAGGCCGAAAAAACTGCTTTAGCAATTAAAGAATTTAGACGTGAGTTAAAATTTCCAGATAGCGTTGAATTTAAGTTTAGTAAATCTTCTAAAGAAATAAGAGTGAAGTTCTTGCATGCTGTAAATGGTTACAAATTTAAGATTCGCTGTCTAGTAATTAAGAAGGAGTTAATCCGGAGTCAAGAGTTACGCAGTAATAAAAATTCATTTTATAGTTACGCTATCAAACTACTACTTGAACATAATGATGGTTCAATTTTTGATGCCAAAATAAGAATTGACGGAAGTGGGGATAGAGTGTTCCGTAAGAGTTTTACTGCTTATCTGCGTAAGCAACTAAATTCGAATCAGAGAAAGATAATACAAGATTGCAAGTTAGTAGATTCAAGAAGTAGTGTATTGGTTCAATTGGCAGATATTGTAGCTGGCAGTATACGTAGAAGTTACGATGAGGATAAGTCGGATAAAAATATTTACAAAAAAGTCATTCAAAAGCATACTATTGATGAGTGGCAATTTAGATAACAAAAAATCCCGATTTGCATCGGGATTTCCAACCACGTTCCTAGACAAGTTGCCTTGACACGCTACCAATTCCGGTAACAGTTCAGAATACAGGTCTTTGTGCCTTCATTATAACAGATTGTCAAGGTTATAGAAGAGGCGATAAATGATAAAATGATTAAATGATCAAATGGTTAAATAGCGGACTGGCTGAGTTCAAAGAGTTTGGCCTCGCTTGGTACAATTTTGCCTTCAAACGAGGCTACAAGGCCTTCCGTTGGTTTGAGGCAGCCAAGGGTTGGTTAGCCAGGCTCTTGTACCGTCAGCGTGGGCGCTTTAGTCAGCCCTTCCTCCATGTTTCCATGGCTGGCCTCGTCGCTCTGGCTATTATTTTGGCTCCAGTTTTGGTCAATGCTTTTCCAGGGGTGGGTAGTGATCCAACTGCAGGAGAATCGCCCAGTAACGTTGTCCGTGAATTGACGGTTGATAGCACTGCGACAATTATTTCGGACAAAGTCCGTGACCGCGTCGAAGATTATGTTGTTGTCCCAGGAGATACAATTTCTAAGATAGCTGCCAGCCATGGAGTAGATACCGACACCATCCGTTGGGCCAATAATCTAAGCAGTGTTGATGCCATTAAACCCGGCCAAACTCTAAAAATTCCTCCAGTTTCGGGTGTCGTCCACAAAGTGGCGCGTGGAGAAACAGTTTACTCAATTTCAAAAAAATATAGCGCTAGTTCACAGGCAATTGTCGACTTTCCTTTCAACAGTTTTGCCGATGACGAGACCTTTGCCCTGGCTGTCGGTCAGGACTTGGTTGTTCCCGATGGCAAGATAAACAATGTCGTGTATGTTGCCCAGACTACTCCCAATGCTGGGTCGGTAACCGCTACTGGTCAGTTTATTTGGCCCATTGGGGGAGTGATTACCCAGCGTTATGCTTGGTATCACAAGGGGTTAGACATTGCGACCGCTTACGGAACTCCAATATTAGCTGCCGATTCTGGACGTGTGGTGGTGGCTGGCTGGCCAGCCAATGAAGGTTATGGCAATCGAGTCATGATTGATCACGGCAATGGATACGTGACGTTGTATGCCCATATGGCAAAGGTCTCAGTGAGTGTTGGTCAGACAGTCAAAAGAGGGGACCAAATAGGACAAGAAGGCTCCACTGGCCGTTCGACTGGTCCTCATTTGCATTTTGAAATCCGCCGTGGCGGCATCGCCATCAACCCAGGGGATTATTTGAGGTAAAAATGGTATAATTTAGTCATGTCTGATCAACAACTTGCCTCTGTTCAGAATTTAATTAGTCAAAATCCTTCACTCATCTGGTATACCAAATCGTATAGTAAATTACCTGTAGAATCTGTCGCCGAAGCTATTTTCAATTATGGTACTTGGCAAGAATTTATTAAATTAAAAGATATCTTAGGACTCCAAAATCTGGCAAAGATTTTTGCAAAGTTGGACAGTATGTCTCGAAATAATCTTTTACCAATTTACCGAAACTATTTCCGTCACTATTTCCAACATTATGCATAAGGATATTTTTTCTTCAACCCAATTAGAGATGCTCCCATTAATTAAACAATTCTCCCCAGATTTTTATTTGGTTGGGGGCACAGCTTTGGCTCTTCAATATGGACACCGTCGATCGTTGGATTTTGATTTGTTTACAACCAAACCGTTCGAGACACAAGCGATTATTAGGAAAATTCGAAGAAATCACACTATCAATCGAACCCATATCAACGAGTCAAATCAGCTGACGCTGGTAGCCGATGGGGTGAAGTTAACTTTCTATCAATTTGAGTATCCCGTTGTACACGATGAAAAGTTTGGAGATATCATCACCATGCCAGATGATTTGTCGATTGCAGCCATGAAGGCTTTTGCACTGGGGCAGAGATCAAAATGGAAAGATTACGTCGATTTATTTTTTGTCTTAAAAAAACACTCTTTGCAGGAAGTCATAGATAAAGCCCATGAATATTTTGGAGAAGGGGAATTTAACGACAAACTCTTTCGTGGACAATTAGATTTTCATCAAGATATTAGTTACACAGAGCCAGTAGACTGGATGCCGGGATTTGAAGTGTCTCAAGAAGAAATACTTTCAACTCTTTCAAAAGTTGGTTTGGGGATTATTTGAGGTAAGATTAATTTTAAGTAGAAAAAGTATTTCCTCTTTGAGGTGGGTTTTTATCCAAAATTTAGTTTTATTGTCGACCAGCTCACCCATATTAGCCATAGTTGATTCGGGGGAAACTCTTTCAATTATTTGTATACATTTTTTCAAATAATCTTGGTATGTCATCTGTGTTCGTTTTTCAAGAAGTGGGATATTTACAATCCAGTTTTGTTTAAAAAAGAAATGAATATCAAATAAGTCGCGGTTAGCCAATTGTTTTCTTTCAGTGAGAGCTGTTAATTTATGTGCAAACATATCTGATGTAACCATAACCAACATCGGAAGACCTAAAAATTGTTTAGTTTCATAACTTGAGAGTGATGGTCTTTTGGAGATTTCAATCTTTAATTTTTGAAATCCCGATTTATAGTTTAAGAGATAAAATAAAGTGTAATGTTTATTGGCCGTTTCCTCAAGTTTTCCATATTGGGCCAATATATTTTGTATTTTCTTAAACACAAAATCTTCTTTAGTCGAGTCAAGGAGATCGAAGTCCAGATCTACTGAAAAACGAGGCAAATTATACAGGAGATAGACGGCAGTACCGCCTTTGAATCCTAGATACGACCCCAAAGAAGAATCAGAATAAATATCCTTTAATATTTGTAGCATTGTTTGGCGGTGTAAATTAGGATTTAGCATAGGTTTCAAAACGTTTATTTAAAGACACGTTATGATAGATGGGTAATATTTGCCGGCAAAGATCCCAGTCCATACTATCAAGATGATCAAAATACGGTTTTCCATTTAAATACAGAGAGTCCAAAAAGGCTCTTTCTTTGGTGGCTATCCAATAAGACCCTATGTTTTTAAGACCAAGTGGATTGGTAAGAATCTCGTTGCTTATTTTTCTATATATATATGTATTGTTTTCGACTATGGTTTCACGGGATTGGTAGGTCACAGAAAAGATGCGTGTATCATGCTGAAAAATTACTCCCTCGAGAGCAAGAACCGTTTCCAAACTAACATAAGAAGGGGAATAGATACGGTTGGCTAATTCATATGGTAAATAGTTTTTACCGGTAAGGGAGTAAATTCCCCGGCGCAATGAATGAAGAACTCCAGATTTGACATAGTAATTGATCTTATTTTTTAGATTATTTGGGTTTGGTTCCTGCCATAACAAAGCTATCTCTTTGGAGGTAAACACCCCTTGATTAGCTAGATGTAGCTTGGAAGTAAGGTTTTTCATTACTTCCAGCCTATATCATCTATATGGACTTGTCAAGTACCCCCTCCATCCTATAATTTAGTTTTTACAGACCGGTGGCCAGGGAGAGGGAGAGATTGACAATCGTCCATGAATTGTCTAAAATACGTCTAAGATGTTTTCTCCTAAGTATACGATTACAAATAAACTTCTGGCAAATATTAGACGATTAGATGAATTAATAGCGCGATTAAACAATAGGAGGTTTCCCAATGTGGTTATGGCTGAATTTAAGAAATCAGCCCAGGCTGTTTCAGCTCATGCGTCCACAAGTATCGAAGGCAATCCACTTCCTCTCACAGAAGTAAAAATGATTTTGAAATCCAGGCCCGCTCATATCAGAGACACAGAAAGAGAGGTCTTAAATTACAACAAATCTCTTTTGAGTTTGGATAAGCAGGTCAGTTTTTCTTTGGATCTTATTTTAAGTGTTCAAAAACAAGTGACAGAAGGTCTTATTACTCAGAATGACTCGGGTAAATTTAGAAACAGGCCGGTTGTTGTTAATAATCCTCGAACTGGACAAATTGCCTATATTCCTCCAGCCGAATCAGATGTTCTTACTTTAATGACAGATTTGGTTAATTATATAAAATTCAACAAATCGAAGATCGACCCTTTTATCCTTGCTGGCATATTTCACAAACAATGTGTGATTATTCATCCCTTTATGGATGGTAATGGTAGAACGACTCGTTTGATAACTAAGGTTTTATTGGCAAAAATGAAATTGGACACCTTCAATCTTTTTAGTTTTGAAAATTATTACAATCAAAATGTCACAAAGTATTTCCAAACTGTAGGGGAATATGGAGATTATTATGAACTGGCAGACAAAATAGACTTTACTGATTGGCTTGAATATTTTAGTGATGGTTTGATCGATGAACTATTAAGAGTCGAAGGTCTTTTGCCTCAGGCAAATTTACCCTCGTACTTACAAGAAATTATAAACTTTGTAAATCAAAACAGACGAATTTCCAATGGAGATTATTCAAGACTTACAGATCGTGCTAAAGCAACAAGGGCACTAGACCTAAAAAAACTTGTTTCTATGGGACTTCTAAAACGAGTAGGTAAGGGCAAAGCCACTTATTATGTGAAGTAAAACTCTATGGTTTAGCTTCACACCTTGGTGGCCAGGGAGAGGGAGAGCTGGTATAATATTGTAATGATACCAAAAGATTTACAAGGTGTATTGTGGAGTTGTTCGGTAGATAAGTTGGACTTAAATAAAGACAAAGAATACATTATTCATCAGATATTGGCATATGGAAGTTGGGAAAATATAATCTGGTTGTTCGATAAGTATGGGAAAGATAAAGTAAAAGAAGTATTTATTAATTATCCTTCAAAGGATTATTCTCCTGCAGGTTTAAAATTCGTTAGCAAAATTCTATTAGACGTAGAAAACAAAATAGATCCGCAAAGATATGACAGATCTACACCTAGAATCATTGGATGAAGAAAGATTAAAGATTTTTAAACAACTTCGAAGTTTTTCGAATATGGGTGTCCTGGCGGGGGGAACAGCTATTGCTTTACAAATAGGCCACCGCAAATCATATGATTTTGACATCTTTACTTATAAACCCTTAGAAAATGGATTGTTTCGAAAGCTAAAATCCGTATTTGGTAACAAGGTGATAAAAACGCATTTATCAGAGTTACAATTAAATGTATCGGTTCCGGGAAATATCAAGGTTACTTTTTATTATGATGGGTATAGTTCAGATCGAGATACTATCAAAACCGGAAGTATCGATCTATTAAGTTTACAAGATTTAGCGAGTAACAAAGCTTTGACTCTAAATGGTAGAGGTAAATGGAGGGATTATGTAGATCTCTATTTTTTAATTAAGGAAAAATGGGTAACTCTGGAACAGATTATTATTTTGGCCAAACAACGGTTTGGGGGAGAGTTTTCCAAGAAACTCTTTTTAGAACAATTGGTTTATACGGCTGATCTAGGAAATCTTAAAGCTGAATTTTTACGGAATCCTGTGGATGAAACTAAAATATCAAATTTCTTTGAAGAACAGGTCAAAAAATACGTTAATTCTGGTGTTTAGCTTCACACCTTGGTGGCCAGGGAGAGGGAGAGTCTCTTGTTCAATTTCTCTCTAAAATCTGGTATTCTTTTGAGGTATTCGAGTAAGTAAGCAATGGCTAGTTGAGGCTTATCAATCTTGTCTAATGTTTCTTCAAAAGTCTTCAGATCCTCTGGACTCAAATTTTCTTCGGCAAATTTAATTATCTCTAAAAAACAGATATCCACTTGTTCCTCATTTAATGTCGCAAAATCTATCATATTATTTATTCTTAATCTCAGACAATTTATTATATAGCGTAGTATCAAAATAGTCTGCTCGCTCGTTGTCATTTCCCATGATTCGTACTGATGACAAAGATGACACTCCATTTATTTCTATAATTTCTTTGAGAAAGTTTTTTGGATATAACAATATGCATTCTCTTAGTGTGTCTTGTCCCAATGGAATAAGATCTCTAACAGCCGAATGAGCTGCTCCAAGAATATAGCCAATAAAAGGATTTGAATTATCCTTTTTCATATTTGCTCCTAGTAAATTTAATTTATGTGCAAAACAAATATTTCTAAAAAATACTAAATGCTGTTCTGGGTGCGTAAGTGAGCTTATGGATTGAATCCTAGAAAGAGCGTTGGTAATAGCATTGTTGATTTTCAAATTGGTTTGAGGAAATTGTAATCCAGTGGTTATAAGATCTGAGACACTCCAAAGAGCAGCTCCAATTCCCAACGTCTTAATTAGTTTTCTTCGCATAGTTTGGTGCGTGGGTTCTGAGTCAGAATATTCGTTTTTTCTTGCGAGATATGTAGTAATTGTTCCAAGACCGAGGGCTGCAAACCTAGTCATAAAATCGAGAGACATTTTTTCTCCATCTCTAAATGTTTGGACATCTCCCATAGCTATTCTTATGTTATTTATTGTCATGTATTCCATTAATTCAGGTTTGATTATTCCTTTAAAGTAATGAATACTTGGATACCTGTCTGGAGTTATGAGTTCTTTGAATATTACATTGGTCTGAATAGGGATTTCTACAGGATCAACCATCCGATCATGATTTTCGGGTAAAAAATAAAAGGTTCCATTTGGAGTTCTGGTTATCCGATCCTCAAAGAACTGATGTGGTTCCTCACCCGTAAATCTCAATTTAAGAAGATTTCGCCTAGTAATTTGTCTTGGTTCATTGTCCATATCTTTATGGTAACGTACTGGCAGGTAATCCACCAGAAGGACTCATTGCAACTTTGTTGTCTGGACTAACAAAGGAATATTGTTGCCCCGTGTGAGCAAAGTATTTAATTAATTGTTGATCGTTTTTCTCAAAACCCTGGTAAACACTTTTTCCAGAGAAATTTTCGAGGCCAGCTTGTGCCGAATTTGGGAAGAACTTATTGTTCACAGTCTCACCTTTACCGGGTAGTATCACAGCCACATGTCCGATTCGCATCTGTTTATGCCAGGCTGCCATTACTAGTTGGCCATCGTTAGCGAGTTGTTGAGCTTTTTCTGGAGTTACTTCTTCCCATCCAAGTGCTGGACCTTGTAGATCTGCGGACATCTTGGTGGATTCCCCTTGGAACCAAACATAGAGATCGTCAGCTCCAAGCTCTTTACCGTTAAACCATTGTGGAATTGGTTTACCTAAGGCTCTGGCTACATCATATGCGAATATATTGCAGTAGGTGAATACTTCATCTGCTTTGTAGCGTAGATTGTTTGGATTGGCTACATTAAAGAAATCAACCACTTTTTGTAATTGAGTGGCACTTGTTACGCTACCAAAGTTTGGCGTTTCAATTGGTAACCAAGCTCTATTCAGGAATAGATTACTTCCATCTACATCTTGTTTCCAAACCTTGTCTTTTTCTGTTAGAATTTTTCCCTCTACAATTGGCCTGGTTTCAAGAACTATATTTTTAGGTTCTGTCTGTATTTTGGCAACATCCTTGGGTGCTACTTTGTTCTGTGTAACAGTCTTTCCGTCTTTTGTGTACGCCACTCTATTATTAGAGAGCATGACATTAACATCAATTATTTGTTTATTAACTTCATCTATATCTATTAGATAAGAATTGTCTGACTGTTTCTGCAATGTGTTGTAAAACTGCCACGTATCGGGTCCATTGTTGTCTTTTCCGTGTGGCTCAATTACATGTAAATAAGTTTTTCCATTCTTAATTACCTTGTCTATAACTATAAATTGATGTCCAACTCCAGAGATGTCTGCTTTTAATCCCAAAAATACCACTTTGTCTTTTTGTGATAACGAATCATTTACAATGCTCAGAATCTTATTTCTATTTAATTTCTCAGCTTCGATTTTGGTTACAGTGTAAAGTATTTTTGTCGTGCCGGTTGTATTTGTTGTTCTTCCAGTTTTAGCTATTTCAATTTGATCTCTGTCAGAACTTGTTAGATCACCAGCAAAAACATCATAATTTGCTCTGTTTGCAGCTATTGCTTCCGGTGAGATGGGAAGCCTTTCCTCAAATATTGATACGCCAAACTGTTCCAATAAGTCAGTGAACTGTGAATTTCTTCCTAACCATTGGTTGATTGACCCGGTGATAGCAGCGATTCTTAAAGGTTCTACTCGTGGATCTTTGTTAGCAGCTAATTGGTCTATAAGTTGTGGATTTATAATTAGGGAGGCACGGAAATCAATTTCCGTCTGATTATTAGCACTAATATAAGTTTGTATCAATTGCCTGTCGTGCAAGAATGCCTGATACCCTTTTTGATAAGTTCCTTTATCGAGGCCCAAGATCTCTGCCATCAAAATTGGATCAATCATTACATCTCCTGTATTTTCTCCTGCCATATTATATAGAACCCTCAATCCTTCAAATATTCCGAAGGTATAGCAGGAGGATGGGGCTTGTGTAATTGATGCCACTTTTGAGCTTCCAATTTCATAGACATTTAATTTGTCAGATGTTCCTGTGATAGCTTTGTATGGACTAAGTTCTTTATAAAATTGGATATTGCCACAGTTTTCTAGTCTAGATGGATCACTTTCTGGATAAGTTATTACTTTACCATTTTTTGTTTGTTTAACTACGAAACATCCATTATCTATATTTTTTTGTATATCGGGGAATAAACTCGGGTCTGTGTATTTATATGAAACTACTGTTGGGGTCTTGTTTTCAACTACTTCCGGTTGAGCTGGTGTAGGAATAATTTTTTCATCTGGTCTGGCTATATATTGGGGGACAAATTGATCTGCGGGTTGGGAAACTGGTTGAGGAATATAACCCTGCACGGCAGTAATTACAGCCACCGAGACAACGCCAACTGTGGTAATGGCAATTAGGGCGTTTCTGCGCATGGCGGGAGAGGGGATTAGATCAAGTAATTTCTGCCCCAAAGTTTTGGTTGGTTTTTCGACTTGTGGTTTTGGTTTTTTAGTTGAAACTTCAGCTTGCGCTGCATCCTCTGCAACTTTGGCTGCATTTTTGACTGCTTGGTCAGCTACCGCTTTTTGCACCATTTGTATTCCCAAGATTGGATCAGTTCGGAGTAAATTCAAAATGTTGGCTACTTCTTTTGTGTCCATATTCTGTTTTATACCTGCAATTTGTTTGCGAGCTTGATTTGTTTGATTGGCAATAAATTTGTCTACAGCTTCATTGGCAATGACATTTTCCAACACTGGATCGTTTATCGACGAGAGAATATCTTGTCGAATATCAAATAAGGCAGATCTCTTTAATGAATTGAGATTAAGTTGGCTATCATAAGTAAACTTGAAATTATTATAATTCTTGGCTATTTCCAGCCAAGTATTGAGAGGATGGTTACTCACGATATTATTTTTTTGCATCAAATTCCATAGTGGTTGGAGAGTGCGCAAATTATTTTCAATTACTGCAGCCAAAGCCATATCTCCGTTTACAATTTTCAATATCGCATCTGAATTTATATTTCTCATGAGTTCGGGATCGAGAGAGAGGGTGTTTATCGTTTCAATATTTCTCTGATCTTCCAAAGTTTTGGCTACTTCAGGGTATAAGACAGAAGCTATGTTTTTTCTAATTTCAAGAGAATTTAACCTATTTTTAACATTGGTAACTATTTGGTTGATTTGGTCACTAAACTTTGAAACATCAGTTTTTATTTCCTGGTCATTTGTAATTATTGGTACTATTTGTTCTCTGTTCCAAATTAAATTATATACAAGCTGT
>CAYHWU010000018.1:0-13237 GCA_964360495.1 uncultured Gammaproteobacteria bacterium
TCATTTCTTCAAAAAGAAATTGTAGAGGCTGGCAAATAGATAGCCTACCAACCAAGCTCCAACTGTCGCTGAAACCAGACCTAGAATAAATGATTCGGTCGTTAAATTCCAAGACCCAAGCTTGGTCAATTCAATACCATGAAACCAAGATTGGGCCAATGTAAATGACAAATCAGGAAATAGCCCTATCCCAACTCGGCAGACTACAAAAATTATGGCCGTGGTAACCGCAGTTGTGTTGGCAATAGCGAGAGAATTACTTTTTTTCATCTTCTTTAATTTTATCATGAAATGGGGCTATCCACAAAAGTTTATCCATATTTTTATATTAGCAATCTTTTATGAATATTTTATGAAGACCTTACAACATCATATCATTGCTTTCTCCGGAGCCCGATCATTGTTTGTTTCTATAAATTCTTTAATTGTTGTCTCGTCTACTGATTGTAATTTTAATAGCCTTCCCCACGAAGTGAGGGCAACCGGAACATCTAAGTTTTTGCGGGGGAGCATAATTTTTTTACCAAATGCTTTGTTAAATGTCTTTTTAATCCGTTCAACTTCGCTTTCTGACAAATCGTCTTTATACCAAACAACAACCGCCCCATGCTCCATACTATGAAGAATCAATTCATCTGACACCAGTTGATCTTTAATTCCAGGTCCTGCTGTTCCGGTTCCGGAATGCCAGCCGGATGTGGGCGGATTAGAATTATATGCTGGATGATCCTGGCCAAGAGCAACGTGTGTTGAACCCTGACTGACAATTTCTTCACCCATAAGTGGTTTTTTTGTACCCGTGGCACTCATTAGCCATACCCCACCCACCATTAGTATCAATGTCACGGCCACAAACACACCTATCAATTTGCTATTCATTACTATATTATATCAACATGTCTGGAGAAAAAATAAAGATCGTCCTTCTTATTCTTGGGGCTTTTGTAATTGGCTCTCTCTGGACCAAGGTTCAATATTTGGAAAAAACAAAAAACCAACCGCCGTTACCAACCAATAATGTGGCTCAAGCACCCAGCGATAACGGCGCTCCTATTAAAGTATCGGTAGACGATGATCCGGTTTTGGGAGATAAAAATGCGAAGATAACATTAATTGACTTCTCTGATTACGAATGTCCATTTTGCAAACGTCATTTTACCGATACCTATCCCCAACTCAAAAAAGATTATATCGACACGGGAAAAGTAAAAATGGTCTTCCGTGATCTGCCTCTGAATTTTCATGCCAATGCCGCCCGTGAAGCAGAAGCAGCTGAGTGTGCCAGAAAACAAGGTGGCGATGCTGTCTATTTCCAATATCACGATCAAATCTTTACCAAGACCACTTCCAACGGTACGGGTCTGGCCCTTGAGCAATTACCCATTATCGCCAAAGACTTAAAACTAAACGTCGATCAATTTCAACAATGTCTGGACTCGGGAGAATTTAAAAATGAAGTAGAAAAAGATCTGGCTGATGCGGCTAAAGTTGGCGCGACTGGAACCCCGACATTTTTTATTGGACGCTCGACAGCAGATGGTGTAATCGACGGAATAAAGATTGTTGGCGCTCAACCTTTTAGCGCCTTCAAAGCAATTATTGATGAAAAACTTAAGTAGTACTCTAATAATCTCCGCCGTCTATCTATTATTTGTTACACTGCTGATGAATAGTGGCTTAGCCCGTGACACTTTCTTGGGTAATTATGGACTGGGATATAAAGCCCAAATATTGATATCTTTATTACAGGGGATGTGGACTTCTATGACCGGGACGGGTTTTGCGATCCTAATTATCACTTCCGTTTTGACCGGTGCCAATCTTTCTCTTTTGCTGGAGAAAATAAAAGATCTCAGAGACCAAGGACCTCTACGCCTGGTTGTGGGTGGAAGTTCTATCTTGGGTATTGTAAGCAGTGGTTGCGCAGCTTGCGGGCTACCGATATTGGCATTGCTGGGGATAGGCGGATCCTTGGGGGCTTTGGGTTTTGGTTTATCATACCTCGCGGTCTTTATGCTTTTAATTTCTTTTTATCTTTTGCTAAAAACAAAAACCAAACAAGTTTGTAAAATCTGAACTCTATATTTGTTTTGAAGGACACTTCATATCAGCATACGAGCAAAAGACACAGCAATCACCAGGTTTTGGTTTGAGCGTTTCACCGCATTTCTGACATTTGTAAAAAAATTGACAAGCATCTGTGGGCATGGTTACTTTCTGTATTGCTCCACATTTCGGACAGGTTAAACTAGTTTTTGTTTGCATATTCATATTTTTTGCCTAGTCTTGGAAGATAATTTGATCCGGTGACTACTTTTTTACCGGTTTTTTGTTCTAATTCTATTCTGGCATTTCTGGCTATTCTCCCCCCTTTTCTGGCCGGGATCTTATTTTCTTCCAGTCCTTTTGTTTCCATGGTTTCGGCAATTTGGCGGGTGGAAAGCTCGGCCAAGGCTGTAAAAACCAGTTCCGCGTCCGTCATATGATCGCGTAGGTTTTGGGTTTTCAAGCCCTTGAATCTTTTGTGTTCTCTGACCGATAAATCACTCCATTCATGATGAATAATACTGGTCAAAATAGCGTATTCATCTTGCTCTCTTACTTCATTATCTTTCCAGTAATCGGTCAGCTTGTTTCTGATTTCCTGCCCCATCATCCGCTGTTGGATCCATTTATCGCTTCGGCCCATTCTTTGCCAATATGATCTTGATCGATTTAAGGCTTTTTCGGGGTCAGATATTTCTTGAATTCTTTCGTAGCCTACTTTTGCCAACCAAAGTTTTATCGGCTCAGCTTTTTTGCTTGGAATAGACTGAATAATCCTAAAAATGTGCTCAGGGTTACCAGCTAATGTTTTTCTGTTTTTTCCACCTCCTGTAATCATTTCTACCTGGGGACAATTTGTCCCTATGTAACGAGCAAGTTCTAAATCTCTTTTTCTTAATTTTTTCAAATAATCCGTAGGGTTAATACTATCGGTAAGTGCTTGAACAATGTCCACTACCGAAAAAAACCATGCTTCGGTTTTTTTATCCCACACCCGGCGGATTTTTTGGCCCTCAAAAATTGTTGCTGTTTGCATATCCTTCTATTATATAGAATCCGGGTGGGCTTTTGTTTGGAATCGGAAAAGCAATCAAGATATTATAAGCCATTTTGTTGAAACCAACAAAATGGTCGATTTGGGTTCCGGAAGTGGAAGAAACATCAAAGACTATAAGTTATCAAGATATGCTTGTTATCTTATCGCTCAAAATGGAGACAAAATCAGGCGCGAGGAAATTAAGGGCCAAGGCAAAGCCAATGTCGCTCATTTTGTGGTCGGAAAAAAAGTTCGAGAAACTATTCACGATATAGGCGGGATCCTACCAGAGAATCTACCACCTCATTCACACATCAAAAAACTAAGGCCAGGCCAACAAAAGTTGATTAAATAGGTTTTTTCAAGTTTGTTCCACCTAAGAGGTGGAACATCCCAACGCAAACCTATGGTAAGTATAAAGTCCGGTATTACCCAAGAAATATCTAAAACCAATTTTAGAAAATAGTTTTTTATAACTCAATTTGGAAAATCTGTCTGTTCAAGCCAAGAGCGCATTTGGGTAATTTCTGCTTCTTGAGCAGTAACAATATCCTGAGCGAGCTGCTTCATTTCTAGACGGCTGGTACCCGAGAGAAGCATTTGGGCCATCATTACTGCCATCTGATGATGGGGAATCATTTCTTGCAAGAACGCTTCGTCAAAATTAGCGGTTTTCCCTCCCATCATGCCCCCATGCATCATTCCCCGCCCCATACCCATTCCAGCATTTACGTTGACTGGTACCTCAACTTTATACCAATTTTTGTACCAAGTCCGCATCTGAGTAATTTCTTGGGTTTGACTTTGAATAATCACCTTGGCAAGTGTCAGAATCTCCGGATGTTTTGAACGTTCTTGAGCAAGTTTAGCCATCTCAACAGCTCCTTCATGATGCGGAATCATTTGTTCAATAAAATGTTTATCGAGACTGCTGGCCATAGATGGGGTACCAACATCTTGACGCAAGCTCACCAACCAAAAGGTCAGCAAACTACCTACCAATATACCGATGATGCCATAGAGAATCGATTCTCTTTTCATTTGTTTATAATATCATAACCATTCTTTTTCCAATCAATCATCCCGTCTGACAAATGTGAGACTTGTGTATAACCATACACTAAAAACCACTTATCTTGTACAATACCAACTATATGGGTCAACATGTTGGTAATTTTGTACAAGACTATCGTAATAAAAACAAAGTCACCCAAGAAGAGCTTGGGAAAGCTGTTGGGGTGACCCGCCAGACAATCATTGCAATTGAAAAAAGCAACTATACGCCGTCTGTACTACTTGCTTTAAAAATTGCAAAATACTTTCGCACGACAGTGGAAAAATTGTTTACAATAGAAAGATAATTATGATTATTGAAACTATTAGCGCTATTGCCATACTCGGAATTGCAATTCTGTTTTTAAACCCGGGACATCTCACTATGCCAGACAATATGCAGTCTATGCTTATTATCGGACTCATTGTTTCTTTTTTGACTTTTGCTGCTTATCTTTTTAGAGAAAAATCCGCGGATGAACGGGAATCCGTACATGTTCTCACGGCGGGAAGAATTTCCTATCTTGTCGGGGTAGGTACATTAATAGTCGGGATTATTTTCCAAGCACTAAAGCACGATATTGACCAGTGGCTTGTGATTGCACTTTGTGCCATGGTTTTCTCCAAACTACTTTCTCGAATTTATTCGCACTTCAAAATGTAAAGTCCACTTGACATCTATGTTTTGATTGACTAGGATAGATAAATAAAGATCGGAGGTGAATCAAAATATATGAAAAACCCAAAAATAATTTTTGTCGTTGTGGCGATTGTGGTTGCGGGTGGTGGGTTGTTTATTGCAAATCAGCAATCCCAAAAAGCAAGTGAGACAAAAATGGCTCAGGAAAAAGTTGTGATGATTGATAAGAGTAGTTCCCGCTACGTTGAATATTCAAAGACCTCACTTGATCAGGCAGCAAATAAGCGTCGAGTGCTGTATTTCTACGCAACATGGTGTCCTTCCTGTAAAGCCGCCAATGAAGATTTTACGGCTAATCCAAATAAAATACCGGAGGACGTTGTTGTCATGCGAACTAATTACAACGATCCAAATACCGATGCCGAAGAAAAAGATCTGGCAAAAAAATATGGTATTACCTACCAGCATACATTCGTCCAAATTGATGCTCAAGGAAACCAGATTACCAAATGGAACGGTGGAGATACAGATGAACTTGTAGCTAATATTAAGTAGTCTGTGGTGTGGTTTTTTTAAAAAAACCATATCAGAGATTAGTTAACAAAAAATTATGATAATTTTAATTGCATTTGCATTTTTGGCAGGAGTGGTCACGATACTTTCGCCGTGTATTTTACCTATCTTACCGATTATTCTTTCTTCAACTATCGGAGGTAAAAATACTGGAAAGTCGCGTCCACTTGGTGTCGTTACAGGATTTATCTTAAGTTTTACTATTTTTACGCTTTTTCTTTCAACGATTGTTCAGATAAGTGGTATTTCAGCTGATGCTCTGAGATTTATATCAGTAGCCGTCATTGCTCTTTTTGGTTTATCGCTTCTTCTACCGCAATTTCAAGTACTTGTTGAACGGCTTTTTTCTAAGTTGGCAGGACTTGTGCCAAACAGCCAAGGTAGAACCGGATTTGGTGGAGGGCTACTGATTGGATTTTCAGTTGGGCTTCTCTGGACTCCTTGTGTGGGTCCAATACTAGCTTCAGTCATATCCCTTGCTATTACCGGAACTGTTACTTTTGACGCATTTCTTATAACGCTTGCGTATTCTTTAGGCACAGCAATTCCAATGTTTTTAATCATCCTTGGTGGACAAAATGCACTCAGAAGGGTTCCATGGCTTTTGGCAAATACTGGAAAGATTCAAAAAGCTTTTGGAATTTTAATGATTATTACTGCCATAGGTATTTACTTCAATGTTGACAGGCGGTTTCAGACATATATTTTAAATACATTTCCCCAGTACGGCGCTGGGCTCACTCAATTTGAAGATAACGAAATGATCAGAAAACAACTTGATAAAAAGAGCGGTGGGAAAATAAAAAAAGAAGATATGAACAAACTCCAAGCACCTGAACTTATTCCTGGAGGCGTATGGTTTAACAGTGATCCGCTTACGCTTTCACAGTTAAAAGGCAAAGTCGTTATTATAGATTTCTGGACCTATACCTGTATCAACTGTCAAAGAACGTTTCCATATCTGAAACAATGGCACGAAAAGTACAAAGACCAAGGGCTGGTAATTATTGGTGTCCATTCCCCGGAATTTGAATTTGAAAAAAGTGAAAAGAATCTTGCCCGGGCAATTGCCGATTTTAAGCTTCCTTATCCAATTGTTCAGGATAATAATTTTGCTACCTGGAGAGCTTATAACAACCGTTACTGGCCAGCCAAATACCTTATTGATAAAGAAGGATATATTCGCTATACCCATTTTGGTGAAGGAGCCTACGATGAAACCGAAAAGAAAATTCAAGAATTATTGGGAATAACTTCTGATATTAACAATCCGACCTCTTCAAACTATGCAAAAAGTCCAGAGACGTATTTGGGATCGGGGAGAAATCCGTCTAAAACAGGGTTTACGCTTATTGGCAATTGGAATCTAATGGAGGAATATGCCAATCCTCAAAAAGGGGCAAAACTTACTCTCAACTTTGATTCTAAAGAAGTATTTTTGGTCATGCGTTCAAAAAAAGAAACTGCTACTGTAGTAATTTACCTAGATGACAAAAAGTACGGCACAATAACAGTAAATAACGACCAACTTTACAAATTAATTAATCTTTCATCCCCGGGACAGCACATTCTCCGCCTTGAGTTTGATGATAATAATGCTGAGCTTTTCGCATTTACTTTCGGTTAATGAATATTTTAGGTGGACTTTTGTTTGCATAATGGCAGCATCCCATAGACTGCTAATTTTATTTCATTGGTCATTAGACTTTAGTGAATGAAACATTAAGATTACTGATAAAATTATCAAAATAAATACCCCCAAATCCAGCCAGGAGTTTTGGAACAATTTTGATATTTCAAAGACCAAGAGGCGAAGAGGTCGGGTCAGGGGTTCCATCTGGTTCATTTTAATTTGGTCAAAATAATTGAAAATTGCCATCAAAACCCCAGTGATTATAAATATACTGGCGCCAATAATTTTCAGAATTTGGGAAATCTTTCTTTGGTTTGGACCTTCTATTTTATCGGTAATTTTTTGATAGAGAACAGACATAATAAAAAGCGGTGCCACAATACCCATGACATAAGAAAGCGCAACTACTAGGGCTTGCAGTGTAGATGGAGATAGTGAAATGAGAGTCACTGCCGCCAGCAAGACCGGTGCACAGCAAGACGATGTTAGTCCAGACATGACTCCCAGACCAAAGACACTGCCGGTATTTATCTCGGGGTTGAATTTTGGCATAGTAAAAAACTTTGGCATTTTGAAGAATGGTTTAACAGTCATTATTCCCATAGCAATCATGACCACAGCTCCCACATAATAAATACCTTTGTGATAAACATCGAGAAATGAAATGGCAAACCTAAAACCAAGTGCCACCGGAACCAGGACTACTGCTAAACCAGAAGCAAATATTAAAGTGTAATAAATTACTTTGGCCCGGTCTCTAAAAATTGTCCCAAGATATGAGGGAAACAAAAAAGTGATACAGCACGGAGCAAACAGGGCCAGAGACCCTGCCAAAAAGGAAGCGACTAATGATGCTCCAAAAAGCATCATTTAACTATTGTTTTAACTGTAAAAGTAAGCCTGGGGTTAGCCGGGTCATTAGTTCCTACAAACACATCTCGAGATATTGGCCCATAAACAGGCATAATATAGGGTTTATATGTTATGCGGATCACAGCACTGTCTCCCACTGCAATTTCACTCACAAATTTTCCTGGGGCATGCATGCCATATTCACGACTAGTTTGACCTTTGTAAATAATTTGCCCAAATGTACAATTACAACTACTCGACAAACTAGTAATCTGTAAAGGATTGGTTCCGACATTTTTAATCGTAAAGTCTTTATACTTAACGTCGGCCACTTTCATTTCTCCAAGATCGTAAGCAGTTTCCAGGGCTTCGATTTTGGAAAAGGTATTGGCGTCTGGAATTACGACTGGATTTTGGTTTCTGGTCAGAAACCAGATACCGATACCTGTAACCACAACTATTGCAATTATAAATTTTATCATCATACCCCACAGCCTCCTCCGGATTTAACTTGGGGTGTTAATCCTTCATTTTGAAGTTGCTGACTGACAGCTCCATATCCCCGGCCACTGGAATAACTTTCCCCCAAAATCTCTTTGGGGTCTACATTCTTCCAATCGATATTTTTCTTGGCCTTAAAAAAGACTGCCAGTTCTGTATAGGTCTGAGGAAACCAATATGAATTTAGAGCTAGAGCCTTTTTGTAGATTTCGTTCTCAGGCATACCCGAAGCCACTGCCATTTCCACAAATCCGAGCATTCCCGCTCCATGATTGCAGTCAGGAAAGGCGGTTGAGTTGCCACAACATGGTCTATAAATATTGGCAGAAATATTTTTGACCAATTCCTCTTGTTCTGAAGTTAGTTTGATCAAGCTTTGGCTATCAAATAGCTTTCCCCCTTCGCGCGCTCCCAATGTCCAACCGCCGGTAGAAGCAAAGCTTCCAATTTTATCTTTATATTGTGTCCCCATGATCCCTTCGGAAAGTACTTTGGCTTTGTTAGAAATCCCCAGTGGCCAAAGCAAGTTCAAAATCAGAGCTGAATTTTGAGAAGTAACAACAATATTACTATTACTAGTTGCACTGAGAAGTTGGTCGGCCTCAGGATGCCGTTTTAAAAATTTTTCTTTATCTATCGCTCCCCCTTTAACCATTTTGACGATTATATCTCCAAACGACACCTGCAAGTCGACACTGTCTGGCAATATGTTTTGTTGGGCTAGCGGTGTTGGGCTAGGTGCAACTTTTGGTTTTGAAGGCTGATATTTTGTTCCCAAATAAAAAGCCAGACCTATCAAGAAAAAAGTAACTACAAAAAGATTTCTATTCATAAAGGTATTCTAATAAATAAATTATGAAGATTTTATGAGGGGTAACATAACTATAAAGGTAGTCCCCTGGCCCACTTTACTTTCTACTTCAATTTGTCCATGAAATGCTTTAATGATTGATTGAGCAATTGCCAATCCCAATCCAGACCCCAAAGTTTTATTTGATCTTGCTCCTCGATAAAATCGATCAAACACTTTATTTATATCCAGTGGGTTAATTCCAGTTCCAGTATCTTTAATATGTAAAACTGCACGATCGTTGATTGACGATAAAGTCAACAAAACATTTCCTCTCTCGGGTGTAAATTTAATAGCATTGTCTATAATATTTAGGATTGCCCGACCCAATTTGTCTGATTTACCCAAAACTTGAATATTGGGTGCAATCCGACTTTTAACAGAGATATGCTTGGGGGCTGCTAATTTAACTGCAATATCTTTGAGATCGACAACGATTTGAGACAAATTAACGATTTCGTTTATGTTTGCTGTTTGCGATTCTGACCAAGCCAGATCAAGAATATTATTAAGGGTAGTTGCCAATTTATTGTTGTCTATCAAAACTTCGTTTAGCGTTTGTTTGTATTGAGAAGTTGATCTAGGTTTTGACTGGGCAATTTCTATTGTCGTGCGAATTGTCGAAAGAGGCGTTTTCAACTCATGGGCCACATCGCCTATAAATTGTCGTTCACGTAAGAACGCTTGATGGAGACGGTCTAAAAGTAAATTAAAAGTGTCTGCCAATTCAGATAATTCATCTTCAGTTTTGGGATTGTCAATTCTTTCATCCAAATTTTCAGCGCTTATCTTTTTCAGTTTATCAGACATGGTTGTGACTGGTCCAAAAGCTTTTTTTACCAAAAAGTATCCTCCCAAAAAGATAGGGATAATTAAAATTAAAAACGAAACACCCAAGACCAAAAGTAAGCTGTCGAGTGATTTTTGAATAATATCTATCGGGTGCGCAACCAAAATTACACCTTGCAATTGATCCTTGTCATATATTGGAGTGGCCAAGAATCTCATTTGCGATCCATTTATATTCTTGTTAGCAAAGAACTGTTTCTCCTCCTTATAAATCCGAGAAAATAATTCTCCAAATACATCAGCACTACGATTCAATGTTGCTGAAGCATTAAAAATTTGTCCTTTATTATCCATGGCAACAATTAACATTCCAGGTATCTCGCTAAACTCTCTATTAAATGCTTCTTGGGTCAACATGCTATGAATCCCAATGGTATTTCCAGTGACTAGGTTGATTACTCCAGCGCTATGTGAAATCAGTAAATTGTCAGTATGAGTTGATAAGATTTGTTTTGTTACAATATAAAATCCAGAAAAAGCCAAAAAGGTGACAACGAGAAAGGCTGCAATATTCCAGGCGGTCAATTGAAAACGTAAGCCCTTATATTTTGTAGCCCACTCCATGTATTGTCTGAATTAATTTAACAGCTGAATTCAAATTAATCTTTTTACGAAGACTTGCTACAAAGACATCGACTACATTACTCATACCATCAAAATTGTAGTCCCAGACATGTTCCGTCAGCATGGTTCTAGTTACAACTTCATTTGGATGGCGCAGCAGAAATTCTAAAATAGAAAATTCTTTTGGGGTTAAAGAAATGTTTTTTTTATTTCTAATACATGTATGTTTGAGCGGATCCAATGTCAGATCATCAAAGATTAAAGTTGATGAAATATTATTATTACTTCGTCGTATTAGGGCATTAATTCGCGAACGAAGTTCCAAAAAAGCAAAAGGTTTGGCCAAATAATCGTCGGCTCCACTATCCAAACCCACGATTTTATCTTCCAGGGTAGTCTTTGCCGTCAACATCAAAATTGGAGTAGTTATTTTTTGGGCGCGCAAATTTTTGCACAAAGTAATACCGTCCAGTTTTGGAAGCATTATGTCAAGCATGATCAGATCATATTTTTCAGACTCAGCCAGATACTGCCCATCTTCACCATCGTGGGCCATGTCCACGGCAAATCCCTCCTCGATTAAGCCATTTTTAATAACTTCTGCTAGTCGCACTTCATCTTCCACTATCAAAATCCGCATAACTTGATTATACTTTATGAAACTTAAAGATATTATGAATTATTGGACCATATTTTTTACAGGACTTACGGCAGGCGGTTTTTCGTGTCTGGCCCTTCAAGGAGGACTTTTGGCTGCCACTCTGGCAACTACTGCCGAAGACAAAAACAAGACCCCTGACTGGCTACCTACTACCATATTTTTACTGGCCAAAGTAATTGCCTATACTATTTTAGGTGGGTTCTTGGGCTTGTTTGGCTCTGCCTTTCAGCTTTCCGACACTGTCAAAATTATATTTATTGTCAGTGCTTCAGTTCTCATGCTCGGTCTTGCAGGCAATATGCTAAATCTCCATCCCATATTTCGCTATTTTGTCATTACTCCACCCAAATGGGCAGCCAGATTACTTCGTAAACAAAGCAATCTGTTTTTATTGGGAGCTCTCACAGTATTTATTCCCTGTGGAGTAACTCAAGCAATGGAAATCCAAGCCATAACCACTGGCAATATTTTTAGTGGGGCTTTGACCATGTTTATTTACACCTTAGGAACGGTTCCTATTTTTATGGCTTTGGGTTTTGTGACAACCCATCTTTCAGAAAACTTCAGAGCAAGATTTTTTAAGATAGCTGGGGTATTGGTAATATTTATTGCTCTTTCCAATCTCAATGCCGCTTTGGTCCTGGCAGATTCGCCTTATACATATCAAAACTTTGTTTTCGCTTTCAAAGAGACATTTCTACCAAGTAACCAAGTAACCAATAACCAACTAACTATCACGGCAACATCATATGGTTATTCTCCTCGTGAATTTACGGTTAAAAATAACCAGCCAGTTTCAGTTACCATAAATTCCAAAAATAACCGGTCTTGTGCCAGGGCTTTTTCTATCCCCTCTCTTGGTATCTCTAAATTACTTCCGGAAAATGGCAGCGAGAATATAACCTTTACACCTACTTCCACTGGTCGACTTGCTTTTTCTTGCAGTATGGGAATGTATACTGGTACTATAAATATCGTTGATTAGTTATTAGTTAGTTGGTTACTTAGTAGTGAAGAGCAATTGTTTCAATAGCATTGCAAAAGATCTTGACTATATTAGTCAACCCGATTATCAAGATTTGTATAATAAAATTGAAATTATTTCAAAAATGTTAACTTCGTTAAAATCATCTCTTACTAAGTAACCAAGCAACCATTAAACTAATAACCAATATGCCAAGTAACCAAGTAACCGACAACCAACTAACGACTAAAACTTTTAAAGTAGTAGGTATGCATTGCGCTTCATGCGCCAGTATTATTGATCTAGATTTAGAGGATTTAAAAGGCGTAAAGAAGGCTAAAACTAGCTATGCCAAAAGCGAGTTGAGTGTAGAATACGACGACAAATTGGTTTCAGAAAAGGAAATTACCTCTTCGATTCTAAAATCTGGATATTCTGTAAAGTGAGTTTGAGCTTCTTTTTGTTTCTCAAAAAGTGATAGGAATGCGGCAAAGAAGATTTTTTGACGATAGATCTTCAATCCGAGTGTGGATCAGGTTACATCTTAAGAGGAACCTTGATCTAAAACTCTGGGTGATTTTCATCTCCTAGAAAGGAGGTGATCCATCCCCAGCTTCGGCTAGGGATACCTTGTTCAAGTTGGTCCCCGATTTTCATGGGGCTTGGACTATATCTTCATCCGTAAAATTTCTGACTTATCTGGATGTTTTGACCCAATTATTGTGGCAAATTTAGCATAGCTTTTTGCGGCTATATAAAATCTCCAAAAATTGGGATCGTGTTTTCTGCTTGGATTATGTATCACTCCACAACTGATTTTTAACTCTTCTAAATAATTCTTTAGTTGCACTAACTCATCAAAGTTTTTTTGACAGTAATACAAATAGAATCTGACTTTAGAAGATTTGGCAATCCCGCCTTCGGCATCGAAATATCCACAAAGATAATCGATTTTGTCCTGGATGGAAACAATTTGGGTATTATTTAAGAATTTTTTAGAAAATTCCAAAATCCA
>CAYHWU010000019.1:0-2449 GCA_964360495.1 uncultured Gammaproteobacteria bacterium
GGTTCCAGTCTGACACGCGTTGCCTCTTTGAAAAATCTTTTTAGAGTGGCAAAGCCATTGTCGAGAAGGGCTACGACAACTTCACCGTTGTTGGCAGTTTCAGCTTGTTCGATAACCACATAATCATGGTCCAAGATACCGGCTTCGATCATAGAGTCTCCCTTGACCTGTAAAACAAATGACCGGCGTTTACCAGGCAACATACTTGAGGGCACATTGAGAGTGACGTTGGGATCGAGGAACGGTTCAATGGGTTGACCGGCGGCAATGTAGCCCAAAACTGGGAGATCGACTGAAGCCGGACTGGAGGGGGTGGTAATAAATCGGGAATCAATAATTTCTAAAGATCTGACAGGGTAAGTCTTTCTCCTGATGATCCCTTTGTCGACTAGGGTACATAGATGTTCATGGACAGTGGCCAGTGAACGGACTTTAATGGCATCGGCAATGTCTTGAAGACGGGGAGCCTGATTGTGTGCTTGAATATACTGAGAGACAAAATCCAAAATCTCTCTTTGCTTCTTGTATAGTACTAAGGCCATGAATATAATCTATACCGAAAGATAACCAAAGTCAATATGTTTAATCTAAAAAGTAACTATAAACCCACTGGAGATCAACCCCAAGCCATTGAGGAATTGATGCAGGGTGGCAAAAATCAGGTCCTGATGGGTGTAACTGGCTCTGGCAAAACTTTTACCATGGCTAACATCATAGCCAAACTCCAGAAACCAACTCTGATTATTTCCCACAACAAGACTTTGGCTGCTCAACTTTACCAAGAATTTAAGGAATATTTTCCCGAGAACGCTGTTTCCTATTTTGTTTCTTACTACGATTATTATCAGCCTGAAGCCTATATTCCCCAGTCCGATACTTATATCGAAAAAGAAACAGATATCAATGAAGAAATAGACAAGATGCGTCTAGCTGCTACTGCCAATTTGTTGACTCGTAAAGATGTCATCATTATTGCTTCCGTTTCTTGTATTTATAACCTGGGAAATCCAATTGAATATGGAAAATCTATTTTGTCACTAAAATTGGGTGCCAAAGTTAGTCGAAACGAATTGCTTTTACAGCTTAACGACTTGCAATATATCAGAAACGATTTTTCTTTTACGAGGGGCTCTTATCGTGTTCGTGGCGATATTGTCGATATTTATCTAGCCTATGAAGATAGAGCTGTTCGAGTTCACACACCAGGAATGTATATAGAAGAACTAGAATATTTAGATCCGCTTACCGGTCAGATTTTAAACGCCATTGATCAGGTGGTTGTTTTTCCGGCAAAACACTTTCAACCCAATAAAGAACTATATGCAAAAGCTTTTGCTGAAATTAAACAAGATTTAGATAAACAAGTAATTTTATTAAAATCCCAAAATAAGATTTTGGAGGCACACAGATTGCAGCAAAGAGTGACTTATGATTTGGAGATGATTACTGAACTCGGTTATGTTAATGGCATTGAAAACTACTCCAGATATTTTGACGGAAGAAATCCCGGCGACGCCCCCTACTCTCTACTAGACTACTTTCCTACTGACTATTTGACCATTATTGATGAATCACATATTACTGTTCCCCAGATCAGGGGCATGTACAATGGTGACCGGGCTCGAAAACAAACACTTATCGATTTTGGATTTAGGCTGCCTTCGGCACTTGATAATCGTCCTCTTAGATTTGAAGAGTTCCAACGCCGGATCGGTCAAACGATTTTTGTCTCAGCTACACCCAACGAATGGGAGATTTCTCAAAGCGATGGGAAAATTGTAGAGCAAATTATTAGACCTACGGGTCTTGTCGATCCCAAAGTAACTATAAGGCCAACACTCAAACAGGTAAATGATTTAGAAGAAGAAATAACAAAACGGGTTAATAATAAGCAACGGATTTTGGTCACCACTTTGACCAAACGTATGGCTGAAGACTTATCAACTTATTTAGATGAAAGGGGATACAAAGTTCATTATTTGCATTCAGACATCGACACGCTTGAACGCCTAGACGTCTTGAGTGATTTGCGCAAAGGTGTCTATGATGTTGTCGTGGGGATTAATTTGCTTAGAGAGGGTTTGGATTTGCCAGAGGTTTCTTTGGTTGTTATTTTGGATGCAGACAAAGAAGGATTCTTGCGCTCTCGGACTTCACTCATTCAAACTATGGGTAGAGCAGCCAGACATGTTGAAGGCGAAGTGATTCTATATGCCGATCGGGTGACCGACTCGATGAAAGCAGCAATTGATGAAGTGGAAAGAAGAAGAAATATTCAACTTAAATATAACAAAGATAATAATATTACTCCCCAGTCTATTACCAAAGCCATTCGGGATAGAATCGTTGAGTTGGTAATCGATCCAGTGGAAAAAAAGATCGATTTTAATCAACTCACTCCAGAAGATAAATCTAAACACATAAAAATTTTGACCCGGCAAATGAATAC
>CAYHWU010000019.1:2549-5019 GCA_964360495.1 uncultured Gammaproteobacteria bacterium
TTATGGATTTTATAAAGGTTAAAGGGGCCCGAGAGCACAATTTGAAGAATATTGATATTTCTGTGCCCAAAAACAAATTGGTGGTTTTTACTGGTCTTTCGGGATCAGGAAAATCTTCGATGGCTTTTGATACGATATATGCCGAAGGCCAAAGACGCTATGTAGAATCTTTGAGCTCATATGCCAGACAATTCTTGGGTGTCATGGACAAACCAGATTGTGACCAGATCGAAGGTTTGTCCCCAGCCATTTCTATTGACCAAAAGTCGACCAGCCACAACCCCAGGTCAACAGTGGGAACTGTGACAGAGGTTTATGATTATTTAAGACTATTGTTTGCCAGAATTGGCCACCCTCATTGTCCCCAGTGTGGCCGCGAAATTTCCCGTTTGTCTGCTGCTCAAATAGTCGATCTCATAGAACCCGGGCCAGATAAAGTGACAAAAATGCTTATCATGTCTCCAGTTATCCGCGATCGAAAAGGCGAATTTACAGATCTTTTTTCCCAACTTCGCCAAAAGGGTTATACCTTTGTTCGCTTAGACGGGAAAATTATTAGTCTGACCGACGATATACTTTTGCTCAAAAATAATAAACATAAAATAGATGTTGTGGTCGATAGAATTGTTTTTGATAAAAAAACTCTACCAGATCTAAAATCTAGAATTACCGAGGCCGTTGAGGCCGCTCTAAAATTGTCGGATGGCTTGTGTGTAGTGGGAACAATAAAAGACAAGACTTTCGATTTTCCCGAAAGACCAAAGGAAATCGAAGATCATGTTTATTCAGAAAAATTTGCTTGTCCTATTTGTAATATTTCTCTGGCAGAGATTGAACCCCGATTGTTTTCATTCAACTCTCCCCATGGAGCTTGCCCGACTTGTATGGGTCTGGGTGTCCAACAAAAGATCGATGCTGATAGAATTATTAACCCAAGACTAACTATTTCAGAAGGTGGGATTTTGCCATATGCAAATACTTTTGCCTATGATAGTTGGTTTTCAAAAAAAATTGCCTCGATGGGTATACCCCTAAGAACTCCTCTTAAAGATTTGAGCAAAAAACAAATAGAAGAAATTTTGGATATCTTTGTGGCCAATCTAGAGAGGCGTTACAAAGAAACTCAGTCCGATTTTGTGAGGACCGAGATAGAAAAATATATGCGACGTGAAGTCTGTCCGATTTGTAAAGGCAATAGATTGAAGCCGGAGGCGATGGGTGTCACCATCAACGGAAGAACTATTGTCGACTTGACAAAGATGCCAATTGATAAATGCCAGCTTGAATTATCAGATTTTAAACTTATTAGTCCCAGAGAAAAGATTATTTCAACTCCAATTTTAAAAGAAATTCACGATCGTTTGGGATTTTTGGTCTCGGTGGGACTCGAGTATTTGACTCTCGATCGTAGTGCCACGACACTGTCTGGTGGAGAAGCTCAGAGAATCAGATTAGCTTCCCAAATTGGTTCCGGTCTGTCTGGGGTACTCTATGTTTTGGACGAACCATCCATCGGTTTACACCAACGCGACAATCAAAGACTAATAGACACTCTTAAAAGACTTCGAGATTTGGGGAACTCAGTGATTGTCGTTGAACACGATGCAGATATGATGCATCAGGCAGACTATATTTTTGATTTTGGACCAGCAGCAGGTGAAGTAGGAGGAAAAATAATGGCCGAAGGCACTCCAGCTGAAATTATGAAAAATCCCCATTCTTTAACCGGTAAATATCTTTCGGGAAAGAAACAAATAATGACTATGAATGACAATCGTATGCCCACGAATGACAATTGTTTGACCGTTCTCGGTGCATCCCAAAATAATCTGAAAAATATTGATGTGGTATTTCCATTGGGAAAATTAATTACCGTGACAGGAGTTTCTGGATCGGGAAAGTCGACCTTACTGACGGATACTTTGTATCATGCTCTAGCCTATCACTTTAACCCCGAACATAGGGAAAGACCGGGGACTTACAAAGAGATTTTGGGGCTTGAGCACATCAACAAAGTGGTGATGATTGACCAAGCCCCCATTGGTAGAACCCCGAGATCAAACCCTGCAACTTATACTGGTTTGTTTACACCAATCAGAGAGTTATTCGCCCAAATCCCAGAGGCTCGTGTTCGGGGGTTTGGTCCGGGAAGATTTTCTTTTAATGTCAAAGGAGGACGTTGTGAATCTTGCCAGGGAGAGGGGCAGTTAAAAATTGAAATGCAATTTTTGCCAGATGTTTTTGTAAATTGCGATATTTGCAAAGGCACTCGTTACAACAGCGAAACTTTGGAGATTCTTTACAAAGGAAAAAATATAGCCGAAATTTTAAATTTAACTGTTGAACAAGCTGTCGAGTTCTTTAGATTCATGCCGAAAGTTCGAGAGAAACTTCAAACCCTAATCGATGTAGGTTTGGGATATATAAGACTTGGCCAACCGGCTCCCACTTTGTCTGGTGGAGAAGCTCA
>CAYHWU010000019.1:5119-13069 GCA_964360495.1 uncultured Gammaproteobacteria bacterium
TGAAATATTTGTTGGCATTTGTAATTTTGTTTTTGTGGCCGATGGGGACATTGGCATCAACTGAGTTTGAGACGAAGATTGATGTCAGATATAGATATGACAAGGAGGGAGTTCCTGCAGTTGAACAGAGAGTGTCTCTGACAAATAAAGTTTCAACCCGTTATGCCACGGAATATACAATGGAGGTTAAGGGTGAGTTACCCAAAAATCTCAAAGCCTGGGATAATAAAGGTGCTTTAAAAATTTCCATCTTAGACAATAAGATTGTCATGCCTTTCAACGATGAGGTAGCAGGAATTGGCAAAACTTTGAATTTCTGGATGACCTATGAAGGCACGCAAGCGTTACACAATGGCCAGACTTGGGAGGTTCTCATTCCCAAACTTGACTATCCAGAGGAAGTTGATTCGTATCGAATTATTCTAGAAGTTCCCAAAAACTTTGGTCGCTTGGCTTTTGTCAACCCAAATCTTTCGCACATTGCAGATAACATTTATACTTTTGCAGCTCCAAACATTAAAAAATCTGGACTGGTGGCCATCTTTGGAGATTTCCAAACTTTGGGTTTTAATTTGAAATATAGATTGGATAAACCAGGTGAGATTGCTCTACCTCCAGATACATCTTATCAACGAGTGATCTATACCAAAATAGATCCCAAACCACGCAATATTAGTGTTGACAGCGATGGTAATTGGTTAGCCGAATACGATTCAGCAGTCGAAGTATCGGTTTCTGGTCAGGCCAACGTTCTGTCTAGTCCTGCTCAGATTGTACCCTCGCCCAGTTTTGAACAACTCAAAGCTTTAACTAATCCCACTAAACTTTGGCCCCAAAAGTCTTTAGATCTAAAAACTCCCCGTAAAATATATGATTACGTAATTGAAAAAAGCAACACTCCTGTTGAATTTACCAATTTATTTGTATCTCTGGCTCGGACAGCTGGTGTTCCTGCTCGAGCCATTGTGGGCTTTGGGGGGGATATTTTACATGAGTGGCCCCAATACTGGGATTGGAATAGAGCTATGTGGATTTCATTTGATCCATCAAATTTAAGTCTGATGATTCTGGGAACTGACTATCAATTTCCACTACCCACTGATGTCAATGTCAAAATCATCGACTACACCGAGTTTCCAGAAGTTCCTCTAGAAACTCAAATTGAAATGCCAAAAATTATCTACGCTCCCTTAGGAGCGACAGTCTATCTAACTGCTACCAACCCCAACCCATTTGCTATTTATCACACAATGCTTTTGGGATTTGAACAAAAGGAAATTATCAGCCTTCCTCCTTACGCGAAAGTTAGGTTAGAATTACCAATTAAGCCCAATTTTGGTTTAAATTTAAAACCCCAAAAACTCAATCTCAGAGTGGGAGAGCTAACACTCGAGTATAATATCGACAATAGAAAGTATTTACTTTGGCATGGCACTCTTGCAATTCTCACATCATCTGCCCTCATCCTCCTGGGCTTTGTTGCCCACCAGGCCTGGAGTGTATATTTACAAGGACGTCCAAGGCATTATCATATACGTCGGGAAAGCTAAGAATTTAAAAAACCGAGTCCATCAGTATTTTCAATCGCCAGTGAAACTAGGACCCAAAACAGCAGCCTTGGTATCTCAGATTAAAACTATTGAATACATCGAAGTTTTTTCGGAAATTGAAGCCTTGCTTTTGGAGGGTAAACTAATTCGCAAATTCAAGCCCAAATACAATATTGCTGCCAAAGACGATAAGTCTCCATACTATATTCATATCACAACGGGTAAATATCCAAAACCGATAGTCAATCATTTGTCCAGTGGGTCAGTTGCGGGACCGTTTTTAAACGGATATGTGGCCAGAAGTATATTGCGTCAATTCAGAAGAGTAGCTCCATATTGCACTTCAATAACTCCTGAGAAACCTTGCTTTTATACTCATTTAGGCCTGTGTGATCCAGATCCGATTCGTTACAAACAAAATATTGCCAAGCTAAAAAAATTGCTTAAGGGTCAATTTAACAGTGTTACTCGAGAACTAAAACTTCAAATGACTAAAACGTCCAAAGAAAAAGACTTTGAAGTGGCTGCGATTTTTCGTGATAAGCTAAAAAATTTGGAGTATTTATTGCAAACCCCTGTAGCAGCTGACGAATTTATCGTCAATCCAAATCTTGCCGATGACAAAAGGAGGGAGGCTTTAGAAAATCTCTCGAAGCTTGGTAAAAATCTGCATCGAATTGAAATGTACGACATTTCAAACCTGTCTGGAACCTCAGCTACTGGGGCCATGACTGTAGCCATTGATGGAGCAGTTACTCCAGGTGAATATAGACATTTCACCATAAAGTTTAAGGGTTTGGATGATGTTTCTATGATGAGAGAAATGCTGACTCGAAGATTGCACAACGATTGGCCAAAACCAGACCTAATTATTCTTGATGGTGGTATGACACAACTATCAATTGTTACTTGGGATATCCCTACTTTTGGATTGGCTAAGCAAGAGGAAATTATTTTTAGCAAAAGTGGTACCAAAATTAAATTGGAAGGAAATAATCCAGGACTTCAACTATTGCAATTACTGCGTGATGAAGCCCATAGATTTAGTAGACGATTGCATCATAAGCATAGAAGTGCCACAATTAAGTAATGCTTAGACTTCTGTTACGCACAGTGACTATTAATCTTTTAAGTATTTATATTGTCACTCAGGTCTTGGGCGGGGTAATTATTTATTATGGGGGGTATAAAACACTTCTCTATGCTGCACTTGCCATCACTGTTGTAAATTTGTTTGTTAGGCCGATTGTTAATTTACTTCTGTTACCAGTTCACCTTATTACTCTCGGTGCTTTTAGATGGGTGGCCAATATCATTACTTTGTATGTAGTTACTTGGATGATCAAAGAACTACAAATTCAACAGTATTACTTTGGAGGTGCTTCTTTGGGTATTTTGAATATTCCCCCAATTAATTTTTCAGCTTTTGGTTCATTCGTCATCGTCACTTTGGCTCTTACTGTCATCTTTCACATGTTGTATTGGCTGTTTCAGGATTAGCAGGCTATAATAGAAGTATGACTATTGTCCAAATAATAGTTGGTTTACTTTTGTCGGTGTGTGTCTTGCTCCAGGCCAAAGGTACGGGTCTTGGCAAAAACATTGGTCCGTCTTCATATCACGCCAGAAGGGGAGTCGAACAACTGTTGTTTAAGCTGACAATTTTCCTGGCTGTGGTCTTTGTGATAGCCTCAATTGCCAGCCAGTTTATAGTTTAATGTCAGAATTATTTAGACACCTGCGTTTTTATGTCCGCTTGTTGTGGGCATTTTTTGGTAAATACTACGCCATGGTCTTGTTGGGACTCGTTTCGGGAATAATAAGTTTTGTCTCCTTTCCTTATCTGGTCAAACTTATCCCTAAGTTTAGACCAACCATTAAGATTGCGGTAGTCGGACGCTACACTGCTTCTGACATTCCTATAAATATCCAGCAACAAATCAGCTTTGGACTAACCTCAGTTTCTAACTCAGGTCTAGTAGGACCGGGCTTAGCTTCGGATTGGGTGGTATCTGAGGATGGTCGAGTTTATACTTTTAACCTCAACCCAAATTACACTTGGCAAGATGGCTCCAAAATTAAAAGTCGGGACTTGGGTTTCAAATTTAAAGATGTAAATGTAGAATACCCCAAAGACAATCAAGTGGTGATTAAATTAAAAGATCCGTTTGCCCCACTTCCAGCCGCGTTATCCCAGCCAGTATTTAAAAGTGGTTTACTGGGGTTGGGTAAATACAAAGCCTTTCGAATCAAAAAAAATGGTCAATATATTGAGGAATTATTATTGGTTCCAATTGAAAAAGAAATCAGTATTCCCAAAATTCAATATCGCTTTTACGCTAGTGATTCGCTAGCGCAAATGGCCTTCAAGTTGGGTTTAGTAGATATTTTGGAGAATACATTAGTAACCGATGAAATTGCTCAATGGCCAAATGTTCAAACATCTGCAGTGGTGCACAAAGATCGTTACGTAGCGGTATTTTTTAACAATTTAAAACTGGACAAACCGACCCGCCAGGCCTTGGCGTATGGAATTGACAAGTCACGTTGGAAAAACAGAGCCTTGGGTCCAATTAGTGAAGATTCTTGGGCATTTAATCCCGATATTAAATACTACGAATTTGATTTGGCCAAAGCGCGGTCAAAAAAACCAAATGAAATTACTTTAACCACCTTTCCAGCCTTTGAAAAAATTGCACTCGAAATTAAGTCGGATTGGGAAAAAGTCGGCATCAAAGTTAATTTGGAAACAGTGAATAGTATGCCCGAGAATTTTGAGGCTTTAATATTGGCACAAGCCACGGCCGTCGATCCAGACCAGTATTCACTTTGGCATTCTACTCAAAGTACCAATTTGACTCATTATAATAGTCCCCGAATTGATAAGCTCTTGGAGGATGGTCGAAGTTTTAAGAACCGATTGGAGATTTATCATGACATGCAAAAGTATTTACTGGAAGATGCCCCTGTTGCCTTCTTGTTTTACCAATTGACCTACACTATAGTGAGAAGATAATTTTATGTTACTGCCAACCCTAACTATTGCTGCAGTTATTGATAGTATCAACCCTTGTGCAATTTCAGTTTTGCTTCTAACTGTAGGGTTTTTATTCTCATTAAACAAAGATCGCAATCATATTCTCAAAATTGGCCTAGTTTATGTTGCAGCAATTTATGTTGTCTATGTGAGCATTGGATTAGGTATTTTGCAAGCACTCACTTTGTTTGGAATCCCAAGAATATTTGGTAAATTTGGTGCCATATTTATTATCTTGGCCGGAGCAATAAATATTATTAACTACTATTTTCCCAAGTTTCCCCTGAAGCTCAAAATTCCAGACAATGCTCATCCACAGTTGGCTCAGTTTATTCAGAAAGCCACTGTTCCTTCAGCTATCATCTTGGGAATTTTGGTTGGGCTTTACGAATTTCCTTGTACAGGCGGGCCATATCTTATGATTCTTGGCTTATTGCACGATAAAGCCTCGTTTATTCAAGGTTTAATATATTTGTTGTATTACAATGTAATCTTTGTAGCTCCTCTAATTGCCATTCTCTGGTTTGCCAGCCAGAAAGCTGTGTATGAGAAAGTTGGCAAATGGCGAAATGATCAAATGACTAAATTAGGAATCTGGGATGCCCTAATTATGATTATTTTAGGTATGGTAATATTGTTTATATGATTTCCCAAGAGGATTTTCTAAAAAAAGTTGAAGAGTTGAAAAACAAAAAGGGTGCAGACTTAAGTACAGATGAGGATCTGAGTATTGCTGTTATGAATTTAATAAGTCTAGAAGAACACTTTTTCTTTACAGGAAATAAAACCCAACAAGATAAATATTTTGGGTTTTTGGAGCAAGTCCGTGAACTTCGCAAAGAATTATTGGCCAAGTTGATGCCAAAGAATGAAGGAGAGACTTGGTGTATTTCCAAGCATCTTCTTGCAGCTACCATGCGACTTATGGAAGTGGGAACCAAAACGAAGGATAAAAAATATTTCAAACAAGCTTATCAAGTTTATTCCATGTTTTGGGGTATTAAATTTGGCCTAATCGACGCTAAAAATGTCAAAAAGATTGACAAACCCTGGTCAATGGAAGATTTAGTTAGCAAAATGGTTGACTGCTGCCGTGAATAGTAAAATGGTCATTGTTTCTGTGTCACTTGTCACTCTGTTACTTGTGGCTGGTGTCTTTTTGTTGAGCAAACCTGAACAGACCGATCCTAAATTGGATGCCTTTGCTCAGTGTGTGGGTTCGGCAAAGCTCACCATGTATGGAGCTTATTGGTGTTCCCATTGCCAAGCCCAAAAGAAATTGTTTGGTCCATCGTTTAAATATGTACCTTATGTCGAATGTACCCAACAAACCGCGTTGTGCCTAGAAAAGAAAATTGAGGGATATCCCACCTGGATTGACGCCGCAGGTAATCGCTACGCTGGAGAACAAACTCTGGAAAAACTCGCGGAAATCACCCAGTGCAAGCTAAAATAAACTAGGTTGAGTAATGGAGTTTGAATCGCTAGGATATGAAAAGTCGAGGGGGACTTCACGGGGAGAATTCCAGCGGTCAATATATTTCACAATCTTATTTTTCATAATATAGTCATAAACGTCACGAGTTAGTTCGACATCCATTTGGCAATAAGTATCGAGAAGTTTGAGACTAATTTCATCTCCTCTATCCCAATAGACAGTCGCATTTTCACCAGTGTCATTTTTGGCTTTGCCAAGACAACCCTTGGCAATGGCATTTAGCCCTGCAGCAAAACCATTATTACTTTTCTGAATCTCTTGATAAATATCAAAGTGGTTGAGTTTCGTCCAGTCAGTCGGCGCATATGGCGCCAAAACTGGGACGTCAAATTTGAGTGAATTAAAACCAATAATTCGGTTAGCTCGTCTAAAAATTTGCCACATTTGATCAAAATCCTTTTCCCAAAAAGAATACATTTTGTTTTCTGGACGGACGTACATGCAGACAATAGACACCCCTAAGTCTGAAAGCGAAGCAATTCCAGACTCATCGAACCAGTGTTTTGTCTCCAAATCAAAAAAGACCTCGACAATATCGTCCATGTTCTGATATATTATCGTTATGGAAGATAAATGTCCAAAATGTAGTGCCGATCTGGGAGAAGTAGTTGAGACCAAGTCTGGAAAGAAAATGCAGAAATGTACCGGTTGTGATTATATAAAGTGGACAAATCCTGAACCTCAGACTCTTGATGAATCCTGTCCCAAATGTGGAGCCCCTCTAGTTTTACAGTTTACTCGCTTTGGAAAGAAAATGAAAAAATGTAGCACTGGGGGCTGGGACAAAGAAGCAAAAAAGGCTACGGGGTGTGATTTCGTAGAATGGATCAATGGTACTACCGAAAGTCTGGATGAGGCTTGTCCAACTTGTGGTGAAAATCTAGTTTTGTATACCACGGCCACAGGTAAACGAATGAAAAAGTGCAGCACAGCAGGTTGGGATCGGGAGGCCAAAAAGGCCACTGGTTGTGATTTTGTCCAATGGTTATAGTATGAACAAGCCCTACATTAGAGAGCTCGAAGAAGTAGACGGTTTTAAGGTCTGGGAAGTAGACGGAAAATATATTCGCGACAACACTGACCGGGAATTCACCAACTTTGGTCAGCATTTTAGATTTCCATTTATTCCAAAACATGAGTTTTGGATTGACCATGAGGCTCATCCTGGAGAGACAAAGTTTTTTATTGACCACATGATTATTGAGTGGCAACTCATGGATCAGGGTAAAAAATATGATTATGCCATTGGAGTAGCTGACAAAAAAGAACTTGCCGAAAGAAAAAAATTCCGGGCCGATCCCAAAAAACTCTATATCAAAAAACTGGAAGAAAGAGGTGAAGTTACGGTTTGGTTAGTTGACGGAGAACTAGTCCGCGACCTGTATTATATTGAGTTTACCGAAGGGGGACATCACTATGTTTACGATTTTGTGCCAAAGTATGAAGTTTGGCTAGATGATGACCTGGAAACTGCTGAACTGCCGTATGTCCTCTTACACGAGCTCCATGAGCGTAATCTGATGCACACAGGGCTTACTTACAACCATGCCCACCACTCGTCTAGTATTATTGAATATAAGTGCAGAAGAGACCCCTCAAAATTAGAGGAATATATTAAATTCGAGGTTTTGAAGTCTTCTGATTCAAAAGTAGGTAAATAGTGGGAAGGATTCCCAGAGAATTTACCAAGAGCAAAGCAATAAACCAGACTTTTTCTTTTCTTTGAGCTGATTTCCAAAGGGCAAAGCCCTTAAGTACAACATCCAAGATCCCTAAAGGTATTATTAATAAAGGAATTATTGATGTCATCCAGTTTTGATAATCATATCCCCACATCATATTTATATGATAGCACAAGCCGTGCT
>CAYHWU010000020.1:0-12774 GCA_964360495.1 uncultured Gammaproteobacteria bacterium
TGATTATGGAAATTATTAAGCCGTCCAGAAGTATAGCTCCCAATCTTCTCCAAAAGCTTGCATATGTCAGGGCCATGGACCAAGTGTAAACTATTTATTTTTTCTTGGCAAGCGATAAATCCAAATTCCGGTATAAAATGCCAAAATTGCCATTGAAAACAGTGACAATCCAAAGATATCCAATACCAATGCAGGAACAGAAGCTATAATCACAAATTTAAAAACTTCTAAATATTTAAGGTTCTTTTTTAAAATAATTCCCAAAATCCAGAATCCGACCGTCCACAAAGCCATCTGAAACAATTGTCCTAAAACTCCAAACAGCCCAATGACCAGTACTAAAACCAAGACCAGAGCAATACCCATAACCATCATTAATAGCTGGTTAGCCGAAGTCCAAGCAACAATTGTTGTTTTATCTAAAGCAACTTTAACTTCCTGAATTTTCCCATCAGGAGTTTTAAAAACTATTTTTTCTTTATCAATGCTGATCTCTGTTCCATTATCTTGCCATGAGTAGGGAAGCTCAGGCATTTTTTCAGTTATTAATTTTGGAGCCTGGGGTGCAAAATAAACTACAGCCCCAATTCCAATAACCAAGGCCAAGATACCAATCAAGATAATATATTTACTCCAATACGTTAAAGCCTGTCCTAAAGTCATCTTTTTGATCTGGACACCATAATCAAGATTCTTTAGAGATTCAAAAGTTTGTTTAAATGTCGCAATCACATTTCTATTTTAGCTTCAGGTAAGGTAAAATACAACCTACCGGAGTGTAGTTTAATGGTAGAATTCGTGGCTGGGGGTCATGAGACGAGCGTCCGATTCGCTCCACTCCGACAAAATAGGGCTATATATAGCCTTTTTATCTCTTTGGTGAAGACTTTTGGCGTCTGGCTTTGCCTCCGGTACCAACCATGCGGCGTTGACGTTCGCGAGAATCACGAGTGATAAGACCGGCTTTACGAAGAATTGGCTTGTGATCGGCTTTAGACTTGACCAAAGCTCTAGAAATTCCCAAAACCATTGCATCCAATTGTCCACTTTTTCCGCCACCCAAGACTTTGACTGAAACGTCATATTTTTTGACTTCAG
The DNA here is from genome assembly GCA_964360495.1 of uncultured Gammaproteobacteria bacterium. Taxonomy (GTDB): domain Bacteria; phylum Patescibacteriota; class Microgenomatia; order CAZETR01; family Amesbacteraceae; genus CAYHWU01. The sequence continues at coordinate 1,099 of CAYHWU010000020.1, forward strand.
TGAGTTGCATTGGCTGATCATAAATTTTCTTGGCAAATTCTCCTGGAAAATATTTGGCTACATCCATACCATTGACACTAATCTTTCCGGTTCCAGGGAAGAAATAGACAGAAGCAATGGCGCGCTTTCTGCGTCCGACTGCTCTTTTTGTGGGTTTATTTGTTGAAGTGCTGCTCATAGGGATTTTGATCTCCTTTAACTAAGTGTAATCTTTTTAGCATGTTGGGGCGAAGCTTATTTTTGGGAAGCATTCCCGAAACAGCGTGCTCGACAATTCGATCTGGCCTGGTCTCACGCACCTGTTGAACCGACAACAATTTGTGTCCGCCCGCATATCCCGAATGAGTGTGATATTTTTTGGTAGTTTCTTTGTCTCCGCTAAACTTAGTTTTTTCAACGTTGGTTATTACAACTTGATCACCACTATCAATATGTCTGGCAAAAGTAGGCTTGCCCTTACCCATGAGGATTTGAGCAATTTGGACAGCTAGTCTACCCACAACCATCCCGGCAGCATCGATTTTGTGCCAAACTCTTTTTACCTCCGCGGCTTTGGGCGAGTAAGTTTTCTTCATATTATTTTTTCTTAGCTACTTTTTTAGTTGGAGCTTTAACTACTGGGGCAACAACGACATCGTTCATGATCAGTTCCATACGAACCATTGGAGCATTGTCTCCGACCCTAAAACCTTTTTTTATCAGTCTGGTGTAGCCACCACTTTTTGATTTGATCCGAGGAGCAATGTCGTGCGCTAGTTTATCAACCAATTCTTTGTCTGCCACTACTTCTTCAATAGCCCTCAGGTCATTCATGGTTCCTCGGATTGCTTTGGTAATCAAAACTTCGACTAATCCCTGGACAGCCTTAGCTTTGGCCTCAGTTGTTTCAATAGCTTTAGAACGAATAAGGGCTCCCACAAGGCCTTTGAGAAGGGCTTGACGCTGGTTAGTATCTCGACTTAACTTTGCTCCGAATACACTGTGGATCATGATTTTAAGACAGGCTAATGCCTCGCTGGGCAAGCGCGGCTTCAATCAACTTTACTGATTTGCTACCGACATTTTTTACTTTTGCTAACTCGTCTGAAGTGGTAGCCAATAGATCACTGACCGTTTCAAATCCAGCTTTTTGCAAAGCATTAGCAATTCGGGTTGGTAAATCCAATTCCTCAATTGAAATGGAATTGCCAGTACCAGTTGCAGGTTTTGCAGCAGGACTTGTGGTTGAAGTGGTGGCTTTTTGAGGAGTAACGATGGCTGTAAAGTAATCAACCAAAATCTTGGAAGCTTCTTCAACTGCGTCTTGGGCTGAAACTGTACCATCAGTAGTCACATCTAAAGTCAACTTATCAAAATTAGTCATCCGACCAACCCGGGTAGCCTCAACCGCAACATTTGCGCGGACAACTGGTGAGAACATTGCATCGATAGGGATAACCCCAACAGTGGTACTTTTACGATCTTCAGCGGGAGAGTAACCATAACCAGCCTCGACAACCGCTTCGATTTCAAGTTTGGCAGATTTGTCAGTCAAATTGGCAATGATAAAGTCGGGGTTGGCAATTTCAACATCTGAAGAGGTCTCAAAATCAGAAGCTTTGACTTGTCCTTCACCTTTGGCAGACAAAGAAATCTTAACCGGCTTGTCACCAGCGTAAGACACTCTGACTTGTTTTAAATTCAAAACCAAACGAACCAAATCTTCCATGACTCCTGGCAAAGTACTAAATTGGTGACTAGCTCCACCAATCTGAATACTGGTAATAGCAGCACCCTGAATTGAAGAGTAAAGAACCCGGCGTAAAGCGGTACCCAATGTCTGACCATACCCTTGAGGTAGTGGCTCAAAGACAAAACGAACCATGTTGTTACCTGTGTTTTCAGTTTGAGTTGTAAATTGTGGTTTCATCGTGAATAGTATTCAACAATTAATTGTTCACTAATAGGTTCGGAAACATCTGTCCTCTCGGGCAATCGGGCTACTCGTCCAATTATACCCTGTCGGTCAAGCCAGGCTGGGATAATAGTATTCTCTTTTGAGCGTACCAATTGTTCAGCGAGGGTTATTTCCTCGCCAACCCTGACTTGATATGAAGGAATATTAACCTTCATGCCATTTACCTTGACGTGGCCATGACTCACTACTTGGCGGGCCATGTTTCTGGTTGGAACTAATCCCAACCGATAGATCACGTTATCAAGGCGCAACTCTAAAAATCTTAAGAAGGACTCACTGGTACTTCCTTTGATTCGAGATGCCTTTTCAAACAGGTTCCTAAACTGTTTTTCCATTATACCATACATTCGGCGTACTTTCTGCTTTTCGCGAAGCTGAATTCCGTAATCAGACGACTTACGTTTTCTTTTGGCGCCATGTTGACCAGGTGGCACAATGGCTCTTCTTAATTTATGGCCTTTACCAAATAAATCTACCCCTTCCCTGCGGGATAAACGGTTCTTTGGTCCTGTATAACGTCCCATACTACCACCTAAAATGCGCAAAGGCCTTGTTGGCTTCAGCCATGCGATGGGTATCTAACTTCTTTTTCACTGCAGCTCCAGCATTGTTTAGAGCGTCTAATAATTCGGCTACCAATTTGTTAGCAAAAGTCTTATATTCAGAACTGGGTCTTAGTCTGGCGGCATTAATCAACCATCTAAGACCTAATGCCTCTCGCCTATCGCCTCTAACGGGAGTTGGTACTTGGTAGGCTGCTCCCCCAATTCGCCGAGCTCGAACCTCCATTTGAGGTTTAATATTTTCCAAAGCTTCAGTAAATACCTCCAAAGCATCCTTGCCAGTTTTTTCAGCTAAGATTTCAAAAGCTTTGTAAATTTGATCTTGGGCTACAGTTTTTTTACCATTTTGCATAACTCGATTGATGAGACGAGTCACCACCCGGCTGTTGTACATCGGGTCTAATGGTAATTCTCTTTTGAGACTTGGTTTGGCTCGCATATTTTTTAGGATGCCGCAGCAGTGGCTGGGCCACTGGTGGCTTTGGTACCGTATTTAGATCGACCTTGGCGGCGATTTTGCACCCCAGCGGCGTCATATTTGCCCCGGACCAAATGATATTTAACTCCAGGAAGGTCTTTGACGCGGCCACCACGAACTAAGACAATACCATGTTCAGCTATATTATGTCCAATTCCAGGAATATAAGCGGTGATTTCAGTTTTATTGGACAATCTAACTCGAGCGATTTTTCTCAAGGCCGAGTTTGGTTTTTTAGGGGTCATGGTTTTGACCACTGTGACCACCCCGCGCTTGAAAGGACTCATGTCTTCGGTCATATACCGATCCTTAGAATTAAAGGATCTGCGCAAAGCAGTCGCTCTGACTTTCTTGTGCTTGAAAGACCGACCTTTGCGGACGAGTTGATTAATTGTTGGCATATGCGGCCCTATCCGGACTGGTAGGAATCAATCGACCAATAATTACGTTTTCCTTGAGGCCCATAAGGTAATCAATCTTACCTTCGACAGCGGCATCTGATAGCTGACCAGTGGTCTCGATAAATGAGGCGGCTGATAACCAGGAACTAGTCTTGAGAGCTGACCGGGTAATACCCAAAACTACAACCTGGGCCGTGGCGGGTTCACCACCGGCGGCTAAGACTTTGGAATTTTCATCCCCAAAGACGGCTTGATCCAAAATGTCACCTGGTAATAACACGGTATCACCTTGAGCTAAAACTCTAACCTTGTCACTCATTTTACGAACAATCGTTTCGAAATGTTTGTCGTGAATAGCTACCCCTTGTGACTCGTAAACCAATTGAATTTCTTCAATTAAATATTCCTGACAACCTCTCAAGCCTCGAACTTCTAAAACGTCTTTGATATCCAAAGATCCAACTGCCAATTGAGTTCCTGCGGCTACCAAGTCGCCTTCGGCCACATTTAATTCAGATGTCAAAGGAATTATGTATTCGCGTTCCTCGATTGGTTTAACATTCATGTTGCGAATTCTGACTTTGTAGCCATCTTCAGTTTCGACAACTTCAACTTGACCAGAAATTTCAGCAAGAGGCGAGACAGCTTTCGGTGTGCGAGCTTCAAACAATTCTTCGATCCGAGGTAGTCCTTGGGTAACATCGACATTTCCCACAGACAAAGCTCCGCGTTTACCGTGTAAAGTCATTTGAGTACCTGGTTCACCAATACTTTGAGCACCAACTACACCAACCGGATCACCAACAACTGCCATATCCATAATACTTAAGTTCCAACCATAACAAGTGGCACATAGACCATGTTTGGCTCCACAAGTTAAGGGGGATCGCACAACTACTTCGGCTAGTTTCTCGGCTTCAATCTCTTTAACTCTGATTTCGTCGATTATTTTACCAGTAGCCAGCTCGATCCGGCCAAAAAGTCTCAAGGCAAATGATTTGCTTCTGCGACCTTCGCGCTTGATGGTCAAACCTTCACGAGTGGCACAATCTTCCATACGAATCAAAGCGTCGTGTGAGACGTCCACCAAACGACGAGTCAGATATCCAGCATCGGCAGTACGGATAGCCGTATCGGACAAACCTTTCCGTTCTCCGCGTGACACAGACACATATTCAAAGGTGGACAATCCAACCCGATAATTACTTTTGACAGGTAAATCAACGATTCTTCCTGTTGGGTCAACGACCAGTCCGCGCATACCAGACAATTGCTTGACCTGTTCACGCGAAATTCTTCCCACCTGGGCATCGACCATCAAGTGAATTGGATTACCAGGCTTAAACAAACTCCAAGTTTTGTCAGCCAAGGTTTCGGTTGTCTCCAACCACACTCCGGTAGTCAAACGTTTTTTCTCTTCGAGGGTAATCAGACCCATATCAAAATTACTGGTAATATCTGCAACGCGAGTATTGGCCTCTTTAATATAATCTTCACGGTCAGGTAAAATCTCACAGTCGGTAATACTGACAGACAGTCCAGATTGAGTTCCGGCCCAGAAGCCCAAATCTTTGAGGTCATCAACCATCTTGGCGATTCTTTCTTTGGCTATTAATTTGAAAGCCAGATTAAATAAGCGAACAACTACTGAGCGCTTGACGGCTTCATTAACAAAACGGAGTTCTTCTGGCAAAACTTCATTAAAGAGTAAGCGACCAACAGTGGTTTTGATAATAACTCCATTCATGTCGACCTGAATACCTTGGCGCATTTTGATATGGTTAGTATGATAAGCATTGATTGCTTCAGCTGCTGTAGCAAAAACAGATGTATGAACTGGGATTCTGACATCTTCTGAAGTCAGGTAATAATTTCCCAAAGCCATTTCTTTGGTGGATGGAATAGTTAGAGGGTCTCCGCTGGCGGGTTTTCGCAAATTGTCTCCAGCCATCATCAAAGTTTTGGCCTCTTCAATCGCTTTGTCGGTGATAGGAACATGAATGGCCATTTGATCACCATCGAAATCAGCATTGAAACCTGCACAAACACAAGGATGAAGTCTAATAGCTGAGCCTTCAACCAAAACAGGATAGAAAGCCTGGATAGACAACTTGTGTAAAGTTGGAGCCCGATTTAGAAGTACTGGGTGATTTTTGGTAATATTTTCCAAAATATCAAAGACTTCGGGTGGGCGATTTTCCAAAATATTCTTAGCCGATTTGACGTTGGGGGCCAAGCCTTGGACAATCATTTGGCGAAGTAGGAACGGCTTAAACATTTCCAGGGCCATTTCTTTGGGAATACCACACTGATCCAAATGGAGTTCTGGGCCAACCACGATGACAGATCGGCCAGAATAATCAACCCGCTTACCCAAAAGATTTTGGCGGAAACGTCCCTGCTTACCTCGAAGCATGTCAGATAAGGACTTCGTGTGTGACTCGGGCCGACGAGAATTGGTATGTTGAGCGGAATCAATCAAAGCATCAACCGATTCTTGCAACATGCGCTTTTCATTTCTCAAGATAATGTCTGGAGCACCTAATTCAATCAAATGTTTTAGGCGATTGTTGCGATTGATCACTCGGCGATATAAATCATTAAGATCAGATGTGGCAAATCGACCACCAGATAACTGAACCATCGGTCGTAGATCTGGAGGAATAACTGGCAAAACTTTCATAATCATCCAAGCTGGATTGACTCCCGATCGGCGCAATCCATCGACTACTCTCAAACGCTTAGTGGCCTTGATAGCCCGCTGTCCAGAAGCAGTCCCCACTTCCTCACGAAGAGTGGCAGCCAATTTATCCAAATCAAGCTGATTTATGACTTCCATCATGCCTTCAGCCCCCATACCTACCTCGGCAAAGTCGATGGCTTCGTGTTGCATCAATTTTCCATATTCATCCTCGGAAAGAACCGAGGCCAATTTCAAACTTTCTGCGATGTCAACGAGTTTTTGATACAGTTCTGTCGCTTTAGTGACTTCATTACCTTCTTGCTCATTCAAAACAGCTATTTGCTGACGTAACTTAAGTTCGGCTTCAGAAGTGGCAAAATCATCGTTACTTGTGGGTACAACAATCTTTTGCAAAGCTACCCGTTTGATAGCAAAGTCTTTCTTAATTTGTTCTTTTTGAGCATTAATTTGGTCTTTAAGTTTGGCAACTGTCTTTTCTTGGGATTTTGTATCGATACTTGTCACAATGTATTGAGCAAAGTAGACAACCGACTCTAAAGTCTTAGGGGCAATGTCCAAAAGGAGAGACAATTTGGAAGGAGCCCCTTTGAAATACCAGACATGAACCACTGGGCAAGCCAAATTAATGTGACCCATGCGTTCACGACGAACGCGAGAATGGGTAACTTCAACTCCACATTTATCACAAATAATACCTTTATATCTAATACGCTTGTATTTACCACAATAACATTCCCAATCTTTGACTGGTCCAAATATTCGCTCATCAAACAATCCGTCTTTTTCAGGACGCAGGGTTCGGTAGTTAATAGTTTCAGGCTTGGTAATTTCTCCACGAGACCAGCTTCTAATAATGTCTGGTGAAGCCAATTTTATTTGCAGAGACGTAAAGTCAGAGATGTTTTTGAATGAATCTTGATGAACTGGAATTTTAGATTGCGTCATAAGTTGGTTTTACCTCCACTCCCTGGGGAATAATTTGTAACCCAAGGCTCTGGAGTTCTTTAACTAACACATTGAATGACTCAGGAACAGAACTGGCAGGAATTTCGGTCCCTTTGACAATGGCTTCGAAAGCTTTGGCCCGACCAACTACATCATCAGACTTGATAGTCAACATTTCTTGTAAGACGTGAGCGGCTTTGTGGGCTTCCAATCCCCAGACTTCCATCTCTCCTAAGCGTTGGCCACCCATTTGGGCTTTTCCACCTAATGGCTGTTGAGTAACTAGTGAGTATGGTCCAGTGGAACGGGCATGAATCTTGTCTTCAACCATGTGGTAGAGTTTGAGGAAGTAGCCAATACCAACAACAGTTTCTTCCTGATAAGCTTCACCAGATCGACCATCGTACAAATACATTTTTCCGGAGACTGGCATGCCGGCTTTTTTCAGATTGTCAGCAATTTTGTCTTCAGTGACTCTTTCAAAAACAGGCACAGCCACCTTCTGACCCAATTTAGACATGCCCAAGCCAAGTCGAGCTTCTTGAAGTTGGCCCAAGTTCATGCGGGCGAGAACTGACAAAGGTGAAATCATAATATCAACAGGAGTTCCGTCTGGGAGATACGGCATGTCTTCGACCGGAACAATCTTGGAAATGACCCCTTTGTTACCATGGCGTCCAGCCATTTTGTCTCCGACAGTGATCTTTCTGATTTGGGCTACTTTGACCAAGACCCGCATATTACAACCAGGCGGCAGTTCGTCACCTTCTTCACGATTCAAAATTGAGACATCCACTACAATTCCCCGCTCACCATGGGGCATGCGCAAAGAAGTGTCACGGACATCACGGGCTTTTTCTCCAAAAATGGCTCGGAGAAGCCTTTCTTCAGCGGATAATTCAGTTTCACCTTTGGGAGCAATTTTTCCAACCAAAATATCATTTGGGCTGATCTCGGAGCCGATAGTCACAATACCATCTTTGTCCAAATTAGCCAGGTAAACTTCGCCAACATTGGGAATATCTCGTGTCAGTTCTTCGGGTCCAAGCTTAGTATCCACGACGTCGGCTTCGTATTCTTCGACGTGAATGGAAGTTAAAACATCTTCGGTCACCAGCCTACTGGAAATTACGATGGCGTCTTCATAACCCAATCCTTCAAATGATGTGTAAGCAATGACTAAGTTTTGACCCAAAGCCAATTCACCATCTTCACAAGAGGGTCCATCAATCAGGAGTTGTCCTTTTTTGACTTTTTGACCTTTGATCACACTGGGTTGCTGGTTGTAGCAAGTACTTTGAGGAGTTCTCTTAAATTTAGTTAAATAATAAGTTTCAGTGTCACCTTTAATCACAATCATTTCGTTGTTAAAATCTTCCTCAGGTTTTTTGTCCAGTTTAAGCACAATTTTATCAGCATCAACATAGGTTACAGTTCCTGCATTCCTGGCTCGGACAGTCCAGCCCATAGCGGAAGCAATGTCTTTTTCCATACCAGTCCCCACGATGGGGGCCGCTGGTTTCAAAAGAGGTACTGCCTGGCATTGCATATTGGATCCCATTAGAGCCCGATTAGCAGTGTCATTGGCGAGAAAGGGAATCAAAGAAGCAGATGAACCAACCAACTGGCGGGGCACCAAATCAATATATTCGGCGTCCAAAACAGAGCCTTCACCAAAAGTGTTGGCAAAACGCATTGGTAACCATTCTTCCAAGATATAATCTTTGTCATCGGTATGGACATCACTATTAATAATGTGGGCAGTCTCTTCGACGTCTGGACTAAGGTAAACTACTTCGTTGGAAATTTTCATACGGTTACCGTCTTTGACTAATTTGCGGTATGGAGTTTCTAAAAAGCCGTAGTCATTAACTCGAGCATAGAGCGCAAGATATGTAACCAAACCAATATTTGGTCCTTCAGGCGATCTAACTGGATCAATTCGGCCATATTGACTAGCATTAACATCGCGGATACTAAACGAAGCTCGCTCACGAGTAATACCACCAGGCCCGGCCACAGTTACCCGGCGCAATAAATCAATTTCTGAAAGGGGATTAACTTGGTCCAAGATTTGAGATAGCTGAGAACTTCTAAAGAATTCATTGACTGACGAAATAACCGGGCGGGGATTGACCAACATGGCAGGAGTTATCAAATCTTCAGTCGAAACCAAACTCATCTTTTCGCGAATGGCTTTTTCTAAACGCAATAAACCAACTCGGAAAGCTGTTTGAGCAACGAGTTCACCCACTCGGCGCAGTCTGCGGTTTGATAAATGATCGATATCATCGGTCTTACCGACTCCAGTTCCCAGGCCAATCAAGTATTTTACCAAAGCTACTACATCATCACGAGTGAGTAAGGTTTGTTTGGCATCAATATTCAGATCCAGTCTGCGATTAATCTTGTAGCGACCGACTTTCCCCAGATCATAACGACGGGGATTAAAGAAAAGATCGTGCATTAATTTCTGGGCGTTATCCAATTGAATTGGTTCTCCTGGGCGCATCTTTTTGTAGATTTCGATTAGAGCTTCTTCAGTAGAATGGGTAATATCTTTGGCTAGTGTAGCTTCGAGACCGGCTGGGAAGTCTGTGATACCCAAAGCCCGCAAAAAAACCGTGACTGTAAATTTGCGTCGGCGGTCAATTCTAACTGAGACGATACCATTTCGTGAGACTTCAAATTCTAGCCAAGTGCCATGAACTGGTCGCAACTCAGCGGTATACAAGAGCTTTCCTGAAGCAGCATCTAGTTCGGCGCCAAAATAAACTCCGGGAGAACGAACTATTTGATTGATAATGGCTCTTTCGACACCATTAATAATGAAGGTTCCTCGTTCAGTCATCTGAGGAACATCGCCCAAAAAGACTTCACCCGTGGTGGCTTTACCAGTAATTTTATTGGTTAAACGAGTTTTAACTCTCAAGGGAGCGGCGAAGCTCAATCCTTTACGAGAAGCATTGAGAGGAGTCAGAGTTGGTTTTTCAATATAGTGTTCTAAAAATTCGAGTTTCCAACTTTTACCAGTGAAATCTTCAATCGGAGTAACTTCAGCAATACAATCTTTGATACCTTCACTTTGAAACCATTTCCAAGAATCCAATTGCACGCGAGTAAGATCTAGCGGAGGGAGATGAGAAAATTGCTTTCCCCAGTATTGGCGGTCTGATTTCTGCATTAGTTAGTGTTGGACGCCGAAAACCATCTGTTAGTAACAGATTATTGGCTGAGTGTATCAACGAACGAGATATTTGTCAACATTCAAATTGTGCTCAGCCAAAGTCTTAGCATAATGAATCTGGCCCAGGTTGTCGTGAATATAGTACCAATAATCACTGGATTTGGGGTTTTTAGCGGCCATTATTGAGTCCAAACCTGGGTTTCCGATAGGTGTTGGAGGTAGACCCTGATGAGTATATGTATTGTAGGCTGAAGGTAACTTAGTGTTCACCTCTTTGGGCCACCAATCACCAGATCTACCTTGGGCATATTGAAGTGTGGCATCTACTTGGAGAGGCCAATCATTCTCCAATCGCTTAAGTAAAATTCCAGCAACAATGTTTTTTTCTTCACCTGTCCAGGTTTCGCGTTCGACCAGAGAAGCCAAGATTAATTCATCTTTGGTAATGTTTTCCACTTTAGTAGCAAAGTTTTTGGTCATGAGATCTACGATTTCAGAAGCTGTGAAATAGACAGGCACCAAATAAGTATCGGGGAAAAGCTTGCCTTCCAAGGTGCTAGTGAGCGGCAAAATTTCTGGTTTATTAAATTTTTCAGCAATTTGTTCTCGCCTGTAGCCTTCGGGAATGGTCACCCAGATATCTTTTGGCCCTGAGGTAAGACTTTCAAAAATCTCATTCATATTCATACCCTTGGAAACCAAATAGCTACCCGGGCGAATTTTTTGATCCAAACCTAAGCCTTGTAAATACAACTTAGAAACCCAATATGAGTTCACCAAATCTGCTTCTTTTAGCCTTTTAACAATCGAGTTAGCCGCTTCACCTTGAAAAACTACAAAATTTATCTCTGTTTTATTGCCAACTTCCGTGGGAAGCAATTGACGCTTCCAAAAAAGCCAACCACCCAAAAGAAAAGAAAGAAAAAGCAAAAATATTATAATTGTATTAATCCAGGGTTTCACACCTCTTCAAACCGGGCTCGTCTAAACTTACCTGTGGCTGCATCTTTAATAAAAATTCTTCCACACTTAGCACAAGTAACTTTTTTACCGTCTGGAAGTTGAGTTCCACAACCTACGCATCTTCCTTGGGACAAAAGCCAAGCTTGAACAGGGGCTATCACATTCTTGAACATAATTACACTTTACAACTATCCATCCAGGTTTGCAAGATTATAGCGGCAGCGACAGCGTGCTCCTTTTCTTTTCTTCTGGTTTGAGTGGTATGCATCAAAGATATTCTTGCATCGTGGGAAGACAATGTTTCATCTGCTTGTTCAACATCACAAATATTCTTTAGATTTTGCAAAAAATCTTCTGGACAATCACCAATTATTATTTTTTCGATATTATATTTAGTGACTATTGGCTTGAGTTGTTCAACGGCAGTTTCAGTATTTAAAGTGGTCAGAGGCGCAGCCAGTGGCCCCTCAGCCAGCGC
>CAYHWU010000021.1:0-4075 GCA_964360495.1 uncultured Gammaproteobacteria bacterium
GAAATAGTTTGGCCGATTGTGGCCATAATTATCGCCACCCCAATTGTTATTGCCTTAATTCTGTTTATCATCACCAACTCAGCTTTAGTTGTTCCTTTTAGCCAATCAGAATATTTTGGTTCTCTATTTGAAAACGATGGTTTAACCAACAAATCTAGTTGTCCCATTATTATGACCAGCAGTGCTGCTGGTTCATACAATCCGATTACCCAAAAAGGTCATGGTAGCAATGAATATTGGCACGCTCTCTATTCTGACGAGTCAAGTATGTGTAAATATTCAATTCCTGCTACATCAGGTTGCCGGGCACCTACTGTTGGTCAAGACAATGTTTGTTACAAAAAAGGGCTTACTCAATGTGATTTTTATGGCTTTGCCATGGATGTTTCTAGTTCTAGCTCTAATAATGTTTCCTTGCCACAAATAGATGGCAAAGATGTGAAGTGGAATTTTAGTGGTGTGGAATATGAAGATTCTGGGGTAGGTTGGACATATGGATACACCGACGAATCTGGTAAATATTCTATACTTTTGAAACATGTTAATCGTGGAATGACAAAAGAAAACAACTTAATGTCTGGCACAAAACTGGGATCTTTGTATAATCAAGGAACCAGCACTCATTTGCATTTAGAAGTTCAGGTTGACGGGCGGTATGTTAGACCCGAAAATTATTTTTGTAACAAATGAAAGACAAAATATTAAAAAACAAAAAATTCTTGGCTATTTTTGCAGGTATTTCTCTTGTCTCAATTGTTTATCTCTTTTATTCTTCTAAGCCTAAAAATATTGTTTCAGAAGTTCCTTCTCCTCAAGAAACCCAAAAGATAAATTTGGTTTTGAAATATCCAAGTGAAGACAAACAAGTAATTACTTTTCCCAATACAGCATTATCTTTCAAATTTGATGCTCCAATAAATCAAGAAAATATCTTGGTGACAATTAAACCAAATATTTTAATTGATACTTATACCAGTAAAGACGGCTTCATTTTTTATGTCAAACCTAAATTTAAATGGATTTTTGATACTCAGTATCAAATCACTCTTAGAGGAACAACTATTTTTGTCGAAAGATTATTTACCCCACTTCATCCAGAAGATTCCAAAGAAGTTTTCAACGAAAACCCTCAAAACTAGACTCTAACCGGCATGATGAGATGAATTAGGGTTTCATCTTTCTCCTCCATAAAAACAGCTGGGGAAACAGATTCATTAAATTTCATCAAGATTCTTTCGCAAGAAACACTATTTAAAAAATCTAACAAGTATTTGTAATTAAAAGATATTTGAATTTCGTCCCCTTCCACATTTGCATCCAAAGTCGCCTCATTCTCTCCAACTTGACTCCCAGTCGCTCTCACCAGACATTGACCACCCGATATTAGACATTTAACTATATTATTATTTTCTCTAGCAAAAATGCCAGCACTTTTGACGGCTTTAAGCATTTCTTCACGGTCGACTGTCACCTGTGTCCTGAATTCTTTAGGTATGATTTTAGCTACATCGGGAAAATTCCCCTCCAGAATTCTTGAGGTCAGCTGAGTTTTTCCCAAATCAAAGATTACCTGATTGTTTTCCGAGACCACGTTCATCTTAATTGTTTCCCCTTCGGCAAGCTTTGCCAGTTCAATTATTGATCTTGCTGGTAAAATTACAGCGGGAATGTCTGTATTAACTATTATTTTCTTTTGACTCAGTCTAAATCCATCAGTTGCCACAACAACGAGATTGCTATCGTTGACAATAAACCTTACACCGGTCAATACTGGACGCGAATCGTCAACTGACGCTGCAAAGGCTACTCTCCCAGCAATCTCTTTAAATATTCCACTTGGAACATCCACTCCTCCTTCAGGACTTTTTGGAATACTGGGAAATTCACGAGCATCAACTGTGGCAAAGGTAGCTTGAGACTTTGAAGATTTAACTGTTAGCTTTTCTTCTTTTAATTCCAACTCTATAGTTCCACTTGGCCAAGAGTTTACAAATTCTGCCAAGTTTTTGGCTGGAACTGTAATACTTCCCGGAACTTCGACCATTCCCCCAATATCAACCCTTATTCCCATTTCCAAATTGGTAGCTGAAAGAAAAACCCCGCTCCTATCTGCTTCAATTAATATGTTTGCCAGTATCGGTAATTGACCCTTATTTGCAGTATAACGAGAGACTGTCGTCAATCCTTTACTCAGAGTGTCTTGGTGTATTTTAAATCTCATATAAACTAGTAGTCTTAGTAGTAGATATAGTGTAAAAGTGGAAGAAAAGCAAGAATTGAATTTAGTTTTCGGGTAATGTTTTTGTGCATACTGGCCTCAGACCTTTGTGGATAAGATTGTGGACAATTGTTGATAAACAACAAGTTATTAGAAAATAGAAAATAGAAAGTAGAGATTGTTCGAAATTAAACACCATTTATCCCCAGTCTTTTCTTTAAGTTGTGGATATTCTCGACAAGTTTAGTATCTGTGTTGAGCGCAAGCTGAATCTTCTCGGATCCGTGCATAACTGTGGTGTGATCACGTCCACCCAATAGTCTTCCAATTTCTTCTAGCGGTAATTTCATCTCAAACCTCAATAAATACATAAGAATTTGCCGAGGGAGAACAATATGAGCCGAACGTCTGTCCCCCTTGAGCTGTTGGGCCCCAACATTGAAATATAAACTAACTTGATTAATCATTTCCCCTGGGGTAATCATCCGTCCAGGTGCTCGTTCTTTGGTAATTTTTAAAATTTCTGTGGCTATCTCGAGAGTAGGTTTGGTTTGCCGGGACATGATTTGCATCAAAAAACCCTCAAGCTCACGAAGGCCTGTGATACTCTCGGCGGCAAGATGGACAATCTCAGTGTCTAATTCAATTCCTCGATTTTTGGCTTTAATTTGCAGAATGGCACAACGCAGTTCAAAATCGGGTCGACCAACATCGACAATCATTCCGGCTCCAAACCGGCTTTTTAGTCGTTCTTCTAGTTTGGTAATTTCTGAGGGGGGTTTATCTGAGGTCATCACAATTTGTCCCCCACCCTTTTGGATGCTGTTAAAAGTATGAAAGAATTCTTCTTGGGCGGTTGGTTTGCCAGCAATAAACTGAACATCATCAATCATCAGTAATTTTAATCTTCGATACTTGGCTCTAATTTTTTCGGTCGACTTGTTTCGGATTGATTCCACCAGGTCATTGGTAAACTCTTCACTGGTACAAAACAAAACTGCAGTCTCACCCTGCGAGATGCAATAATTTCCAATGGCTTGCATCAAATGGGTTTTACCAACTCCCACCCCACCATAAATAAACAAAGGATTGTAGGCCACCCCTGGTTTGCGAGCCACAGCTGTTGTGGCCGCAAAAGCCATTTGGTTAGACCCAGAAACAGCATAATTCTCAAATGTAAAATCGGGCCGAATAGAGGCCCTTTTGTATATTTCAAATTCAAATTTCTTTTCTTGGCCAAACAAGGGTAAAGTTTCTAAATTCTTTTGTTCTGCCTTGGTTTCTTTAACAATTAATTTTAACTCACATTTTTTTTCAGTTATCCGTTCAAGTTCAGCTATGATCTGACCAAAATATCTGCGATCTAATGTATCTTTGAGCAAAATATTAGGCAGGGCGACAGTGCAGATTAATCTCTCTCCAATTTCCACAATTTCCAAAAGCAATGAGGGTTTAAAATAAGCCAAGAAGTTTCCAGAAGAAATATTTAATTTAAAATTTTCTAAAACTGCACTCCAAATTTTATCTCTGTCCATACGGACATCTTTACACCACTTATCCACAGTGAGTCAAGAGGAAGAATTATCTATTAAAAATATTTTTTGCTAAGGCTGCAAGGGGATTTGTTTTTGGCGGTTCTTTTGGAACTGGTGGGTATTTAAGCTCTTGTTTTTGGGGAAGTAGTACAAGAAGTCCTTCAACCTCTTGAATATATTTTTTTGTATTTTCCATACCTTTTAGTGTTTGCCCTCGTTGTGTTTCGTTCATTTGGTGGCGTAGTTCTCCACGTCTAATTCTCAATATCTCATCAGTCTTTCCCCTCAATGCCAACCATTCTTTTTTAGAATCCCAATATTT
>CAYHWU010000021.1:4175-6807 GCA_964360495.1 uncultured Gammaproteobacteria bacterium
CCATGGTCAAACGCACCTGGCAACCCAAAAAAGTAAAAAGAGCTCGTAAGCATGGCTTCATGGCCAGGAACGCTACCAAACATGGTCGACAAGTCTTAAAGCGTCGTCGTGCCACAGGCCGCAAACGCCTGACAGTTCATGCTTCCAGTAAATAAACGTCTTAATAGACACCTTTTTGCCCTAGTTAATAAAACTGGTAAACCTCAGAATTTTCCTAAATTTGCCTTAAAGTCACTTGAAAATGAAGTAGGTTTCAACCGTTGGTCGATTGTTGTCTCCAAAAAAATCTCCAAGCGGGCTGTTGTCCGTAATGCTTTACGCCGAAAACTATATAATATAGTAGTAAATATTCCAGGAACACATGATTACATCATTTTTGTTAAAAATAATTCGCTTCTATCAGAAATATCTGTCGATTCCCCTATTTGGGCGTAACACTTGCCGTTTCTCCCCCACTTGTTCCGAATATACCTATCAATCAATTGCAAAATATGGTATTCTGCGAGGGATCACCATGGGTTTGGTGCAAATTTTGAAATGTAATCCTTTCTATCATTGAACTAACAATATGCTTAACATCTGGAATACATTATTGTTTTACCCTCTACTCAATGCCCTGATCTGGTTACATCAGCTAACCGGAAATTTTGGTTGGGCAATTATTCTTTTGACTGTAGGTTTGAGAGTCATTATGACTCCCATGGTCTGGTCGAGTATGAAAAACATGAAGAAACAACAGGAGTTAAATCCAGAAGTTGCAAAACTTAAGGAAAAATTTAAAGATGACAAACAAGGGTTGATGACTGCCCAAGCCGATTTGTATAAAAAGCATGGTTTAAACCCAGTCTCTGGTTGTTTGCCTCAAATATTACAAATTGTTGTTTTGATTGCCCTGTTTAACGCCTTCAATTTGGTGTTGAATACTCCCGTTGCCGAATTGGTTGTTAAACTTAATCCTCTACTCTATGCCTTTAATCAATTGGCAGTTGATTCCCAAATCTCCACATGGTTCTTTGGTATCAACTTAATTAAACCCGATTTGATTAATATTCCGGGACTGCCCTTTGCTGTTCCTGGATTACTTGTTATTCTCTCTGCCTTGGTTCAGTTCTTGTCATCTAAAATGATGATGCCTGAAGTTCTGGCTGAAAAGAAAATCGCCAAGATAACAGAAGAAAAAACCGACGATATCATGGCCGCCTCTCAGGAGCAGATGCTGTACATGTTTCCCCTCATGACACTCATCTTTGGTTACCAATTTCCTGGGGGCCTAGTCTTGTATTGGTTTGTATTCTCGTTGGTTTCTGGTGTCCAACAATACTTTGCTACTGGCTGGGGAGGTCTTACTCCTTGGATTCGCCGTCTTGGTCTGCTAAAATAGCCTCATGGATATTCAGACAGAACTCTCACAAACAGTCCAGACGTTTCTTGACCAAATGGGTTTTGACAAGAATATCACCTTTGAAGTTTCTTACGACAAAGAAGACAATCGTTACCAGGTCTTGCTCAAATCTGACACTCCAGCTCTTCTCATTGGTTACCATGGCAATACTTTATCCGGTTTACAACTTTTTTTGAGTCAGCACTTACACCAAAAATTGGGAGAGTGGATTAATTTGTCTGTTGACGTCAACGATTATCGAGAACGCCGTGAACAAAGTCTCAAAGTTTTAGCCGATTCGACTGTTGAAAAAGTTCTATCTTCCAACCAAGCTTATATATTACCTCCTATGCCAGCATCTGAGCGTAGAGTGGTACATATGTATTTGAGTGAACATCCTCAAGTTTCAACTGCCTCCTCGGGTGAAGGCAAACAAAGATCGGTTGTCATCTCCCCCAAGGTATGATCTGGTTCCTACTGCTCTTTCTCCCCTCCCAACTCGGATTTCACTTTTGGCCAGAATGGGCCATGATCCATGGAGTCCGGATTGACCATCTCTCACCCACTCTGTATTTCACAGATTTAATTATTGCTACCATTTGGGTATTTTCAAAGTTTAAGGTCCGAGTCCCCCTGTCAATAATTATTTTTCTTACCCTAAATATATTCTTTTCCCAATCTCCCTTTGTTTCAATATATCGGTGGCTTAGATTTTACGAATATTATTGGCTTTTTAAGTATTTAGTTAAAAAAGACTTGTCACTTGTTTCTTGTTGCTTGTCACTTTCAGTAATTTGGGTATCAATCCTAACTTGGTGGCAATTTATTGCTCAGTCGTCAATTGGTGGACTTTGGTATTTTCTTGGAGAACGTAATTTTGACATCACAACCATTGGCATTGCTAGAACTCTAACCCCAATAGGACTTATGCTTCGACCATATGCGGTATTCCCCCATCCAAATGCTTTGGCTGCCTTTTTGTTGTTAATGGCACTAGTTTTTAAAAAAGGCAAAGTCTTTTGGTTGGCCATGCTTACCATTCCACTTACTCTCTCCCGCACAGGAATAATACTTGCTGTTGTTTTGCTTATCGTGAGGTTTATGAAAAACCGTATACTTGCACTATCTCTGTCACTTGTCACTTGTTACTTGTTACTGGTTTATATTCCCGGAAGCCCTGACTCATGGACCCAACGTTTGGATTTATTGAAAGTGGGTTTTGAGACTATTATGAAATACCCGCTTTGGGGT
>CAYHWU010000021.1:6907-12529 GCA_964360495.1 uncultured Gammaproteobacteria bacterium
TGTTATTGATAACCGCAAACGTCGATCACTACTGGTGGACATTACCGCAGATGCAGTTATTGCTTACAATTTTTTTGGCAGTTGCGGTACAATTAAATCATGGAGGAATACGCGGTATATACCGATGGAGGATCTCGGGGAAACCCGGGCCCGGCGGCCTGCGCGTTCGTGGTCAAAAACTCAAACAATGACGAGATTTTTAGTGAAGGGTACTACCTTGGAGAAACTACAAATAATATAGCCGAATACTCTGGTGTTTTGAAGGCCATCGAGTGGTTAAAAGATCGACCGGCTAAATTTTATTTAGACTCAGAACTTGTGGTCAAACAACTAAAGGGTGAATATAGAATTAAGAATTATGAATTACGAAAGTTGTATGACAAAATCGATGCAAAAAAATATTCTTGGACACATATTAAAAGAGAGCAAAATACTAGAGCCGATGAAATAGTAAATCAAACATTAGATGCCAAAGTAGGGAACAGGAAAATATGAGATTATTCACAGAGAATATATTCAGCAACGTGAGACTGCTTTTAACACGTTGCGGCTTACCTTTGGGGAAAGAAATATTAAAACAATTAGAACAATTACAAAAATTTGAAATAGTCGCATGTCAAAATCCAAAAGGGGATTTAACAAATGAAAAAGAATTTGAAATAATAATTCATTTGGTGGGATTTGATCCACCATCTCTAGCTGAGACTTTATATCATACCTCGATATTGCATCAACTTTTAGATTTAGCATTAAAACATAAATCAAAATTTATTTTAATTACCCCGGAAGAACAAACTTCACTTAAAGACGTAGCCATATCTTTGGTTCATCAATTTAGTAAATTATTTAAGCTTCAATACCACATTATTGAGATACCCAAGAAAATGACTACTGAGGAAGCGGCAACCGAAGTCTTAAAAAAATTTGTCCATAGTTCTTTTTTCAAGAAAGCAAAAATTATCCCAGAACCAGTTAAGGAACCATTGGCAGAAAAAGCCCCGAACCAAAGGGGAAAGTTAATAGTGGGAATAATAATAAGTATTATTGCCTTAATATTTTTTGTTGGTTACCCAGTTGCTAAAAAAAGTATCGATGCTTGCGCCTGGAACAAATTAAAAGTAGGGGATTGGATGGCCGCTAAAAGATGTGCTGTTATAGATACCGCTTATGATCTGGCAATTTTAGGAGAACAGGTCCAAACTATTTTGACTGACCCCACGGTTGATGATATTAAAAACTTATCCATCCATCTCTCAACCTTGGGAGAAAAAATCGCTAGTAATCAACTGGAATTAACACCGGTTTTGGAAAACTATGGCATTAATCTCTCCCAATTACGAGCTGTGATTTTACGATCTCGTCAAGCGGTTGATGATCTACCGACCCTCTTGGGTTTGATTAAGCCAATTAATTATTTAGTGCTTATCCAAGATAACCATGAATTGCGTGCAAGTGGGGGATTTATTGAAGGACTGGCATTAATCTCGGTTGTTGGAGGCCACATTAGTGATGTCCAACTGCTGTCTTCGTTTACAGCTGATGCCCAAATGAAGGGGAGTGTCGAACCCCCCCCCGATCTCAAAAAATCTCTAGGTGAAAGTAATTGGTATTTTCGTGACAGTAATTGGGAGGCGGATTTTCCGATTGTAGCCCAGAAAGCGGCTTGGTTTGTGGCCAAACAACTTAATCGTCAAATTGATGTAGTCGTTGCCACAAACACCTCATCCTTACCAAGCCTGCTAGATATTGTTGGGGGAGTGACACTCTCTGACGGTAAGAAAATTACAAGTGCCAATGTGGCACAGAATATTATTCAAAAAGATGTTTTATTGAATATTGTTCAGGCAATATTACCAAAGCTTCAGGCAATGGACCCCAATCAGCTAGGTCGAGTTTCTGCTTGGACAATGGAGAATTTATTGAGTAGAAATCTCAGCTTGAGTGGTGTAACGGTCAATCTGAATGGGATAAAAGCGGCGGGTTGGGATGGGGGACTATCAGAGACCGCTAGTTTCTATGTGGTAGACAGCAATGTTGGTGTGAACAAGGTCGATGCTTGGATTGAACGCAAATTAAGTTACAAAGCAACCTTAGACAATGCCAGGTCCCAAGGAGAAATCACTTTGGCCTATCTTAATAAATCACCGAGTAATGATTGGCCAGCCGGCACATACAAAAATTATATTCGAGTTTACCTTCCCAAAGATGTCTTGGTTTCAGCGGTCTCACAAGAGTATCAGATTGTTGAAAATGGCAAATGGCAAATAGTCGGAATTATGTCTCAGGTTTTACCTCAAAAACCGGTGGTAATTACGATCAAATATTCCAACCTATTACCGGCAACCACCAGCTTTGTTTACCGCCTGGATATCCCAAACCAACCTGGGGTTGTTCGTAAGTTGGATGTGAGTATCAATTACCCCAAAACCTGGTTGTCCCAGACCCAAATTGTACCTACGGTTGCCTCAACAGGCTTTTTTGGGTATAATACGACGGCAGCCGCGCCAACTAAATACGCAGTTGAGTTTTTAAGACGATGAGCAAACACAGCTTAGTATCCCAAATTCGAACAGTCACCGGTCGAAAAGTAAAGGCCTTACGTAAAAGTGGCCTGACTCCAGCGGTGGTTTATGGCAAAAAGACCAAGACTGAGAGTATCCAGGTTAACACCAAAGAATTCGTCAAACTCTTTTCCCAGATTGGAGAATCAACCTTGATCTATCTTGGAGACAGACCAACTCTGGTTCGTGATGTCACTTACGATGCTGTCACCGGTCTGCCTCTCCATGTCGACTTTTTACAGGTTGATTTGAAAGAAAAAGTTAAAGCTAATGTGCCCGTTAAATTGATTGGTGAATCCCCGGCAGAGAAAGAAAAACTTGGAGTTTTGGTTCAACAGCTTGAAGAAATTGAAGTCGAAGCCTTACCCACTGATATGCCAGAACACATTGAAGTTGATGTTACCATTCTGGCCGAAGTTGATCAGGCTATCCATGTCAAAGATTTGAAGATCTCATCTAAAGTTGAAGTTTTGTCAGATGGAGGACAAATAATAGCCAAGATTGAACCAATGGCTAAGGAAGAGCCTGTTGCAGTTGCTGAAGTTGAAGCCGTCCCGGCTGATACTGTGGCTCCTGCTGTAGAAACTCCTGCCAGTTCTTAATCTCCTCTTGGAGATATTGGAGACTCTTAATTTCCTCCTGTTTTTGAACATGTCTCACTCCCACAAAACTTAAAATTATAAGCTCTATGATGATTAATATTTTGGCCATGTGTTAGTTATTAATAAATCTTTGTGACCCAATTCTTGCCATATGACCTCTGTCACAAAAGGCATAAAAGGGTGTAAAAGTTTAAGATTTGTTTCCAAAGCCATAATCATCACTTTTTTACTTATGTGCCCGCTTTTGGCTATTTCAATATATCTATCACAGAATGCATGCCAAAACCATGAGTATATCCATTCGGCCGCCCAACCAATTTCCAATTTTTCAAGACGTTCACTCATGATTCTTATACTTTCATTTAGGTTTTCTACAAGCTCTTGATCTTTATCTCCTTCTTGTGTGTCAGCCATTGACTGAATAAACCTGGCTGCATTCCAGATCTTGTTTGAGAAATTGCGCATGCCACGAATGGCGCTTTCGCCAACAGCTTTGTCTTGACCAGGAGTGGAACTCATGACCAAAGCCATGCGAAGAGCATCTGCTCCATACTTATTGACCATGTCTAATGGGTTAATGACGTTGCCAATGCTTTTACTCATCTTGCGTCCTTGCTCGTCGCGAATTAGACCGTGCAAATAAACTTGTTTGAATGGTGATTTTCCGGTCATGTAAATTCCCAACATCATCATTCTCATGACCCAGAAGGGGAGTATGTCATAACCTGTTTCCATAACTGATGACGGATAAAATTCTTTGGGAAGGGCGACGATCGGCCATTGGCCAGATGAGAACCAGGTGTCGAAAGTGTCGTTGTCTTGGATCCAGCCTTCTCCAGGACATTCTCTGCTAACTTTCATTTCTCCGTCTTTGTACCAAACCGGGATTCTAATTCCCCAAGTAATTTGTCGACTAATGTTCCAGTCTTTGAGATTTTCTAACCAATGACGCAAAATCTTTTCTCTTCCTGCCCCAAAAATAACAGTTTCTTTATTGTCCAATGCCTTGAGAGCTTTCTCTGCCAAAGGTCTAACTTT
Organism: uncultured Gammaproteobacteria bacterium; assembly: GCA_964360495.1. Taxonomy (GTDB): domain Bacteria; phylum Patescibacteriota; class Microgenomatia; order CAZETR01; family Amesbacteraceae; genus CAYHWU01. The sequence goes on from CAYHWU010000021.1 coordinate 11,109, forward strand.
GATAAATAGTTGTTTTAATGGTATTTTTTCTATAACCCTTTGACATCTGTAACAAGCTCCTACGTTGTGAGTAAAAGACTCGACCTTAGTAACCAAATTTCCTAAATCTAAAATAGTTTTTTCTCGAGCTTTTTCATTTCTGTTTTTGACAGGGAAATCTTGGGCCAATTGAGCCGTGTCCCAGCCTTGTCTATCGCAAATATCCCAATCAAACGAATCACAGGACGGAGTGATCTTGACTGCTCCTGTACCAAATTTTATGTCTACTTCTTTGTCGCTAATGATTTTAATTTTTCGGCTTGTTAGAGGTAGAGAAATTTCTTCTCCAATTAACTTAAGATATCTTTTGTCGTTTGGATTCACTGCCACAGCCACGTCGCCAAAAATTGTTTCTGGTCGGGTAGTGGCAACTTCAAGTGGGCCATAATTTATAAAATATAATTTGTCTTCTTTTTCTTGATAATCAACTTCCAGTTCAGAATATCCAGTGCCACATTTTGTACAGTAATTTACCAAACGAACACTGCGATAAACTAATCCGTCTACATTAAGTTTTATAAAAGTCTCAATTACTTGATCAACAATATCTGGGTCCAAGGTAAATTTATATTTACTCCAATCGGCACTGGCTCCGAGTTTCTTCATTTGGTCTACTGCTACTGTCGAATTTTCTTGAACATAATCCCAAATCATTTTATATAAAGTATCGCGATCAAAATCGAAACGACTTTTGCCAATTTTGGCGAGCTTTTTTTCAAAAACAAATTGGGTTTCGATTCCAGCATGGTCAGTTCCTGGAAGCCAAAGTGTCGAATCGCCTTTCATGCGATGGTAGCGAATAAGAATGTCTTCGATGGCTACAAACATGGCGTGACCCACGTGCAGAGGATCGTTGGCATTGGGTGGGGGCATGAGAATACTAAATTGCTCACCCTTTCCTGTTGGCTCGAAGGCGCCAGAATCCTCCCACATCTTGTATATCTGGTCTTCAAATTTTTTATGATCGTAGTTCTTGTCCACGCCTATATTATATCCTGATCTGTTTCTCTTTGGAGGCTTTAACTTTTCTTTCTGACTTCTTCCAAAATCATCTTGTGAAAATCTTTGGCTTGAGTCGCCACTTCTGGATCTGGAGTAACCGCATCTATAACTCGATCGTAATACATATCAGCAAGGCCAGCAATTATTGGAGGATATTCTTTAAAACAATCATATTTTGCCAATTCCCAGGCCATATTTAAACCCATGCCCACTTTTTCCGAATCCGCAACACTGTTTGCAAATTTCTTCATAAAATCATCTATAACAGGCTCTTGTCCAAGCAGTCCATTTTCCTCTAATTTCTTACTCATGGCATCAAAAGTTGGCATGGTGACAACTTTTTCTGAGCGTCTATCGTAGGGTTTTTGTGTTTCCATTAA
>CAYHWU010000022.1:0-11458 GCA_964360495.1 uncultured Gammaproteobacteria bacterium
TTGTTTGATATACATTTCAGATATTCTACTCTGACAACGTATCGTTATTCAACAAATGTCAAAGATAATGGCCAGCATGTAGTGGCAGTTATATTTAAATGTCACTATAAATCAGGAGATGCCAAACCCTTGGAAGACACCATAGATTGTAAATGGGCAACATTAGAGGAAATCAAATCCATCGACTTCCCACCAAATGTTAAAGAATATATTCTAGGGGGATATAAAGATTAACTTTGGGGTAGAACATCGCATGAAGTTGGAATTTCTAATTGAAAGGAACACCTTAAAACGGTTATTTGTCTCAAACAAGATTTTGAGCCGAAATTAGAATGTTTCTTACCAAACTTGACAATATACCTATAAGTGATTACACTATAGGCCATCTATTAAATTCATTAAAGACTTTATATTATGACAACTATTAATAGCCAAAATATCGATTACAAAACTGTAGTGGATGTAGCAAAAGGTGAAAAAGTAAACATCGGTCCAAAGGCTCGCAAACTTATAGTGAAAACTAGAGATGCATTAGAAAAAGAGGTCAAGCTGGGCAGTGTAATTTATGGGGTAACAACAGGTTTCGGAATGTTTAAAAACAAGTCTATTTCTGGAGATGAAGTTAGACAGTTACAAAGAAATCTTATTCTTTCTCACTCTGTGGGCGTGGGTAAACCTTTTGAAAAGAAGGTTGTTAGGGCAATGATGTTTCTGATGGCCAATTACTTATCTAAAGGTCATTCTGGGGTCAGGTTATTAGTAGTTAGGACTCTCGTCGAAATGCTTAATAAGGGCGTTCACCCAATTATCCCAGAAAAAGGCTCAGTTGGATCTAGTGGCGATTTGGCCCCATCTGCTCATCTAATTCTGGTAATGATTGGAGAAGGCGAAGCTGAATTTAGAGGTCAAATAATGACTGGCAGAGTTGCCATGCATAAGGCCAAAATTAAAATTGTGGAACTTGAGGCAAAAGAGGGTTTGGCATTGATAAATAACACGTCAGCAATGACCGCAAATGCAGTGTTAGCAATTGAGGATGTCACAAATTTGGTCAACATAGCAGATATCTGTGGATCACTGTCATCTGAAGCATTGAGAGCGACTCTAAATGCCTTTAGTGAACTCATACATGATATTAAGCCTCATCCTGGGCAAATTGAGGTAGCTAAAAGAATGCGATATCTCTTAACGGGTAGCAAAACATTAGATACTACTAAAGTTCAGGATCAATACTCTATAAGGTGTATTCCCCAAATTCATGGTGCAGTGAGAGGAGCTTTGAACTATGCCACAGAAGTGGTGAACATAGAGGCAAACTCAGTAACTGATAATCCATTAATATTTTTTGACAAGGATGATAATACAGTAGTGTTATCTGGGGGAAACTTTCATGGGGAATCTGTTGCTATGGCGATGGACACTTTGGGAATGGCAATTTGCGAGATTGCTAATATTTCCGATCGAAGAATAGCGTCACTTCTTGATCCAGCTAATAGTAACGGCTTACCCGCTTTTCTAGTAGAAAAAGGCGGCCTAAACTCGGGAATGATGATATTACAATACGCCACAGCTGCACTTGTATCAGAAAATAAAATTTTAGCCCATCCCGCCGTTGTAGATTCAATACCCACTTCTGCTAATGTTGAAGACTTGGTATCAATGGGGACAATATCGGCTAGAAAAGCCAGGGAGATCATAGAAAATGTTAAAAATGTTTTAGCCATAGAGCTAATGGTAGCTGCTCAGGCAATAGATTTTAGATTAAAAAGTGGATTTACTTTGGGCCAAAAAACTAATCAAATATTTAAGATGATTAGAACAGTTGTTCCATTTTTTGCAACAGATAGTATTTATTATCCTTACACCAAAAAATTAGTCGAGTTAATTAATAGCAATAATTTTGCTATAATTTTAAATTATGATTGAAAAGAACCCTACTCAGAGACCATCAAAAATTTACTACGAAAGGCCTTACGTCCCTAACCCTAATGAAGTCGATGATTATAAAACTATCCCTTTACTACCGGTAGAGGCACATACAATCATTTCCGACAGTGTTGGTAAAAAAAGACTTTCTCCTTTAGATAGGTTGACTTTAGAGAAAATTTCAGAATCTGATGATGACCAAGAAATAGATTTTTTAGCATTACGAAAAAAAATTAAAGAAGAATCTATAGATTACGACGAAGATTGCTGATATGGCATACACGATTGAAGTAGAAAAAACACAAGGAGTAAACGCTATTAGCCTTGTGAAGTATGCATATGTGACCGAGAAAGATGCAGCTTTGTTGTATGAAGATATGAGTTCGCAAAATAAATCTGAGATGGCAATTTCTTACCAGGAAGCTTTTGCCGGTCCTCCTTGGTATGAGGCATATGTATGTAATGGGTGTGGAAGTTTCTCAAAAGATCCTGGAGTGTGTGGAAATTGCAAAGAACATCAACTCACTCGAGCTTATCCAATTAAAATGTTGGAAGAAAGTTATTTTAGAGAGATGCTTCAGGTATATACTCCTGGTTTATTAATAATTGCTGATAATGGCGATGGAGGTGTTGTTGGATTTACTACCGGAGGAAACATAAAATTGGGAGAGTTAATTGAAAAAAAATATAATAATAATCAAATTGTAAAGAAATCTATATTAAAAAATACCAAGATGAGTCCTGACACCGTCGTGTTTTATGAGAATGAAACATGTATTAGGACTGAATGGCAACAGAAAAAGGTAGGCGGAAGGTTAAATTTTGAAAGAGTCAAGGCAGCCAAAGAAATGGGCTCACAATTAATTTGTGGTAGAACCGTTAATAGACCTTGGTTAGGTACAAAGGAAAAGCACTTTAGTGAATTTGGTTATAAATGTGCTTCATTTGTTCCAGATGGGGATACATATCAGATAAATGGATCTAATCGGTTATTTTTCTTAGCGCAACAATCAAAAAGTGAATGACTATAAAATAGTAAGTCTTATTAAGGATTTAATTTCTATTCCTTCATATGTCACAGAGGATAATAATGAAAATAAAATAGTGGATTTTATTTATAAATGGCTAAAAGATAATTCTAATGCCAAAGTGGAAAAACAGCTTATACCGGGCGGAAGATTTAATCTAATTGTCAAAAAAGGGAAACCGGAGGTTGTTTTTTTAGCTCACACTGATACAGTGAATGTTTCTCAAAACGCCAAATTTAACCAACTAGAACCTCGAGAATATAGAAAACAGATTTGGGGAAGAGGCGCTACAGACATGAAGTCTGGCGTTGCTTCTCTCATGATAGCCATAAGCGAAGCATCAAGGTCTAATAACTTCTGGGCATTTTTTTATGCAGATGAAGAGTATGACTTTTTAGGTATGAAGGAATTAATTAAAAAATATGGCTATCTAAAACCAAAATTAATTATCTCCGCAGATGGCTCTGACCTTCAGATTGGGCATGGTTGTAGAGGTTTAATTGAAATGACTTTGAGAATAAAAGGAGAAACAGGACATCCTGCAAAAGGGACTGGAAACAGTGCTATTTGGGGCACATATGAATGTTTAAGTTTATTGAAGTCTTTTTTAAATAAATATTCACATCAAATTATGGGTACAACATCTTTTAACTTAGCATATGTTTTAGGAGGCGCTGAAATTTCAAAGTCGATTTTAGAAAATAAATTAGTTGATGTAGGTAAGGCTGGAAATGTTATACCTGATATTTGCGAATTTACTATTGATGTTCGTCCTGCCAATTCAGATCTAAATTCCAAAATAATAATAAAATTTTTAGTAAGTGAGTTCCGAAAATTAAAACTGAATATGGATGTTGTTGAAATAAAACATGATTTAGGTGCCTGGTATTCAAGTGAATCGGAAATAAAGAATTTTATAAATAATAAAAATAAATTTTCTGATTGCAAAAAAACCGGTTATCTTGATTTACAAATGTTTTGGGACAAGGTAGGTAGACCACCGGCCTTCATGTTTGGTGGAGGTATCGGCGATACAGCACACAAATCTGATGAGAGAATCAAAATCAAAGATTTATTTATCACAAAAAACTTTTTTTCTAATTTTATGCAAAAACTGAAATGAAAGAATCAGATAGTATGAAAACGCCATCTATAAATCAGCCAAAACTATTTAAAAGTTATGACAATCTTGACTCATCTACTAAAAATTTGTTTAGCGGAATAAAAACTGAAATTGAACTTATTTCTAAAAAAAATGGAGTTACTCTAATTGTAGTTGATGAGTCGTTACAGTTGGGTGGTAATAATTTTTCATTAAAAGGCAAAATTATTGATGGAGATAAGATTGTAAACAATGTGAGAATAAAGATTTCTAACTCAGAGAACAAAAATACTGACATGGAAAGAGAGCTATATATGATTAATTATATAGAGAAAATGGGATATCCAGTTCCAAAAATATATCTTGATGGAGTAACTAATTCTAAAAATCATTTCTACATTCAAGAATTTATTTTAGGGAAAAATGTTCGAGAAATTAAAACAAACAAATTTAAAATTTATAATAAAATTCAAAACTTCTTTATAGATCTCCATTCAAATACATCTTTACCAGGATACGGAAAAATTTATAATGATCATGGTGTATGGAAAGGCGAAAGTTCCACATGGTCAAACGCTCTTAGAGATAAACTGAAGCTTTCCTTTCGAAGGACTTATGCTGCCGACTTAATCAAAGATCATGATTTAGAAGATAAGTTATTAGAGATTCTGGAAATAAATAACAACATTTTAAATGTAGGTGAAGCCAAATCTCTTCTTCATGGTGATGCTGGATTAATTAATTTTATGGGTTACAAAAATGAACTTGTAGCTATCCTAGATCCGGAATTTGCTGTTGTTGGCGATCCTGCATATGAATTTTCAGATAAAATAGGTGAGAAAAATGATTATAGTTTTGATTTTTTACAAAAATATATCAGAGGGATTACTGACAAGGGCATAAATATTAATAGTGACAGCTTCTTAAGAAGAGGGCTTATTTACTCGCCATTTATCGTGGCAGATATTATCCCAAATCTATGGGAAGCTGGTAATACAGAAGGCGCAAAATACTTCATATCAATCTTACCAGACGAGATACAAAAAGCTTTAATGGCCTAATTAAAGAAAGAGTGTCAAACATCTAGTCCCCCCACCAGACTTTATAAATTCATCCATTGGGACTATTTTTATTTTTAAATTTAATTTTTTACAAATATCTTTAAGAGTAATATCTGCATATCCAGTTATCAAAGTTTTGTCTACAAATGTAAGATTGCAGCCATAATTGATACATAATTCTTCACTTATTTCATGACCCTTCAGGCTTTTTAATATAATTCTGCTTTCGTCATCAAAAGCGTCTGGATAATATATAAATTCACCATTTGGCAGAGGAGATAAACATGTATCTAAATGATAGAAATACGGGTTTGATAGTCCTAAACTAATAATTTCTACATTTTTTATATAGGGACGTAATAATTCCCCAACATTTCTATCTGACCTAAACCCGGACCCTAAAAATAGATATTTGCCACAAAAGAGTCCATCACCCGCCCCTTCAAAATAGGTCTCCTTTGGTAAATCTACAATATTGTAATTATGTTTTTTAAACCAATCGATAAATAATTTTCTTTCTGGTCTTCGTTCCTTAAACCTAAAATTACTGGGGAAAAATGTGTTTCCTTGAATCAAACCTGCATTTGCTGTAAATACTAAGTCGGGGACTTTATTATTTGGTTCTATTAATTTAACCTCAACACCCAAATCATTATATGTTTGGACCAAGTTGTTCCATTGATTAAGCGCAATGTCGTGATTAACATCGTTGGCAGAATTCATCCAGGGATTAATCTCATACTCGATAGAAAAAAACTTAGGCTCACACATTAATACACTACTTTTCATTTTGCCACGCTTTATTTACTGATAAATCCAGCTCCTAATTTTTTTGCATACTCCCGTGCTTTAGCCTCGTCGCCATCACCAACATATATACTCACTCTACTATTGTTGTTCCTTTCTTTTTCAGCAAATGATAAAAGATTAATCACTTCAGGGACTTTTTTAGGGTTCGAATACAGTACTTGATCCGCGCCTTTTGAATCTACCCAATAATTAACAGAATAATTACCCTTATTAGACTTTTGTACGAGTTTAAAAAATTCAACCAATCTCTCGAGTCCATATGCAAAACCAACTGCTGGTATTTGATATTCTTTTCCTGCTAAGAATTTACTAATTAATTTGTTGTATCTTCCACCTCCGGCAACTTCTACAAAGATTGTATCATCAATTTTAAGATCTACCTCATAAACAATACCAGTATAATATTCATGACTTCTGACTACCGACAGGTCTATAAAACATTTAATATTGCTTTCTTGAAAAACTGAAGCTAATTTATTTAAATCGTTTATAGAATCGTTGTAGCCCAGGATATCCATTGTTTTTTCATCTATTGCTTCAGTATACGTCCCACAAACAATTTCCCACTTTTTAATTAATTTTTCTGACAAATTCATATTTTTAATTACAGTAAATACCTTTTTTATTTCTGGTTCCAGTCTCTCGGTCCCTTTTCCTGCTCTTGCTTCCGCGATAGTATCCAGACTATTTTTAAAATCTATTCTTGTTTTTTCATCAACATTTGATTCAGAACAAAGAAAATTGAAAACTTCAACACTACCTACACGTATAGTAATGCATTCACTAGGTACATCTATTGATCTAAAACCTTCGTACACTAGAGATAGTACTTCAATATCAGATAAAATATTCGAAGTACCAAGAATTTCTACACCAACTTGGTTAAATTCTCTACCTTTTGTTGGTGATAACTTGGAAGTTAATTCATTTCGAAAGCAGGGAGTGATATAGAAAACTTTTATTGGAAATAGATCTTTTTCGTTTTTATTAGATACAAGCTGCTTAGCTAACCACCTAGATACAGATATTGTTCCCTCTGGGACTAACAATGAGGGGACTTGAGTTGGTAATTCCTTATATGAATCCTTGTAATCATGGATATGAAGGTAAAACACACTTCTCTTGTCCCATTCCGGCCAGGGTGATCCTCCAACTACTTCTTCACTAAAACTACTCGCTCTTTCTACTAGAGGAAAAATTATTTGATCATAACCCCACTTTTGAAAAAGTTCACCAATTTTATTTGAGACATAAGTTCTTAATCTCACTTCTTGTCCGACAATATCTCTAAACCCAGTTATAGGTTCCCTTACATTCTCATCTTTAAATCTTTTTGACATTTAATCTATCTAAAAACGTAGCTTATAGTTACACAATTGAAATTATATACCGTACCTGGTAAAATATCAAGTAAGATCAAAATGGCTGAAAAAGGAACCTAATCATATGTCTAATAATTTGTCACCGGATGAACTTCAAGTAAAGGGCTCGATGAAGGGATTTGAATATCAAAGTCCAGAAAGAAGGAAATTCCTTAGAGAAATGGAAAACCGAATAAGAATATCGGTAGAGTCGTTTGGCTTTCAAGAAATGGGTGGACCAATGTTGCAACCCATAGAGTTTTATCAGGTTAAGTCTGGAGATGATTTATTGTCTCACACTTACAGCTTCGAAGACGCAGATGGAAGTTTACTAGTTCTTAGACCTGAAATGACACCAACTGTGGCTTACATGGTTGCAAAAGGTGAAAGAGAATTGGCCTTTCCATTAAGATGGTGGTCTAATCCTGATTTATTCAGAAAGGAAAAACCACAAAAAGGTCGAAAGAGACAGTTTAAACAACTTAATGTGGATGTTTTTGACCGGTTAGATTCCGGTAGAAACAGGGCATTTGACGACTCAGAAGTGATTTCAGTAGCTATTTCAATTTTTGAAAGATTCGGCCTCTCAAGTTCTGACATAGTTATGCGTATAAACAGTAGATCCCTTTTGGAAAAAGTCTTTGATTCAATTGATTTAGACAAGGAACAAAGACCAAAATTATTAGCTTTAATTGATAGAAAGCCCAAAATCCCCGAAGAGGTGTTTACACAGGAATTAAAAACTTTAGTCGAATCTCCAGAATCTTATAATTTGATAACAAAATGGCTGTCTTTGAAAACTGTTGATGAAATTTCTGAGATAGATGAATTCATGTTTTTAGATAACACGAATGAATATTTAGAGCTAGTAAAAGTGTTTGAACTTCTTAGAGTATTTGGGAAAGAAAAGTATTGTGAATTTGCTCCTGATATTGTTCGTGGATTGGGATATTACACAGGTACTGTTTTTGAAGCGTTTGATAAAAAGAATGAATTCAAAAGATCTCTTATGGGGGGCGGTAGATATGACAACTTGACGAAGGCCTTAGGCGGAAAGACTGCTATTACGGGAATTGGTTTTGGATTTGGAAACGTTCCTTTGGAAGAAATCTTAATCATTCGAAAGATTGAAATTGTTAAAAAAGAAAACGATATTGATTATTATGTTGTAGTTCAGTCTGAAGAAAATATATATCAAGCGGCTGAAATAGCAGAAAAGCTTAGACAAAAGGGGAAGCGAGTTGTTTTAGATGAAAGTGTTTCTAAAAATAAATTAGATAAAGTAAATAAACAGTTGGCAAAGGCTAATAAAATTGGAGTTAAGAATTCCTTAATTGTATTTCCAAATGAGTTATCAGAGAATCAAATAATAGTAAAGAATATGGAATCAGGTGAACAAGTAACAACTGATATTCTAAAACTAATTAAGTCTCAATCTGAACTTCACTAAATCCTCTAAATATTCGTATGATTCAGAATTAATATTGTCTTTAATTTCCCTAAGAATAGTTAAAGACTCATCTCCTTTTTGGATAATTACTTTTTCACAATAATCCTTGGCTCCTACACTGACAATAATTTGTCTCACTTTATCAGCCTCTTCTTGGGTTAAATCATCTTTTCCAACATACTTTCTCAAAAGATCCTTTTGATCATTTGTTGCCAACTCAAAACTTTTAACTATAAGTAAACTTTTAACCCCCATCTGTAAATCTACAATATTTGATTTTCCAGTAATTTTTTCCTCACTAAATACACCCTCCACGTCGTCTCTTAATTGAGAAGCAGCACCTACTAGTTTTGCATATTCTTCTAATTTCACCACAATTTTAGTTGGAAGACCGCCTAGTATTGCTCCCACTGTCAGCGGCAGAACATAACAGTATATCGCAGCTTTATTCGTATACATCAGCCAAACATCTTTATCATTTATATCTTCAAATTTTTTCATAACGAAGTCTAAGTCCATTATTTGGCCCACATTTGTTAGTTCATTGGTTTTATTTATAGCTTCAAGGGCATTCCACCTTCTTTCTAAGGGGACGTCAGAATTAAGTACCGAATCTATAGCCCATGACCATAAGAAGTCGCCAGCTAATATTGCCAAATCATTTCCCATTTTTTCACTCCCGTTAAATTTCTTACCTTGAATATGAATAGTCGGGACACCGTTCTTAATGGTATCTTTATCTATTATGTCGTCGTGGATAGCTAAGTATTTGGTAAAAAAAGTAGTAAAAATAGAAGTTGCGATTGTATTTTCAGTAACATCATTATTTGATGCAATATAACCTATTAAAAATAGAGTGGGGCGAGACTGTCTAACTTCAGCCAAAATGTATGTTTTTATAAATTCAATTATTTCAATAGTTATTCCAAAAGATTGATCATCGTATAGCTTAGTTTTTTCATTTAAAAACGATTCTAGAACAGCTTTCACTTTTGGACTATATATCCCCACAGCATCTTTTACATTCATTAAGTGATTTTACACCAACAAAGATATAATGAACATATTATAGCTAATAAAGAGGCACTTCATAGAAATGAATCTAGTTATAAGAACTCACTATTCAAACAAATCCTGGGGTGATCGACGGGATTCGAACCCGCAGTCACGAGATCCACAATCTCGGGCGTTAACCATTACGCAACGATCACCATATCCCAATTTTACCATTAGTGATGCTATTATATAAATTGTGAGTACGTTAAAGTTTTTAGGAGCAGCCGGGACAGTGACGGGGTCGAGCTTTTGGTTAGATGAGATTTTGATTGATTTGGGCATGTTTCAGGGTGGAAATGACCTCGAAAAACTAAACCATGTTGCCCCACAGCTAGATGTCTCGGTTCTTAAGGGAGTAATTTTGACTCATGCCCACTTGGACCATTGTGGCAGGCTGCCCTGGCTTATCAAGATGGGCTACAAAGGGCCAATCTACATGACAGCGGCCACTGGCGACCTCATGGAAATTGCCCTTTTAGACATGGCCAAAATTAATAGAGAAGGGGATCATGAAGTCCAAGAATTGTTAAAGCTTATACATATCGTTGATTATAGGCAAAGATTTACAATTGGCGATTACACTTGTGAGCTCTGTGATGCTGGACACATTTTGGGATCAGCATCAGTCTTGGTCGAAAAAAATGATCAAAAAATAATTTTTAGTGGAGATCTGGGTAACAGCCCAGAAGATTTGCTCAGTCCCACCCAAACTTTCCCAGAGGCAGACACAGTTATTATGGAGTCAACCTATGGTGACAGGACACATGCAGATGAAGATCCACTCCAAGTATTGGCGGAGGAAATAAATGCAGTCGAGACCGACAGTAGTACTTTGCTTATCCCAGCCTTTGCCATAGAAAGAAGCCAAGAATTACTACACAACATCGATCACTTGAAGAAAACCAATAAAATAAAGGCTGATACTCTGGTATTTTTGGATAGTCCAATGGCCAAGAAAGCCACAGAAGTTTATCGAAAATATAAAAATTTATATAGCCCAGAGCTAGCTGAGCACGTCAAAATCGATGATCCATTTAATTTCCCCGGACTTGTCGTTGTCGAAAGTGCGGGGGAGAGTAATAATATTATGAAGTTCAAAGGAGCCAAAGTAATTATTGCAGGCAGTGGGATGATGACAGGGGGACGGGTGTTAAATCATGCTAGGAAAGTCTTAATAGATTCTAAAAACAGATTACTTATAGTAGGTTATCAAGCCATGGGAACAATGGGAAGAAAGATTTTAGACGGAGAAATAAAGATTGAAGCTTCGCTTCGCAAATCATCCGGCATGAGTGCTCATGCCGATAGTCCCAAACTTTTGGCTTGGCTTTCAAGCATCGTCGGGGTCAAAAAAGTGTTTCTCATTCATGGTGAAGATTCTGTGCGCAAAATCATGGCTTCCAAAATCTCAAATCAAGTTCTTCTCCCAAATCTAAATTTTATTGAAACTATTTAGTGCGCCTAGCAAGAATCGAACTCGCATTTTCTGTTCCGAAGACAGAAGCTCTATCCATTGAGCTATAGGCGCCTAAGCCTAATTTTACACTACTTGGCGCAGAGGATGGTGCCGACGGGGTCAGACTCTTCCAAGATGAGCTTGCCATCATAGAAAGCTGAAGCTCCACCACCATCCAAATTGATTGCAGATTTTATGGTTATTCCAA
>CAYHWU010000023.1:0-6964 GCA_964360495.1 uncultured Gammaproteobacteria bacterium
GGTTTGTAATCGTTTATTTTTTTTATAATTCTTGTATTTTCTCTAGGATCTAAGATCTGAGATCTAATATCTACATGTCCGGGATCAAATGCTCCGCCATATTTTTTGACCATTTCTTCTGCCACACCATTTTGGCCACCTAAAAAGAAAAACTTGTAAGGTTTTTTGAGCAACTCCGCTATTAATTTACGTCCAGGAATAATATTTTTTATGCCTGCCAACTTTAAACCTACTCCGTCAGCAATGGCCAAATCTGCATTATTTAAGATTTTTTTAAATTCGAGGTCATCTTGGGCCAACATTACAAATTCTGGGTTCACAGTGACTACAAACAACTTCTCCTTCTCAATTTTCTCTAGCACTTCCTGCATAGTAGTGCTATCCACCCCTACCCCCAGCACATTTGTCCTATCATCGTCCTTTTTTGTGGATACAGCCTTTGTACTTTTTGCCATTATTTCTATTATACACTCAATACCCTACCCCCACTTTCATCTCCCCCTATTTAGGGGGAGAAAGAGAGGGGGTACTGGGAAGTGGGGGTATTATTACTACAAGTTATTAAAAATTAAAAATTAAAAATTAAAAATTTTGTTTTGTACACATTTTATCCCCAGTACTTTACGTACAATATACACATAAATTATTAAAAATTAAAAATTAAAAATTAAAAATTCGTTAAAATTTTATAGGTCTCTCTCGCAGCCTTCTCCCAACTAAATTTTCTGACTCTTTCTTTCCCCCTGGCAATTAAGTTAATTCTGAGTTTCTTATTTTTGATTATTTGCTCAAGTTTTTGACGGATATCTTCGATATCTAAAGGATCAAACAGCAGGCCAGCATCCCCGACGATTTCAGCCAAAGCTCCACCACTAGACGAGACGACAGGGACACCCGCATTCATGGCTTCGAGGATTGGCAAGCCAAAGCCTTCGGTAATACTCGGTTGGACATAAACCAAAGCATTCTTCAACAATTCATTTCTCTTCTCATCAGAGACAAAACCAGTAATTTCAACATTCTTGTTTTTGGCTGCATCCACTACTTCTTGATAGTTCCAACCTAACTTCCCGGCAATAATGAGCTTGATTCCCGTAGGCAGCGCCTCAATTAGCCTCAACAGATTCTTGCGAGGCTGAACTGTACCTATAAACAAGAGATATTTCTCTTTTGTTTTTTGAGCTCGTTTAGGTTCAGAGAAATTTGAACCTTCGTAGACAACGGAAATCTTTTTGGGATCTGCATCCAGTCTTTCAATCAATTGATCTCTGGTAAATTTACTCACAGCTATTATCTTCTGCGCCCTGTTTACTGCGTACTGTGTACTTATTGGCAAATACCATCTCTGAAGCAAATTCTCATAAGCCGGTAACCATTCATATTCTATGCCATGAATGGTAACCACTTTTTTGAGACCAGGTTTTGCCAAAATCGGAAGTGTATGGGCCGGAACCCACAAGACATCTAAATTGTCAGTCCAAGTCCTAAAGGCTAAGCCCAGTTGGGTCCAAAGTCTGGGAAGTTTGATATTTTCTTTAGTATAAAGGATCCATTCATGCTGCTTGGACTCTGGTAAAGCCAATAAATGGCTTATGACCTCATAAGAATAGCTCTCAGTGCCTGTTTTTTGAGTGTCAAATGCACGACTAGCATCGATTCCAATTCGCATGCTTTAATTGTACACCTTTGGGCCATATATAGCCACGAATTATACCTTTTTTTGAGTATCACTCTCAGTCTTTGATTGCTAAATTTAGCCTCAATACGAAACTAAAAATAGAAATAGTTAACTGAGATCACATTTTTTCCAGTGCGGTAATTCCTAATATATTCAAACCATCTCTTAATATATCACCAACATGCTTGGTTAAAATCAGTCTGAACTCGTTTTCCAAGATTGGACATTGGTTATAAAAAGTATTATATCTCTGGGCTAATTCATAAAGAAAATTGCACAAGAGGTTGGGCGAGAACCTCTTGGCTGCTTCTACCACTACCTCTGGATATCTATAGAGCCAACGCAAAACTCGGAGTTCCTCCTCGTTTAGCTCAAAATTTGAAATTCGAAATTCGAAATTTAAATTGGATTTTGCCAAAACGCTCCTCGATCTTGCGTACGCATACTGCAGGTACGGACCTGAGTTACCCTCAAGACTTAATATCTTGTCCCAGTCGAAGACGATGTTACTCTGGACTCCATGCAGAAGATCGTAGTATTTGATGGCCCCAATCCCCACAGACTCATTTTTGGCTTTTTCGACTGCCTCCTCCAAAACCTCGTCTAATTTGATAGTTTTACCCTTTCTGGTCGAAAATTTCTTCCCATCGGGGCTTAGGTACAGACCATGCTTTGTATGCTTAAATTCGGCCTTTCCAGCTATTCCCATTGCTCTTGCGGCGGCAAAAATTTGTTCAAAATGAAGTGTTTGCTCAGCCCCAACTTCGTAAATGACCAGATCTGGGCTCCAGGTCTGTTCCCTGAACTCAACTGTAGCCAAATCTCTGGTGGCGTATGTGGTGGTTCCGTCGGATTTGACCAGCATCAAAGGTGGTTTGTGTCCTGTTTCAACGATTATTGCCCCATCACTACTTTTAGAAATCTTACTTGCGTTGTCTATAATCGACCGAGTTCGATTTAAGTAGAAGCTCTCGCCATAGGCATAGTCAATCTTGACCCCCAGACGCTTGTAAATCCGCTCAAACTCGGCCATCGAGACCTCAACACACTTCTGCCAAGTTTGACGAGCCTTAGAATCGCCAGATTCTAATCTGGCAAACCATTTCCGGCCTTCATCTTCCCACTCGGGATGTTTATGGAACTCAACGTACAATTTTTCCAGATTTTCGATTGACAGATCGGTTACTTTATCCTTGTCGATCATATACAAAAGTTTGCCAAATTGAGTTCCCCAATCCCCCAAATGATTATCTCCAATCACTCTATATCCTATAGCTTTATAAAGATTGTAAAGTGCCTGACCTATAATAGTAGATCTCAGGTGGCCAATGCCAAATGGTTTGGCAATATTGGGAGCCGAATAATCGATAACTACTGTTTTCCCAGCACCGATATTGGGAAGTTTAATACTGGACATGGCTTCGATAAGATCATTGTTTGTCAGCCTAATATTTATAAATCCTGGACCGGCTACGCTGGCTCCTGGAATCTTGGCTGCAATAGCCTTGGCATCTAGTTTCTTTTTTATGGCAATATTGGTACTGTAGTCACCAAAAGACTCCAAATTGGGGTGCTCGAGTGTCACTTCATCCACACTAACTCCAGCGGCTTGGGCTATCGATTGGCGAATCTTGTCGGCGATCGTAATCATTGACATGATTATAGACTATTGCGACAGTAATGTAGTAGACTATCACCCATCCCCAGCCCATGGTTCCAACGGTTATGGAGGCAAATGGGAGCTTGGCAAGCCAATTGACGATCGCTATCATAAATGCCAATAATGGCCAAGCAAAAAACAGAATTGGCCCTATAAATAGGCCTAAAGCCACAAGTTGCATTATTAGCGGTATTGTCCAACCGACTGCCAAATTGGCAATTGGAGCTACAATACTTAGATTTCCAAAATGATGCAAAATTAATGGCGCCGTTAATACTTGAACCATAAAAATTAGGCCTAAAGGAGAAGTGCTTAATAAAACTCCTATTGTCGCAGCCATCGACAACTGAAAGCCAATGTCGGAAATTATAAACGGATCAACAATAATCATGATTACCGCAGCAAGGATCAATGACCAAAATGGATCGCTCTTTCGGCCAAAGTATAATGCGGTAATCGAAATGATAGTCATGATTCCCGCACGTATTATTGATGAACTCATGCCGGAAATGAACATATACAATATAGTTCCAACTAGAGCAAACAGCATCGTCGTTCTTTTTCCAAAAAAGCGAGTACCTAAAGCATTGATCCAACCAATAACAAAGATCAAATTAAAGCCAGAGGCAGCAACGATATGAGACAGTCCAACTGTTCTAAATGCATTATTTAAATCACGACTCAGAAGACCCGATCCACCAAGAAGAATACCTACAGCCAAGCCTCCAACATCCCCCGGAAGCCAATTTTGGATGTATTTTGCCAGTTTTGAGCGTAAACTGTACCAAAAATCTGGAGTAAATTTTACGATCTGGGCTTCACTAAGCCATTTAATGCTTCCATAACTGTTTATCACTTCACCTAGATGATTGCCAATTGCTGTTACTTTACCGCCTTCGTAGGCATCTAGGCTTTGATCGGCTATTCTAAACCGCTGATGATCAGCCATTATTGTTCCATTGGTCACTCTTCCTGTGACTTGTATTAAGATTAGAGCAATTAGAATTACCATGTCTGGATCTGGTCTTTGATGGCAACAAACTGTTTGGCGCTTAAAATCTTACGACTGACCAATTCTTCCGCGCTCTGATATGGCCTAGCATTGATTATCTTTGCGGCTAATGTTGGCCCGATCCCCGCGAGTGTCTCCAGCTCTGCCTGGCTGGCCGCGTTGATATTGATTAAATTTTGGGATTTGGGATTTGTGGTTTGGTCATTGACGCTAGGTATATAAATTTTTTCACTATCCATCAGTTTTTTTGCTCTATTTAGACTGCTTTCGATCCATTTTGTATCTGCCCCTTCGGCTACGCCTCCGGAGGCATCCAGCAAATCCTGCACCCGAGCATTCGGTGGCATTGTATAAACTCCAGGCTTATTGACTGCACCTTGGATATCAACAATGGCTTCTTTACTAATACTTGTCACTTGCAACTCTGTCACTTGTAACTGGTTAAACTGGTACCAATAATAACCCCCTCCTATCAAGATTAGGCCCGCAATAGCTACATTTATTTCCCTTTTATAGGTATCAAACATTGACTATGAAATTTATGACCTTACCGGGTACAAAAATGGTGCGATAGTTCGCCCCTTTTATATATGGCTGTATCTTAGCACTCGCAGCAGCTCTCTGCTCAATATCAGGCCCATCTTTGAGTAAGTCTCTAAGTTTTCCATTCACCTGAATGGCCACTGTAACCTGTACCTGTACCCGAAGACTCGGGTCATAGTCTGGCCAGGACTGGATATGGATTGATTCTTTATGACCTAGTCTGTTCCAGATCTCCTCGGATATGAAGGGGGCAAAGGGGGCCAAGACTTTGGCAAAGACCTCCCAAGCAGCTGGCCAATTGCCATCAACATCCCCCATTTGATTAAGGGTCTCCATCATAGCCGCAATAGCCGTATTGAAGGACAAAGTCTCCAAATCGGTGGTTACCCGCAAGGTTAAATCGTTGACCAAGCGGTTAACCGCACCTGTCTCACCAGTTTTTCCGCAGGTTTCCTCGAACTTTCGGTAGAGTCGATTGAGGAAGCGATAGACGCCCTCGACGCCAGAAGTGTTCCAGGCTTTGGTCATATCCAAAGGTCCCATAAACATCTCGTACATCCGGAGGGTATCGGCCCCAAATTTGTCGACCACAGCCACAGGATTGACGACATTGCCCCAACGCTTACTCATCTTGCGGTTGTCCTCGCCCAGGACATGGCCGTTTTTGTAGAATTTGGCAAATGGCTCCTGGTCATTGAGAAAGAGGTTTATAAATCTGGCAAAAATAAGGTGAGTTGTGGCATGGTCGCCCCCAATATAGAGGTCGACGGGCATCCATTTTTTGACGTCGGCTTCGGCAAACTTTAAGAAATACCAAGAGGAATCAACAAAGGTATCCATAGTGTCGACTTCTCTTCTTCCCACTCCTCCACATTTGGGGCAAGTTACACCTGTCTGAAAAGTCTTGGACCTGGCTATTGGTGACTCCCCAGTGGGCTTGAAATCGACATCCAAAGGCAATTTGACTGGCAATTGGTCAGCGGGCACAGGCTGCCAATTACATTTATCACAGAAAATCATAGGGATAGGTGTGCCCCAATAGCGCTGTCTGCTAATTAACCAATCACGCAGACGATACTGAATTTTCTTTTGGCCATATTTCTCCATGCTTTTGTCAGGCTCCATTTGAATAATTTCAATGTCAAATTTCTTGGCAAATACCAGGTCTCTCTCGTCGTAAGCAGGGACGCCCATAACGGCCCCAGTCCCATAAGTATCGAGCACATAATCGGCCCGTAAAACTGGTATTTTCTTGCCTGTAGCCGGGTTAGTTACATACTTGCCTGTAAAGCCTTCCTCGGAATCGTTAGCCACAGCCACAAAACTGGCCCCATGAAGAGTATCAATTCTAGTCGTAAATACTTCGACATCATCAAACTTGACAGTGTGCCCTTCTTTTCTGCCAATCCAATTTCTCTGCATGGCCTTGGTTGAGGCGGGCCAATCGATAGTCTCGAGGCCATCTAAGAGTCTTTGGGCATAATCTGTAATCTTGAAAAACCACTGTTCCATTTGTTTTTGAATTACAGTACTGTCACAGCGCTCACACTTGTCATCAACCACCTGCTCATTGGCCAAAACCGTCTCACAAGATGGACACCAGATGACTGGAGCTTTGGCCTTGTAAGCCAAGCCTTTGTCGAATAAATCGAGAAACAATTCTTGGGTGTGTTTATAATACTCAGGACTACTGGCATCTTCTTCTTTTTCCCAGTCGTAAGACAGGCCAACTGAGTTCATTTGCTCCTTAAAAACTTTGATGCTTTCTTGAGTCTGGATTGAAGGATGAATTCCCGTCTTGATAGCGTAGTTTTCGGCAGGTAGACCAAAAGAATCCCAACCCATGGGGTGCAAAACGTCAAACCCCTTCATTCTCAGGTAGCGACTATAAATATCAGTGGCTGTATAGCCTTCGACATGTCCCACATGCAAACCAGCTCCCGATGGATATGGCCACATATCCAAAATATATTTCTTCGGTCGGTTGGTATTCGGTGTTCGGTAGAGATTATTCTCTTTCCAAGACTTACTCCACTTTTTCTCAATTTCTTTGTGATCAAAATTTGCCATA
>CAYHWU010000023.1:7064-9327 GCA_964360495.1 uncultured Gammaproteobacteria bacterium
ACAAACCTTTGATAATCGGGTACTAACCTAGATATGAGTACTGTATCTATCCATTTCCCAATATGCTTTTCTATATATAAACTATAGCTTGAATACGGATGCTCGACCGAGATCGATCGCATCTCTATTGGCCCAATCTTTTTTACTGAAACTTTGTGAGGATTTCTATGGATAAACCTGCTGGCATGCAAAGCCTCATTATCACCAGACAGCAAAGCTGCCCGATAAACTCCTGCAAACGGACTTCCTTTCTTGTACATACTGTAAGCCGTATTTAGTCGACGCATAAAAGTAGTAATAGTTCGCCCCTCGGGCTGATGGACCAAAAGATGGATGTGATCTGGCATGAGGCAATAGGCCAAAAGCTTAATCCTAGACGAGGGCACAAATCTTTTTAAATTACTTAAATATTTTTGATAATCTGCATCGCTTACAAAAAGATTGTCTCTACCCTTTTGATAAATGTGGTAAACACCTGGCGAAAACAGCTTGTTGCGAAAGAGCGCTGGCATGGCCTCATTATACTCGTCACTCACAAATCCCTGTAATTTGACTATTTCAAGGAATTATGATACTCTAAATAGGATGATTTCAAGGAATTATAACTTAGAACAACTTATCAAACCTAAGAAGGTGCTCATTTTGTATGGCCCGCGCCAAGTGGGCAAAACTACCCTACTTTCAGAGTTTCTTTTACACACAAAACTCAAATATAAACTAGAAAATGGAGATGATTTACATATTCATGATGTTCTAGGGTCTCAAAGCATCGAACAAATTAAAGCATATGCTAAGAATTATGAACTAATTGCTATAGATGAGGCACAGCGCATCCCAAACATAGGTATTGGGCTAAAGATTTTAATTGATCACGTTCCTGGCATTAGAGTAATTGCTACTGGATCTTCATCGTTTGACTTGTCAAATAAAGTTGGCGAGCCACTTGTCGGACGCGTAATTACCAAAGTTCTTTATCCTGTCGCTCAGTCAGAACTACTCGCACTTCACAACGAATTTGAACTAAAACAACAATTGGATAATTTTTTGGTCTTTGGCTCGTACCCTGAACTATTTAAACTGTCGTCACCTGCTCAAAAATCTGAGTATCTTAAAAATATTATTGGTTCTTATCTATTAAAAGACATTTTGGAACTAGATACCGTAAAAAGTTCAAAAGTATTATTTGATTTACTTAAGCTAATTGCCTTTCAAATCGGCAACGAAGTGTCACTAACAGAACTTGGAACATCTCTGGGACTTGATAACAAAACTGTCGCCCGATACTTAGATCTCTTGGAAAAATCATTCGTCTTGTATAATCTGCGCGGATATTCTCGCAATTTACGCTCAGAAATCACCAAAAAAAGTAAATATTATTTTCTCGATAATGGTATAAGAAACGCCATTATTTCAAACTTCAACAATCTTGACTCTCGTGACGATGTAGGCAAACTCTGGGAAAACTTTTTGGTTTGCGAACGGCTCAAAGCTCAACAATATTCCCCTATTTATGCCAACAATTATTTTTGGCGGACTTGGGACAAAAAAGAGATCGATTGGGTCGAAGAGCGCGACGGCACACTTTTTGCTTGGGAGTTTAAATATTCACCCACCAAAAAAACTATCCACAAAAAAGCTTTTCTGAATCAATATCCAAATGCTCATTTGGAAACCATCAATCGCGAAAATTATTTAGACTTTGTTGCTAATTTTGGGAAAAATATATGATTATTCTTTTATTACTAATATTCTTTCTTATTCCAATCAGAGTATCGGCATATAATTCGACAGGCGACGTCAATAATAATTCTAAAATTGATATTTTTGATTACAATATTCTTGTATCAAGTTTTGGTAAAAACATTCCCCTTTCAAACTTTGGCTGGGATCCAAAACTAACCAAAAAATTGGCGGCAACTTTCAAAAGAGATGCTACTTACTTTGAAGATTGTTCGGATCAATCTGGAGGCTGTTTTGGAAACATTGCAAGTGGAGGTGGGTTTTATACTTTAGCCCCCGATATGGGAGCTTTGGGTATCCCTTGTAAAATAAATAGTCATGAAAGTTTTGATTCAAAATTACCAGCAGGTGTGCAGAATTGTCCATATTTTTTTAGATGGGACACTGACACTAATGATAAATTGTCGGCGGTTCTCAATCTGGATTCAACTGATTGGACCACTCCAACAACCAGTAATATCTACCTTGGATTACAAGAAAATCTGCCCTATGGTGTATTGTATATGGGAGGAAAAAATTTGCC
>CAYHWU010000023.1:9427-11252 GCA_964360495.1 uncultured Gammaproteobacteria bacterium
GAAACTACAATCGATATCAATTGGACAAATATAATTAGAAAGCTTATAGCGCAAAACTACCTTCCCCTAGAATCTTTTGGACCATACCAGATAGGTGGAACTTATGCAGGGCCTGAAATGTTGGGACGTGGGAATGTCTCTCTTGCCGTTAGCGACATAGAAATGTCAGCTACTTCTGCCGATCTAAACAACAATAATCTAGTGGACATCTTTGACTACAATACCCTAGTTGCTAATTTTGGGAAAAGTTTATGAAGAAAATTCTTCTTCTAAACATACTTTACGTAGCAGGTGCAATGATATTCTCGTCTTCGACATCAGCGGCAACTCAAACTTGTACTATAGGTACAACCAATGACGCTTCCAGTATCATTCAGACATGTATTAATTCTGCCCAAGCAAATGATATTGTCGAGCTGCCAGTAGGAAAGTATCTTGTCGCTCATCAAATAAAAATTGAAAAGCCTCTCACGCTTAAAACTTCAGGGGTCGACCTTACTGCTCCGCGATGTAGTAATAAAATTAACAATTGTGCAGAGTTGATTGCTGCTCCAAGTTTTGACGGATTCCCCGGAATCTTACAAATTTATCAAAACGACACCACCATAGATCATCTAGTGATAAATGGCAACAAAGAAGGCCGAGGAGGTTCTTCTTCTACAGCAAATTGCATTTCTGGAAGCAATGGCTGGGGATTTAATATGCGAGCCCACGTTGCAAACTTTAAATTTACCAATAGCATCAACAAAAATGCCCTTTGTGGAACGGGGCTAGAAACTAGTGGAAGCAATAATAAGATTCTAAACAATTTGTTTATTGCCAACGGCAACCACAATTCCTATCTCTTGTGGGCAGATGGCTTGACAGTTCACGATTGTGTTAATTGTATTTTTGAACAAAATGACTTTGTCGATAATACAGATGTAGATTTTATCTTGGGCGGTTGTCAACACTGTTCGATTAAAAACAATACGCTTCGACACACAGACATCTATGCAAATTCCACTTTTGCTGGACTCATGATTCACGCATGGCCTTCTACAAGTGGGAACTATACTGGCACGGTCGTATCTAATAATACTATTGACTGTGGGGCGAAAAAACGCTGTGGATTTGGATTACTCCTGGGGGCACATGCGTGGTATCAAACTCTATCTTATGGAGGTTCCATTCATGATAACATCGTGAACAACGCACGGGTGGGTTTGGTTATAGACGATTTTTACAATGCCGAAATCTACAACAACCGTACAACCGATAGTTTAATTTACAACTACACAATGGGAAGTGCGTCACACGACATTGATCAATCAAAAGATAATTTAGGCACAACTTATACTCGAGCGGATTGGGACGGCGCAATACCCAATTATTCCTGCTCAAATGACTGCGGGATCCTCCGAACAAATGCTGTTTTTCTTCGTCAATCTATTCCTGCTCAAATGATAGCCGGGCAAACTTATCCCATTACTATATCTATGAAAAACACAGGCTTTATTGAATGGGTAAAAAATTATGGTTTTGCGTTATTGCGGGACAACAACCAGCCCTGGGGAATTTCAAAAGTATATATCGACGATAATGAAACTGTGCCCTACATAGACGACGCAAGCAAGGATTTCTCTTTTTCTGTCACCGCACCCACTATTCCGGGAACCTACTCTCTTCAATGGCGCATGAATCAAGACGGATATGGAGGTTTTGGAGAGTCGTCTCCTCTTACACCAGTTAATGTTATCACTCAATCTCTGAGTAGTGACATCACTGGAGACGGCAAGGTCGACATCTTTGACTACAATATCCTGGTGTCCAAATTTGGCAACCC
>CAYHWU010000024.1:0-10799 GCA_964360495.1 uncultured Gammaproteobacteria bacterium
TTAAAGCATATATTAAGTCTTCGAAGAAGTCTAAAAACCCAGACAGATTTGTTGTCAATAAAGTAAAAAAAATATATTTTGGTTTAGGGGATGATCCAAAAAGTCGCTTAATTAAATCATTTCAAGATTCTTTCTCAAACATAATCAAAGGATTGGGGTATGTGAGTGGGGATGTTGCAGAATTAACACCCCACAGAGCCGCTTACGGATATCTAGAACTTCTTAATGGAGAAGCAGAATACGATGCAATCGAATGGCGCACTTTTGAAGTCAGTTCAGAGAAAGAGCAAGCCGTTATTGTAAAAGATATACCATTTTACTCATTTTGCGAACACCACATCTTGCCTTTTTGGGGCAAAGTGAGTGTGGGATATCTTCCCAATAAAGAAGTCGTAGGATTAGACAAGATTCCAAAGCTTGTAAGTGCTGTTGCCCACAATCTTCAACTTCAGGAAAGGATAACCAACCAGATAGCCGATGTATTGGAAGAAAAACTACAACCACTTGGAATCGGTGTGATTGTTGAGGCAAACCATATGTGCGTGTGCGCAAGGGGTATAAAATCAGACTGTCAAACTAGAACTTCCTTGTTTTTAGGTGAGTTTAAGAAAAATGAAAGTTATCAAAATATGTTTTACAAATAACCATGTTGGTAACTAAGCAATTTGAATGGTGTATGGGACACAGAGTGTTAAACCACAAATCCAAGTGTAAGAACTTACACGGTCATCACTACCGTGCGGAAGTTACTCTAAGTGGAGATTTGGTTTCTCGGGAAGGTAATTCTAGTGAGGGAATGGTGATAGATTTTGGTGATATTAAGGAAGTATTTATGAAACATATTCACGAGATTCTTGACCACGGTTTTATGGTTTGGGAAAAAGACCAATCTCTGAAAGATTTTTTCCAAAAGAACCCCGATCAAAAATATATTGAAGTGCCTTTTACCCCAACGGCCGAGAATATAGCAATATGGATTTTTGACCAGCTTGAACCTAAATTTATTGACACTTTTGGAACAAATTTGAAACTGGAGTCAGTGAAGATTTGGGAAACTCCTTTATCAATGGTCATTTATCAAAAACATGACAGATAGATATTGTCCTACTCCTGCAGAAGTATTGGCGATAAAACCCAAAGATGGCTATTTAAAGTTGAGCGGAGATGGGATATTTGCAACTAGACAAGGTGAAGGAGCGACTGCTGGGATGAATGCGATCTTTATTAGATTACATTTTTGTAATTTAGCTTGTGGACTAGGTGGAGGATGGGTGTGCGATACAGAATTTACTTGGAAAAAAGGCTTAAAAGAGTTTTGGCAGGAACCAACAGATATGACTCCTTTAGAAATAGCCAATCAAGTCGGCCGATCTTGGTCAGAAGCATTTGGGAACACCAACGATCGTAGAATTGTAATTACTGGTGGTGAACCATTATTGCAACAGAGAAAAATAGTCGGATTAATAGGATTGTTACCAGATTGGGCA
The DNA here is from genome assembly GCA_964360495.1 of uncultured Gammaproteobacteria bacterium. Taxonomy (GTDB): domain Bacteria; phylum Patescibacteriota; class Microgenomatia; order CAZETR01; family Amesbacteraceae; genus CAYHWU01. The sequence continues at coordinate 1,488 of CAYHWU010000024.1, forward strand.
ATAGAGATAGAGACTAATGGAACAATATCACCTGTAGCTGAATTATCAAATTGCCAATTTAATTGTTCCCCCAAATTAGCTAACAGTGGAAACTCTTTGGCTCGTAGGTTTCACCCCGATGTTTTGAGAAGAATTGCTCTTTTGTCAAATTCTTGGTTCAAATTTGTTGTTACCAAAGAAAGTGACTTGGATGAAATAGATCAAGTTGCAAAAGAGTGTAGTCTTCCAAACAACAGAATTTTAATTATGCCAGAGGGAAGAGATGCACAAAGAATCGCCTCACAAGCAGATTTGCTATCGGATGAGGTTTTAAGAAGGGGTTATACAACCACTTTGAGAAATCAGTTAATTTGGTTTGGTGACACAAGGGGAACATGAGAGAAATAGCTGTCTGTACAGTTAGTGGTGGCTTAGATAGTGCAGTTGCGGCGGCAATGATGGCCGAGAAAAAATTGAAATTAAATTTCATCTTTTTTGACTGGGGTCAAAAAACTTACGAAAGAGAGTTACTGTGTGCAACACAGTTGGCTAAGCACTATAGTGCCGATTTGATGAAAGTTGAAGTGCCAATACTCAAACAGTTACCGGGGATTTCGCTAACCCAAGAAGAAACCTTGACGACAGCAATTGATGAATATGTTCCCAACCGCAATGCAATTTTAGAAACCCAAGCTGTTGCTTGGGCAGAAGTATTGAGAGCAAGCCTGGTTTGTGTGGGGTCGACTGGAGGCGACCACATTTGTCCGGACAACAGTCCGGCTTTCATCGAAATGATGCAACAATTAATTAATCAGGGCACAATGTTAAAACCCTCGGTTAAGATAGTCGCCCCATTGATGAATACTGACAAGACTGGAGCAGTAAGACTGGGTGCACACTTAAAAGTGCCTTTTGAGATGACCTGGTCATGTCACAATAATTCTGATATCGCTTGTGGTAAGTGCAGCAATTGTGAGGCTAGAATCGAAGCGTTTGAGTTAAACAATCTTAAAGACCCCATAAAATATGAGTAGATTCAATGTGTTGGAAGGAAGATTGAAAAGGGCAGCAATGTTTCAAGATAGATATGATCTTGAGACTACAAATCTCATAGCTCCCGCTAGTCCAACTGTTCCTAAATATATCAATATTCCTTTAAAACATGCCAGTATTGCAGAGGGTCTTTTGGGCAATAGACCTTATGCGGGAGCTAGAGGATTCAATGAGATTGAAGGAATAGCTGTTGAGGTGGCTTGTAAATTGTTTGGGGCAGAATATGCCAATGTACAACCACACTCTGTTAGCCAAGCCAATCAGGCTGTTTATCAGGCATTTCTAAATAATGGAGATCGTGTCCTTGCTATGGAATTTAGATCAGGAGGCCATTTGACTCATGGCATGAGGGGTAATTTTTCTGGTAAAAACTACTGTTTTGAATTTTATGGTATTGGAGTTGATGGTTTGATTGACTATTCATCTCTTGAAGAGAAAGCTCTGAGTTTTAGACCCAAAATGATTGTTTGTGGAGGTTCTTCGTACCCAAGAACGATTGATTTTGAGAAGTTATCAAAAATAGCCCGAAAAATAAGGGCTATTTTAGTTGCTGATTTGTCTCACCCTGCAGGATTGATTGTTGGCAAACAACATCCATCGCCATTTCCATATTGTGATGTTGTTACTCTAACTCTCGATAAAACTATGTTGGGACCACATGGGGGGATAATATTGGCCAAAAAAGAATATCAACTACAAATCGACAAGGCGGTTCATCCGGGAGTTCAGTCAAGTGTTCCCCTGAGAAGAATTTATGAGATGGCCATATGTTTGATTGAATCTGGAAAACCATGGTTTTTAGATCTCATGAAACGGATAGTGGAAAACACGAAGGAATTTGAAAAGGTATTCGTTTCGTATCCAGGCCTGATGGTTACTGGTGGAAGCGATACCCATCTAATGGTGCTTAATACTCTAGATGTATTTGGTTTAAATGGAAAAGAAGCAGAAACTATCTTGGAGGAAATAGGAATACTCACTAATAGACAAGTGGTGCCGAATGATACTCAAAAACCGTACATTGCCAGTGGAATCAGATTAGGATCAACCTGGATTACAGCACGGGGATACACAAAGTCTGAGGCAAAAACTGTCGCTGAAGTTATTCTGCATAACCTTGAAAATCCCAGAGATCCAAAATTAAAAAGTAAATCTAAGAAGATTCTGTCTGAACTTTCGAAAACAAAAAGAAAAAATGATGTTTGGAGAGAAGAAGTATGAGTACGAAAACTGCTACATTTAGTCATGATATTGGAAACCTAATAAAGGATTTATCTGGGCCAAGTTATATTACGACTAATTTTTCTCCTTTGGGAATAGACTCTCTTATTGTATTGAGTGGCGTGTTTCGGCCTGATAAATCATATTTGGCAGGCTATCTTGCTAGAGTATTAAAAAATCAAAAAGATCTATATTCCCAAAAAAATGTATTAGATTTGGGATGTGGATGTGGCTTATTGGGGACAATATGTGCTTTAAATGGTTCCAGACTGACATGTTTTGGTGATGTTAATCCCTTAGCAATCAAAAATGCTAAATTAAATTCAATTCTACTTGACTTGGTGGGTACGAGCTTTTATTGTGGAAGTTTATTTGAGAACAATATTTTCGGTGAAAAATTTGATTTAGTTGTTTTTAATCCACCTTCTATTCCAGGTGTCCCTGCTAATAATTCAGAAGCAGCTCTAATTCGCGAAGATGAAATTATCAAATCGTTCTATGATTTGGTCCCAAGTTTTTTACAGAAAAACGGGTGTGTTATTATGCCAGGGTCATCTAGGTTTGATAGTGACATGTCACCAATTAATATGGCCAGAAAGTTCAACTTGAAACATGAGATTATTGACAGAGAAGAGGAAGATGATGGAAATTTTAAATATGTTATTCTAATTAGACCTGACATGTTATGAAATTAGCTATAAGGATTCTCCATTATTCGAAGCCGAATCGTCCAGATCGTAGTAATTGGGTTGAAGCTATTAAGTTTATATTAAACGACCCACGGGTTTCTGTATTTATTGATGGTTCAGGTACCCCATATGGAGGATTAAAGAATCTTTATAATGACTTTGTAAAAGCAAAACCGACGCATATACTTGCTTTACATCATGATATTTTGCCATGTTTCAACTTTATACCAACAGTAGAAAAGCTTATTAAAATGTTGCCAGCTGATCCTATTAGTTTTTATTCCAATGGAAATGCCATAGAGACGGCTTTGCATAGTCACAGTCATTGGGTAAAAGCAAGAATTTGGTATTATACCCAAGCATACACAATGCCGTTTTCTGTAATGCAAAAAATGATAGCGTGGATTGATGAAAATGTTATTGATGATGGAAGAAACTCAGATGATGAACGAATCGCGATGTATTTTTACTATCAAAATAAATATGTTTATACCACGGCTCCTTCATTAGTCGAACATATTGGATGGAATTCTACAACAGTTGATTATGATAGGCCCTTAGAAGGTTATTTGGATAATCGTAGCCATAGAATGGCTAAAAAATTCATTGGAATTGACCAAGATCCTCTTCATCTTGATTGGTCAAAAGGGTTAGAAAGTCCAACAATAAATAATGAGGACTGGGCACTAGAGGACAGTGAGTTATTATTCCAACGTCTTTTAAAACCAACTTCTAAATATAAGCATGCACAATAACAAGATACTGGGTCAACATTTTTTAATTGACCAATCAATAATTGACTTAATGTCAAGCCAGGTAATGGATAAATGCGAAGTGTTAGAAGTTGGCGCTGGTGATGGCAGACTAACGAAGGAAATCTTAAAAAGGGCAAGTACTGTAGTTGCTGTAGAAATTGATGAGAGATTTAAACCAGATCTTTTAAAATTAAATAGTTCTGGTAATCTCAAGGTAATTATAGATAACGTTTTAGATTTAGACCTTGAATCGTTTATGGATCCAGGCTTTCAAATAGTTTCCAGCCTTCCTTATCATATCAGTGAGCCATTTCTACATAAAATTATTACTTGGGATATTTCTAACGCGGTTCTGCTGGTTGGTGATGGATTGATCCGGGGATCTGGCAAACTTGCATTATTAATAGATACTTTTTTTAAAACGGAGCTATTGAGTGAGGTTTCTAAAAAATCATTCTCTCCGGTTCCAAGGACAGATTCAGTTGTTTTGAAACTTACTCCCAAAAAGGGTGGGGAGTCATCAGATTTAGTAATTAAAGAGTTGTTTTTGACAGCGCACCGAGGAGGTTTATTAAAGAATGTTTTGAGAGAAAAACTAATAAAGTTGTTTGATTTAACCCAAAAACAATCAAAAGAAAAAGTAGATTCGTTGGGATTAGAAAGCCTGATATTGAACAAATCATTTGATCAGTTGAATAATCATGAATTGGAGTCTTTCTGCTATAATCTCCGTCACCATGGCGACACAAAGTGAGATGAAACAAATATTAGAGGCGTACGGTACTCAACCAAATGAGAGGTTGGGGCAGAACTTTTTGATAGACGAAACAATAATCAATATTATGGCTTCTCAGGCAAGGGGAGTTCATGTTATCGAAATAGGAGCTGGTATTGGGCAGCTAACGGCAGCTATAGCTGCAAGATCTCAAGATGTAACCGCTTTGGAGATCGATCAGAGATACGAGCCGTTCTTATCACAAGTCCAAAGCCGATATGGCAATGTGAACGTTCAATATTGCGATGTCTTACACACTGGAATTGGTCAGTTTATAGATCAAAGAAACTATACTCAGGTCATATCAAGCTTGCCGTTTCATATCACTGAACCAATGATTTGGGGGTTAGTTGATAGAGCAATCTTGGACGCAGTACTGCTCATTGGAGATAATGCCGCAGAAGCTCTAATTACTCGTGAAGATAGTAGTTATTATGGTCGGATGTCTTTCATTGCTCAGACATTTTTCGCGATTGAACATCTTTACTCAGTTTCCCGTGAGAGCTTCTATCCTGTCCCCAGGACTGATGCTGCGATTGTAAGATTGACCCCCAAGGATAGAGAAACAATATCAGCTTCTACGTCAAACACAATATTTGCCAACTTAGTTAGAACAGCAGTTCACTCTCCATTAGTTATTAATGTCATAAAGGACACCATTATGTCTGGGAGAGGAAGACAGGGGACTTTAGACAAGAAAGAATCAAGCCAACGCGACAGATCTGTGGTTAAGCGCCAAACCAAAAGTTGGGCTCAAGAATGGAATAGAAGTAGGGAGATAGATTTGTCAGGTGATGGAGAAAGTTCGTTTGCAGCTGGACAACAATATGCCCTAAGTATAATCACAAAAATGGGGCTAGATAAAGATTTGCTTACAAAGCCATTTGTCGGATTGGATAATCCTGATATCAAAAGATTAGTCAGAGGAGTGAGATCTGTATTGTCATAATTCAATCGCCTATTGACAAATAAGCCTATAGTGTTTATAGTTGGGCTCAATGATACAGACAAATAACTTGTTATTTGCCTCAACTCTTTTTATACCTGCCCTAGGGTATGGAAATAGAAAATAATAACGCATGTCTGCAGCTGCAACAGTTGAAAATCGTTTCACCTCTGGCCTCAAAACGCTTAAAGAAGCTGCTGCTTATCGTTGGAGTAGCCAAGCAAGAAAGGACGATATGGACAAACTAAGTAATATTTTTGATAAAGGTTTAGCTGCCGTGTGGAAAAACACTGAGCATCAAAAGGCTAAAGGTACTGTAATGATTTTAAACACCATAGTAATAGGATCATTGCTTCTTGAAGCTTGTGCTTCAGCCAGAGATGTCATAACTCCTAAAGCTCCAGTTGGTGGAGGGGATACTGGTCCTCGCTCGGCAGATACAAGTGTTGCTCCGATTAAGCCCATGTTAATAGATGGTAACTTTGTGGGCGCAGATGAGATAAGGAAAAGTTGTGAGTTGAAAATGGGTGGAAGTTGTGAAGTTTTTGGTATTGCATTTTCCAATGAAAAGAATATTCCCAAAATCAGTCCTTTTGTAGAACACTAGGGTACCAATTATGTTTGGGGAGGTCCAGGTAAATTTGACCGTTTGACGCAAAAAATAAGTGAAGGAAAACTTCAGTGGGTTGATGATAACGGTTTTGTATATTTTGTAGGTGTTCCTGAAGATAGCTCAGCCACAGAATTAAAGACTCTTTACTATGTCGATCCCGATGGCAAAGTATGGGAACTCCCAAAGCCTTGGGGCAAGCTTCTAGCATCTATTGTCAAACCAACTCTTGTTCCAACCCTCAAGCCGTTGCCGACTGAAATAAAGTTGCCAACTGCAACCCCAAAGGCAACAGATACCCCAAAACCTCCAGTTATTGAAAATAAACCCATAGTTGAAGCAGATAAAGTCATTAGACCTGATTTTGTACCTCGAACAGCAAGTTATCTGGGCAATAAACTCTGGTCAGATCAACTATTGACTGAGGATTGCAGAAAGGGGAAAGAAAATGATCCACGATTTCAGTTGGATTCACATTTCGTCTACTCGTTTGATGCCCCAGACGGCAGCGGATATGCTCCAGGTTTGTATTATACTTGTCAGTATAGTGATCAAAAATTGGTCAAAATAACAATTTGGAAAGTAACCAATTGAGTGATATAATCTTAATTTATGGGACAAGATAATATTGAGGTTGAAATGAGATCTGTATTTGATAAAAATACATACGATCGGCTCAAAAAATTTTTTATAAAATCGGCCAAAAATTTAGGAGAAGATGACAAAGATGTTTATTTCTTTTTATTGCCAGATAAATTATTAAAAGTAGTAAGTAATATTTCTAAAAAAACTGCCAAGATTGTTCTCAAGTTAAATCGTATTGGTCAAGGAAGTACATTTGATGAAAATGAAATACCAATATCCCCCAATGATTGTCAAAAGGCAGTAGATATGTTTCTACATTTAGGTTTTAAAGAAATGCAACATACGTTTCAAAAAAGACATAATTATCTATATAAAGGTGTCGAAATGGCATTAAAGTTTAGTGAAACTTGGGGATACCATTTGGAATTGGAGATATTAATTCATGACGATAAACAAAAACAACAGGCTGTTGAAAAGATAACCGAAGTAGCCAATGAGCTAGACGTGCATATACTTTCAGATGATGAATTGACCATTCTAACTAAAAAGATCGATTCAAAATTTAGAGATGGTAAATACAAAAAGTAATGAGTTCTCTTATACGATTGGCTGAAACCAAAAATCTTCCTTACAATCAGTACATGGATCAAGAGACGTTGGATTGGATTATAAGTAATAAAATTATCGACAATGACTCTTTACAATTATATCTAGACAGTGAGGATTTTCAGATGTTACAATCACGTTGTATACCCAATGGTTGGTTTTTATCATCCGAAAGAATTGGGTCAATACATGGTGCAAGGCATTTATTAAGAGTGGCGATAAATGGCCTTAATCTTATACGTGTTGGCTTTGCTAGTCCAAGTCTGCACAAGATAATAATTGTTTCGTCTATTTTACATGATTTAAAGCGAGCTTGTGATAAAGATGATCCTAAACATGCAATCAGGGCTGCTAAATGGTTTAAGGAGAATATAAACGAAGTTGAAAGGGTATTTTTTCCTTTGAGCATCCAAGATAAAAATAGCATCTATTATTCGATTCTTTTACACGAATTGAACTTAGAAGATGCCTCAAATAATTTTTTTTACCAAAAATATAAAGATGCGATAGATTTATTAAAAATATCGGATGCTTTAGATAGATATCGGTTACCAAAATTAAAATGGTGGCCAAATCTAGACATGTTGCCCAAGCAACTGCCCAAAGACTCTCTGTGGTTTGCGTATCAGCTTGTAATTAGAAGTGAACAAAGAAGTTTAGAGGGGTTAGATGATTATTCCAGTGTATTTGATAAATAGGAAATATGTTGGTAAATAGCAAAATAGACAAATGGGCTAATGCTCATACATTTTATAATGTATCCGACGTTGTACCCAGTGATAACACCACACAAATTGCAAAACAGGACCTTTACTGGAGGCAAAAACTTAAAGAAGAAACTAAAAATGGCCATTTGATAACAAAGAATACTTTCTTTAATCAGCTTCATAAATCAAAAAAGATATATTTAAGTCACATGACATATAATTTAGATAAGATTATTAGTTCTGGAGCTATTTATCCAAGTGGGGGTTGTTTAATAGGAAGTATTTATTGTACGCCTTTAAACCATACCCCCGAGGGTCTACGAATGCATAACTTAGGAAGTTATATTTATAATATTGAAGCACCTCAACAAAATATAGATCAAAAACCTCCAGAGGCTTTAATATTTGAGATACAAATGCCCAGTGGCGAAAAAGATAATTTGATAGGCGTTAACTATTTAAAGTTAGGCGATATCCACAATTCCATTTTTAGCGATCTTGAGTATTTACTCTCTATTAGTGAACGAAACAGTCTCAAAAATATCATTCTAGATCGGATAAAAAAGTCATTAGCTTTTCTTTCATTAGTAAACAATCTATTTTTTCACCAACATGAATTTAATAGAGAAGAATTTATGGATCTGTTTATAAATACGGTTGAGGATTTGCCGATACTTGGATATATTTATTTTGAAGTTGTATCTGAATATATGATGTTAAATCAAGACGGTGTTTTAGCTAAGAAATATGCAGATCTCGGGGAGTTGTATAGTCCATGTTACAAGAATTTATTGTATAGTTTGGATTCCAAATTAACTAAAAATTTTTCGCTCAGAGATTTTAAGCCGTCGATTGATTATGTTTACGGATTTATTAAAGATAATGGCTTTATACATAATCCATGTAGAGATAAAATTATTAGATATATTTCTGACAGATTAGTATTTATGACTAATACATATCTGTTTTCAAATCCAGGAACAGAAATAATTTGGCAAAAAATCAACTCGGAGTTCAAAAATATATCGGAATCACTATCCCCACTAATTGGGCATATCACACATCGGGAACTGAGATCTTTTGGAAGGTATCCTGACTTTTATTTTTATTTTGACCAAATAAAGGCATTGGAGATATGGAATTATTGGAATTATATGAATATAGCTATACCATTTAATGGAGTGATCCCCAAAGGGGAAGTAGGTATAAACCCAGCCTATTCTGATTTAAAATACAAAGTGTATAGATCCTCTAAAATTACAAAAAATGGTTTAGATTATTTAATACCAACAGAAGAATTACATGTCAACTTTTATCCTCGATTAGTAGATTTAAAGTTTTCTTTTATGCGAAGTAGTGATATTAAAAAAATATGATATACAAAAT
>CAYHWU010000025.1:0-10396 GCA_964360495.1 uncultured Gammaproteobacteria bacterium
CGTTGTTAATTAGCTTCTTGCTTGTATAATTAGGCTTGAATTGAGTTATGCAGAAAATAACCCCATACCATGCAAAATATTTCGTTTATGAGTTAACCAAGCGATGTTCCTCGGATAGTCTTGAAAAATTATCTTCCACTCTATCTAATGCACAAGTTGATCTTAATCCACATCAAATCGAAGCAGCACTATTTGCGTTCAAGTCACCTCTTTCTATGGGTGCGATCTTGGCTGATGAAGTTGGGTTAGGAAAAACGATTGAGGCCGGACTAGTGTTATCCCAAAAATGGGCAGAGCGTAAAAGAAAAATACTTTTGATCGTACCAGCGGCTTTGCGTAAGCAGTGGAACATGGAATTACAAGAAAAATTCTTTTTGCCTTCCGTTATATTAGAAACGAAATCATTTAACCAATGTATTAGGGATGGCAATCTTAACCCCTTTAATCAGGAGAATAAAATTGTGATTTGTTCATATCATTTTGCACGTGCCAAATCAGCCTACATTAAGCAAACTGGATGGGATTTAGCGGTTATTGACGAGGCGCATCGCCTTCGTAATGTCTACAAGACTAGTAACAAAATAGCTCGAGAAATAAAGAATGCATTATCAGACATTCCTAAAATCCTCTTAACTGCCACTCCTCTTCAAAACTCACTATTAGAACTTTATGGACTCGTCAGTATCATTGATGATCATATATTTGGTGATCTTAAGAGTTTCAAAGCCAATTATTCACATGCCCCAAGAGAACAAGAACTAACGAGCCACATTAAGGATATTAAATGGACAACTGAATCAGGAGTTGAAAAAGGTGTTGTAACGAGAGAAATGGGATTACCGGACGAAGATATAATACTTGATCCTAAACAACTTCTGTTTACAGATTTAAGAAGTCGTTTAAAGCCGGTATGCATTCGCACACTTCGACGCCAGGTGTTGGAATATATAAAATTTACCGAGCGTAGACCTATTACTCAGGATTATGTTCCTACCGAACAAGAAATAGAGTTATATGACGGCATGTCTGAATACTTACAGCGTCCAGCATTGTATGCTTTGCCTTTCAGCCAACGCCAGTTAATGACGCTCATTTTACGAAAGCTTTTGGCTTCATCGTCTTTTGCTATTGCCAGTACACTTAATAACCTCGTAGTTAAATTAGGATTACTCATTGACGAAACAAAAAAGACATTAAAAACTATACCTAGAAGCTTTGACACAACCGATATTTCTCAAAACTTTGAAGGATTTGAAACATTGTCTGACGAATGGATTGATATCGAGGAAAATGATGAAGATGATGAAGAAAATAGCAAGAAAGTCAAGGTGTATATCCAAGATGATATTCCACTCATGAAACAGGAAAAGATTGATCTGGAAAGATTTAGAGATTTAGCCAAAGCCATTTTTACCAACTCCAAAGGAGACGCACTACTCATCGCTCTGGAAAAAGGCTTTGTCATGACAAGGGAGCTTGGCGCAAAACAAAAAGCAATCATATTTACTGAGTCCACAATTACCCAAAAATATCTCTCAGAAACACTCTTACCTGACAATGGATACAAAGATAAGATCGTCCTATTTAACGGATCAAACAACGATCCAAAATCAAAAGAAATTTATCAGAATTGGTTTGCAAAAAATAAGGACACGGACAGAATTACTGGTTCAAAAACCGCCGATATGCGCTCTGCCCTCATCGACTATTTCCATGATGAAGCGGAGATCATGATTGCAACAGAGGCCGCCGCCGAAGGTGTGAATTTACAGTTTTGTTCTCTAGTTATTAACTATGATCTACCATGGAACCCACAACGCATTGAACAGAGAATCGGCAGATGTCACCGATATGGCCAAAAACACGATGTAGTGGTTATTAACTTCGTAAATCGTAAAAATGCTGCTGATAGTCGAGTTTACGATCTTTTAGATCAGAAGTTTAAATTATTTAAGGGTGTCTTTGGAGCCAGTGACGAAGTTTTAGGTAACATTGAGTCCGGTGTTGATTTTGAAAAACGTATTGCCGCTATTTATCAGGATTGTCGTACAACTGATGAGATTAATTCTGCATTTGATAAGCTTCAGGAGGAAATGGATGAAAGTATCCAAAATAACCTCTCCGATACCAGGCAAACACTTTTGGAAAACTTTGATGCCGAAGTACACGAAAAACTCAAGATTAATCTTAGAGAAAGTACAATGTATTTGGATACCTACAATCATTGGTTGTGGGATACTACCGTATTTTATCTAGGTGATAATGCCGATTTTTCCGAACATGAGTACTCATTCATACTGAAAAATAACCCATTTCCAAATGAAGAGATTGATCGAGGACCATATAAAATTGGCAAAAATATTGAAGATGCTCACGTCTATCGACCAGGCCATTCTCTTGCTCAGAAGATATTGACAGATATTAAATCTAAACAATCCGATGAAGCGGAAATAGTTTTTGATTACTCAAATAATCAAACAATCATTACAGTTCTTCAACCATTTATAGGTAAGAGTGGCATACTCAAAATTTCTAATTACACAGTTGAATCTTTTGAGGCAGAAGATAATATATTATTTTCTGCAATAACTGATGATGGCGATGTAGTAGAGCCAGAAATTATCAAGAAAATATTTCAATTATCCGCAGAGTCTACGACTCCACTCCATATTCCAAGTGATAAAAAAACCAAACTTGATGAACTTGAAAATACTTACGTTAAAACCGTTTCCACCGTTATTGCCGAGCGTAACGGAAGTTTCTTCGATCACGAAGTAGATAAACTCGATAATTGGGCAGAAGACGTAAAGAAAGCCATAGAACTAGATTTAAGGAAATTTGATATTGACATTAAAACAGCAAAAACGAATGCAAAAAAGATTATAAATCTTGAGGAAAAATTAAAAGCACAGCGAGATATTAAAGATTGGGAAAAGAAACGGAATGAAATGAGAAAGCGATTATTTGAAACACAGGATGATGTAGAATTAAAGAAAGAGAAATTACTCGAGTCTGTTGAATCTCGATTGGCTCAACAGTCAAGACTTGAGCCGTTATTTATCATAAAGTGGAAGATAATCTAAAAATATGACAAACAAAAAACAAAAATTAGAATTAACTTGGATCGGGAAAGACGAAGAACTAAAACTCGAACCAAGAATTCTTATTGAAGATCCTAATAAGTCTTATGGCGATCCCAGTTCTGAGAATATGCTTATTCATGGTGATAATTTACTTGCACTTAAAGCACTTGAACAGGACTTTACTAATAGAATTAAATGCATTTATATTGATCCGCCTTATAACACGGGGAATGCGTTAGAACACTATGATGATGGTCTAGAGCATTCAATATGGTTAAGTTTAATGAAACCAAGATTAGAAATCTTACAAAAACTACTTTCTAAAGACGGTATCATCTTTATCTCTATTGACGATGAAGAACAGGCGTATTTAAAAACTCTTTGTGATGAGATTTTCGAACGAAAAAATTATTGTGGTAGTTTTATTTGGGAAAAAAAGAAAAAACCATCATTCCTTTCCAACATGGGTAACATTACCGAATATGTATTAATATATGCAAAAGACAGAGCTTTTTCTCCCCCATTTATCTATGGCGAGACTACTAAGAACAAGAAATATCCAATTAATAATGCTGGTAACGGCGTTAGGATATTAAATTTTAAAGCTGGTAGTATTGTTTTTCGAATTTCAGACAGCATTATTGAACCTAAGGATATGTCATCAGGCAATATTATTACACGGCTATTAGATCGGTTAGAAATAAAAAATGGTGTTAATCTAAATGATTTTAGGCTTGAAGGAGAATGGAGATATTCACAATTGAAACTTAACGAAATAATAGATAAAAAAGAAGTGATCTCTATTAGCCAAGATCCCTTTAGACCAAATCATATTAGGACTGGTGGCGAGCCTAAAAAGATGAAAAATCTTTTAAGTATAGCTCATTATAATATGGCTACCTACGAAGATTCCGCAGAAGAAACTGTTAAATTATTTGGAAATGACCCATTTGATTATCCAAAGCCTGAGAAGTTGCTTTACACAATAATTTCCTCAGTTACATCAGAGGGTGACTATGTTTTAGATAGCTTTCTGGGCTCAGGTACAACATGCGCTGTTGCTCATAAAATGGAGCTAAAATATATTGGGATTGAACTGGGCAACCACGCGAATACACATTGTTTACCTAGGCTAAAAAAAGTTGTTGATGGCAAGGATGGTTTACCGTTGTCAGAAACTTTAGGCTGGAAAGGTGGAGGAGGATTTAAGTTTTATAATCTTGCCCCTTCTCTTTTAAGAAAAGACGGTTTTGGTAATTTTGTAATTGATGAAAAATATAATGCAAATATGCTGGCCGCAGCTATGTGCAAACATGAGGGGTTTAAATACTCTCCAGATGAGGTCTCATATTGGAAGCAGGGTAAGTCTACAGAAACGGACTATATCTTTGTTACAACTGGATTTGTGACCGTCGAACAACTCGATGCAATACACGCTCAAATGACTGAAAATGAAAGTTTATTAATCTGCGCCAAGTCATTCGCTCCAGAAAGCGAAAACCATTTTTCAAATATTACTGTTAAAAAAATTCCACAAATGATTCTGGGTAAATGTGAATTTGGAAAAGAAAATTATGATTTAAATATTATTAAGGCAAATGAACAATAAAGCCCAAACTATCAGAAATCGATTAAGCCTTCGCAAACCACAAGAGGAGAGCTTAGAGATCCTTCAAAAAATAACGGATACTCTGAAGCTAGATAACAATGTCGACGTTGCAAGTGAGCTTGAAAAAATTCGAGCCATGTACCCGACCTGCTCAGACTTTGAGCGTGAGTTTCCTTCGGTTTGTTTTTCTCTAGCAACTGGAGTTGGAAAAACTCGTTTGATGGGTGCTTTTATTACCTACCTCTATTCTGCTAAAGGTATTAAGAACTTTTTTGTTTTAGCTCCCAACCTAACAATTTACAATAAATTAATTGATGATTTGTCAAAACCGGAAAATCCGAAATATGTTTTTCGTGGAATTTCAGAGTTTGCGGTAGACGGACCACACATTATTACCGGAGATACATATGAACGTCACCAACAATTGGCCATCAATGAGACAGTGCGTATCAATATTTTTAATATTTCCAAGATCAATTCGGAAGTGCGTGGAGGCAGAGAACCTAGAATTAAACGTTTATCTGAATATCTAGGTGAGTCATATTTTAATTATCTTGCAGAATTACCTGATCTCGTATTAATCATGGATGAGTCACACCATTATCGGGCTGATTCAGGACTCAAGGCAATTAACGAACTTAAACCAATTTTAGGTCTTGAACTTACCGCGACACCAATTGATGTACATGGCAATACTTTCAAAAATGTCGTTTATGACTATCCTTTAGCAAAAGCCCTACGAGACGGGTTTGTCAAAGAACCAGCTATCGCCACCCGACGTAACTTTAATCCTGATCAGTATCGTAATGATCCGAAAGAACTTGACTTGATTAAACTTGAAGACGGTATTCGTATCCATGAGGATACAAAAGTTGCACTCGAAATTTATTCCCGAAATACAAAAAAACGCTTGATACGGCCATTCGTGCTAGTTGTAGCCAAAGATACTAATCATGCCAAAGAAATTAGAACAATGATTGAATCTGATCGATTCTTCGAAGGACGTTATAAAGGGAAAGTTATCGAGGTTCATTCGAACCAGCGTGGAGAAGAAAAAGAAGAAAACATACAAAAACTACTTGACTTAGAAAAATTAGATAATTCAGTCGAGATAGTTGTACATGTCAACATGTTGAAGGAAGGTTGGGATGTAACTAATCTCTACACTATTATCCCTCTGCGTGCTGCTAATTCCCAAATATTGACCGAGCAAACCATCGGTCGAGGATTGAGGTTGCCCTATGGAGCGCGCACAGGAGAAGAAAAAGTCGATAAACTAACGATTATCGCCCATAACAGGTTTCAATCAATCGTCGATGCCGCCAATAACCCAAATTCGATTATTCGGAAAGAAAATATCGTGGAAATTGATCCAAACGAACTGCCTGCCGACCAAGAAGTAATTACTTCTGCTTCAGTTATGCAGTCATCCTTTGATCAAAGACGTGAACAAATTTCCCAGATGCATGTAGAAACCCAAAAACAAAATGCTGAAACTTTGCTTAATACTCAACAGATGATTGTCGATGCAGTGAATTCGCTCGGAAGCCAAATTAAAAATATTGATGATCTAAAAAGTAGTGAAGTACAAAAACTTGCTATTAAAAAAATGGTTGAGCGTATTGAAAGCACGCAACAACCAAACTTATTTAAAAATGAAATGATAGTTGCTGCAGAAAAAGAATATGAATCTATTGTAGAGGAGCTTATTTCTAAGACCATACCTATTCCTCGTATTTTAATTCAACAAAGTAATGAAACACTATCGGGTTTCCGTGATTTTGAGCTTGATGTTTCGGGTCTTAATTATCAGCCCGTATCTGAAGAAATTATCCGTCGAACACTTAGAACTAATCTAAGTGAGATTCTACAAAGCAGTGAAAGTGGTGTAGAGCGGGATACCCCAAGTAATATTATTATGAACGAACTCGTAAATTATCCCGAGGTAGATTATGATCGTGAAGCCGAACTTTTATATAAAGTTGTTCAGCAAGCTATCACTAAACTAGGTGCTGGACGAAATGACGGCGATTTAAAAAACATTGTTTTGTACCACAAGCGTGAGATTGCTCAATTCATCTATGCCCAATTACAACAACATTTCTTTTTAGAAAGTGGTGCATATGAGGAACCTGAAGTATATCCATTCACCCAAATCGAACCACATAACTTTTCTAAATATACTGCTGACAAAATACACCATTTTACAGAAACAATAACTCCCACCAATATGGTCTCAACAAAAGTTTTTGGTGGTTTTAAGAAAGCTTGTCACAATTTGTATAAGTTTGATTCAAAATCTGAAAAAGACTTTGCCATCTTGCTGGAAAGTGATCATGATGTAATCCGATGGCTCCGTCCCGCAATGTCACAATTTTTGTTGTATTGGAAAAGAAATTCCCAACGATATATACCTGATTTTGTTGTAGAAACCAAAGAAACAATTTATCTGATAGAGATAAAGGCTGAAAGAGATATTGATGACTCAGAGGTGCTTGAAAAAGCTGAGGCAGGTAAAAAATATTGTGAAGCAGCGACTAAATTCAACACACTTAATCGAGGAAAGCTGTGGAAGTATATTATTTTGCCACATACGTTTATTTCACCAAATATGAGTTTTGGACAACTAAGTTCTCAATAGCATGTTTCAAAACGACGTAGGTGGAGTTGGACCACATGTTAACTGATGATTGAGAATAAATATGTTAAAACGGATACAACGAATTCAAAATATTGGAGATCTTCACAAAGCTATAGGAAAATCTAAGGGTAAAGATATTCATCTTCTGCTACGTGGTTTGGATCAGACGAAAACAATACTAAACAGAAACTACTTCTGGCTTCTTCAAACAGATAAGTTCATTTCGGAAAACATTGAGATCCTAGATATCAGAAATCGGGATAGAATAAACGATTTTCATTTAGAGTTTGCGAGGAATCTACATAACTATCTGGCATCAGTTAAGTCGTTGGTAGATCATACTCGTGCTTTAAAAAAGGAATTGAAGTTAGATAGCAAGTTTGAGGCTTTGTATGAGCAACAACGTAAGAAGATGTTGGGAACAGATACAATAACTTTTATCCAACAGCTAAGAGAGTACGTTCAGCACTATAAATTGTTGCCTTCTGGAATTCAGGTTAAGGTTGATAAAAACGATGGAGAAACTATTCTTCTCACCCTAAACACACCCGCCTTAAAAGAATTTTCGAAATGGAAAGAGGCTTCTTTAAGAATTATTGAAAAATTCCCAGAAAACATAGATATTTTTAAACTCTTAGAAGAATATCAAACTTCAGCAAATCAATTTTATAAATGGTTTTATGATGAGATGGAGAAGATATTTAAAAAAGAACTGGCTGAATTTGATGAATTAGCAAACGAGTATAAAGCGCATCATGAGAAAATGGTGGGAAATGCTAAAAAACCAAATACAAATTTAGGCGATTGGGATGCTCCTCAACTGGAAGAAAGAATTGTCTGTATTAGCGATGACTATATTTTAAGTTCTCAAATATCGTCTTGCTTTAATAACGAAGGGACGTATTTTATAGTCCTTGAACCTCCACGATCATTACATAAATATTGGGAAAACGAATTTGTAAAGTTAAATAACGTACTGGCTAAAATTCACCCACAAAAAATTGTTTTTATCAACGTCAAAAATGAATTTATAGAACCAATAAAAAGACAGTTAAGATTAAGCGAGAATAGATATGAACACCTTGCCAATCAAGCACAAGTAACAAAGTTTGTAAGTAGCTACAATGCTTCTTTTAAAGGCACTCTTAAGTGTCCACCTGATAGAGCAAAGATGACATATGCACTTCTGGAAGCCAAAAGGCAACAATATAGATTAGTTGTGGAAGATGATGCAATATACGAAGTGAAGACTAATATTAAGCCCAGAAGCCATCTCATTGTTTCAGATTCGTTCTCAAACCTTCTTCCAGTTACATTAGCAAATTACGCCTTTTCAATTAACGCAGATATATTTTTGTTAAAATCAAACATCTCATACAGTCCCAAAGAGATATATAGCATCCTTAGCGATACAAGAGGCAGTGATAAAAGAGCATCAATGGCACAAGAAATTGTTGGAGATATTAAGTTAACGATAAAATTAGAGCTGGAGATTTTAAATAAGTATAAATTAGCAACCTTCTTTACGGATGACTTTTCATATGGGTATTTTTTCCCTGAAATACCTACTACTCACATCTTTAACAAATTACTTCCAAGCCACTTTATAGCAGATTCAATTTCTCAACCAAGTATTGAAGTGCAGTCAGCCCTATTAGTTGATCCAGGGTTTTTCCCAAACTCAGAAACAAGTGGCATTGCTTCTTTATTATCTCAGCGTAAAGTACACATAAAAGAACTTAGGGATGATAAGTTTAGCAATTCTGATTTAGATTATAGTATTCAGTTTTTTCCATACGATTTCTTATTTATATGCAGTCATGGATCCTTCCCAGAAGGAACTCGTTTCAAGATCAAATTTGTTGATAAGAATGGAATAGATCATATTATCGTCATTGATACGCTTGATGAATTTAACCCAACAAATAAAGGCTCTGGAGATAATAGAATTATCGGTGTTAAAACTTTTTATGAGTTTGTAGAGCTAGATGGACAGCCCTGGTACCAAAAAACTTACAAAAAAAGTTCATCTAAAACTTTAGTGGAAGATTTTCTTGCTCTTGAGAGAAAATGGAATGTCCTAGAAAAGAAAAAAGTGAGCATGAGGTACTGCAATGTTATTGTTACTAAAGACACATTAGGACCATATATCCCCATGATACATGGCATATCAGATCCTCAATCTGCACCATTTATTTTCAATAATGCTTGCGTATCTACTTATACAATGTGTGTAAATTTTATCTTTGCTGGTTCTAGTTTCTACATTGGAACAGTTAAGCCCGTAAAGGATCCAGTAGCTGTAAAAACAGCGTTATCTTATTTCGAAAAGTCAATAAAACAAAATAAAAGCTTAGTGCTATCACTTTGGGAAGCCTTGAAGGACTTGAACATTCCTGAAGAAGATAGGGTTTATACCTGCATTGGTTGTCATTTTAAAAGATTTTATTTTGCTCCCAATGAAGATAATAAAAACAAAGTCAAAGAACGTATGCAAGTTGACATTGCGTTAAGACTCAGACGAGTATTTGGGAACGAGCTTGAAAAAAACGTTAGAGAAAGACATTCAGATGCTATAACTTTTCTACTTTCAGAACACAATAAAATATGAGTCAATACTACAATCCAAACAGGACAAAAAATCTTTACGATAAAGACTCAACTCAATCCTTTCGATTGAGTAGGAGTAAGATTGATATGTTTCTTAATTGTCCCCGCTGTTTTTATCTTGACCGCAAGCTAGGAGTGGCGCAACCACCTGGATATCCATTTTCTCTCAACTCGGCCGTAGATAAGCTCCTTAAGAAGGAATTTGATGCACACAGAGCGAATAAGACGCCACACCCGTTAATGAAAACGTATAATATTGATGCTGTTCCATTGGCTCATGAAAAAATAGACGAATGGCGTGACTCATTGAGAGCAGGAATTACTTTCAAGTTTGATTCTGAGAATATAATTATTACAGGCGGAGTTGATGATGTGTGGGTTAAGCCCAACGGCGAATACATAATTGTTGATTACAAAGCTACTTCAAAAGAAGAGGAAGTCACATTGGATGCC
>CAYHWU010000026.1:0-9583 GCA_964360495.1 uncultured Gammaproteobacteria bacterium
TAATATATAAGTAATGTTTGGACTCCTGCTCAAATTAGTTCTGGTAATTGCCGTAGTTGGAGGAATTGTAGGTTTTGTAGTTATAAAAACAGGACAATCACCAAAAAACATTGTCGAAAACTATACTAAGCCTGAAAAGTATCAAGAAGCGATCAAAAATATTGACACAAAGACAGTGGTAACCAAAGCGAGTGATTTTTTGGATAATATCATTACCCACGGGAACAGCGGCTCACCTGTAGTTTTAGGTCTGAAAGTTACCAATAAAAGTTTGGGAGCCATTACCGATGTTTTACAAAAGCTTCCCAATGAGCAATTGGATCAAATCAGAAGTGTAGTGTGTGTGAGCCCATGAAAGACTTACAAGATCGCCTCTTAAAGATTGAGGAGAAACTTGATATGGAGAATTTGGATCGACAAATTCGTGAACTCGAAGCCAAAACAATGCAAGAGGGTTTTTGGAACGATACTCAAGTGGCCCAAACCACAATGAAGCAACTAGCTGCTTTGCAAAACGAAAAAGCTCAATTTTTGTCCTTAAAACAACAAATTGAAGATGGTTTGGCTGTGGCTGAAATTCTCGATGAGAATGATATCCGAAGACTTTCTAAAATGTTAGAAAAAAGCGAATTTGCTGTTTTTCTAAATGGTAAATACGATGCCTACAATGCTATTGTCTCTTTGCACGCTGGCCAGGGTGGAGTAGAGGCTATGGATTGGACAGCTATGCTTTATAGGATGTATTTACGTTACTGCGAATCGCAGAGTTGGGCGGCCGAAGTAATTGAAGAAACTCGTGGTGATGAAGCTGGAATAAAATCGGTATCTTTTTTGGTCAACGGCCGTTACGCCTACGGTTATCTCAAAGGAGAAATGGGAACACACCGTTTGGTTCGCCAATCACCGTTTAATGCCGATAATCTGCGCCAAACTTCTTTTGCTGGTGTAGAAATAATGCCAGAACTAGCTGATGACAATGAAATTGTAATCAAGCCAGAAGATGTTGAATTTGACGCTTTTCGCTCGGGTGGTCATGGTGGTCAAAATGTAAACAAGGTTTCGACTGCAGTTCGGCTCAAACACATTCCCAGTGGGATAATCGTTGAGTGTCAAACACAACGGTCCCAAGAACAAAATAGAAAAATTGCCATGGGAATGCTCAAGGCCAAACTTTGGCAGCAAGAAGAAGAGAGAAAATTGGCAGAGAAACAATCGATCAAAGGTGAACACAAAGCTGCTTCGTGGGGGAATCAAATAAGATCCTATGTTTTGCACCCATATAAATTGGTCAAAGATAACCGGACGGGGGTGGAAACTTCCCAGGCGGAAGATGTATTAGATGGACACCTTGATGAGTTTATCCAAGCTATGATACACTAAGCTCATGGATCCTAAAAAAGTTTTGATTGGTTCGGCAGCATTAGTTGTAGTTTTGGGAATTGTGGTTGGAGTTGTCCTGTCACAGAAGAACAAACCATCCAACACTCAAACTAGTCAAATGGTTAAATCTGCGACAGAGGTTGGCTCGACCGATACCAAAACATTTAGAGATACTGCCACTGGGGTGTTACAAAAAACAAGTGTTGGTGGGGCTGGAACTCACATGTTGATTCGAGATGGGGGCCCAAGCCAAACCATATATATGGTATCTTCGGTAATTGACCTCGATGAATTTGTGGGTAAAAAAGTAGACGTTTGGGGAGAGACTCAAAAAGTAGCTAAAGTTTCGTGGTTTATGGACGTAGGTAGGGTAAAGATAGTAGAATAGAATAATGATCTCTGCCCAAAAGATTAACAAGCGCTTTGGTGAAGTAATAGCTTTGGAGGATGTGAGCTTCGAAATAGAAAATGGTGAATTTGTCTTCTTGACTGGAAAATCTGGATCGGGTAAAACAACATTTTTACGTTTACTTCTACGCGAACTCAAACCTGATTCTGGAGAGTTAAAAACTGACATTGAAACTAAAACCTTACCTGAATATCGTCAACAAATTGGCATAGTCTTTCAAGACTTCAAATTGTTGACTGACCGCAATGTTTGGGAAAATGTAGCCTTACCCTTATTGATAAAAGGAGTTAAAAATGAGGAATTACATGCTGCAGTTCATGCTGCAGTAGAAACAGTGGATTTGACAGAAAAAATGGAATTGTTTCCAGCCCAGCTTTCGGGTGGGGAATTGCAACGAGTGGCCATTGCCAGAGCAATTATCGCCAGACCCAAATTAATTTTGGCTGACGAACCAACTGGCAATCTTGATCCAGTGACATCTAAATCAATTTTCAAACTTTTAAAACAAATTCATGATGAATTGAAAACCACTATAATTATGGCAACTCACAATGCAGATTTAGTCAATCATGGTGCATTGAGAGTTATTAATTTGGAAAAAGGAAAAGTTACTAAAGATGTAGCAAAAGGAAAATATGAAGAGAATTAGACGCAGCCCATATCAAACAATGGCAGCCATTTTGGTGATGACTGTGACCATGTTTTTGGCTTGTGCCTTTTTTGTAGTCGCAGTGGGTTCACAAGCAGTTCTAAAATATTTTGAGAGTCGGCCCCAACTAAATATTTTCTTTAAAAGTGATTATGTACCAACTCAGTCGCAAATCGATTTAATGCAAGCCAAGCTAGTTGGGACTGGTCTTGTCGAAACTGTAAAGTTTGTTTCCAAAGAAGAAGCTTTAAACATCTATAAGGAGTTGAACAAAAGAGACCCACTATTACTGGAAGCGGTGACTTCGGGGATGTTGCCGGCATCAATTGAAGTTTCCGCCAAAAATCCTAACGATTTGAAATTGCTGTCTGAAGTGGTCAAAGATGAAACGGGAATAGACGAGATACGTTATGAAGAAGATGTTGTGGCTGAACTTACTCGCTGGACCAATTCAGTACGCATAATTGGAGGTGTATTTGTTGGGATCCAAGTTCTTATTGCTTTTGTGGTAATTTTTATTATTATCGGTATTAGAGTGGCTGGGCGAAAAGACGAAATTAATGTCATGCAATTGATTGGAGCCAAAAGTAGTTATATTGCCTCGCCATTTATTTGGGAAGGTTTTTGGTACGGTGTGACAGGAGCGGTTCTTGCCTGGGGAATTGTCTATTTGGTAATACTTTATTCAATGGGTTTCCTGATCAGTTTCTTGGGCAATATTCCCATACTTCCACCTCCAGTTTTGTTTATGTTTGAGGTTTTGGGAGGGAGTGTACTTATTGGTGGATTCATCGGTGGATTGAGCGGACTTATGGCAGTTGGCCGATTCCTTAAATCATGAGAAGATTTATCGCTTCTTTGTTACTTTGTTACTTTGTCACTTTGTCACTAGTTTATGCCGATCAGGTCACTGACAAGCAAAACGAAATTGCTGAATTAGAAAAAAAGGTCTCTGCCTTGCAATCCCAATCCAAAACTTTATCTGAGCAAATTGCGACATATGATTGGCAAATTCAACTTGCCCAACTAAAAATTAGTCAGAGCGAAGATCAGATCGCCTCAGTGTCTGCTCGTATAAATACCCTTGAGGAAAAATTGCGAGATCGATCAAAACTTCTGGAAAAACAGATTGTTCAAGCATATAAACAAAGAGCATCGGATTATTTAGCAATTTTGTTTGGACCTGACAAAGTCTCTCAATTAATTGCAAAGTTTAAATATGATCAGATTGTTCAAACTCAGAACCGTAAATTTTTGTATGAAACCCAAATGGTTCAAACAAGTTACGCTGAACAAAAAACTTTGATTGAACAAGCCAAGAAAAAACTTTTATCACAAAAGAATCTTTTGAATTCTTATCGTGTCGAACGCGATAATCTTCTTCGTCAAACCAGAAACAATGAATCAAATTATCAAAAACAACTACAACAGGCTCGTCAGGAGCTAGAGGCATTGGCAACCTCAAAATTTACTGGTGAAAAAAGAGTTGTAAAAAGAGGTGATGTTGTCGGGATAATGGGAAGCACTGGTTTTTCCACTGGTCCGCATCTTCATTTTGGTTATTACAACATCAATGAGGGCGAGATTGGCTCACTATTTACAAATGCTGATTGGTATTTCTCAAGATATGATGCTCCTGCAAATGCTTTACAATCAAAAAGTGTTTACTTTGAATATCTATCGTGCGACGATGTCAGGCAAACATCCGGCGTTACCAAAACCTATGGAAATGGTTCTCTTTCTTGGCCGATGAGTAACCCAAGAATAACTCAATGTTTTGGTCACACTCCATATTCTTATGTATATGCAGGAAATTTTCATCATGGTTTAGATATTGTAGATACAAATAATACGACAGTAAGAGCAATCGATGACGGTACAGCTTATTTCTACAAGGGTAACTCCTTTGGAAACAATGTCCGAATATTTCACTCAAATGGGAAGATGTCTTTGTATTTACATTTACGGTAGTGATATAGTTTAATCAAATGAAGTGGTGGGTAGTTATAATATTTCCGCTCTTCCTTTATCTACCCAGAACTTATGCCTCGGTTGTAATAAACGAGTTTCAAGTGGAGCCTTCAGGTTCAAGTCAATGGATTGAACTTTATAATACAGGGCCTAACCAACAAGATATATCTGGTTGGTTTATCGACGACGATGGTGGAACTACGAAGTACACTATCCCGACAAGTACAATATTATTCCCCAACTCATGTCTATCGTTTCAAAGTGGTAGTTTTCTTTGGAATACTGCTTCCAGCGACAAGGCGAAATTAATATCTGGCGAAACTTTGGTTGATGAATATCAGTATTCAAATAGTCCCGGAAATAACATATCTTTTGGCAGATCACCCGACGGAGCTGGAAATTGGACAACTTTTAACAGCCCTAGTAGAGATAAGTCAAACAATAATAATGTTTCTTGCTTATCCCTCACAACTCCCCCTCCCTCATCAACACCAATTCAAACTCCAATGGTTATTCCGAGTCCGACACCAAACGATTATTCAAATCTATTTATTTCCGAGTATCTTCCATATCCTGATAGTGGGAACGAGTGGGTAGAAATTTATAACTCTAACGATTTTGATGTAAATCTTGATGGTTGGTTTATCGATGATATTGCTGACGATGGAAGTGCGCCCATGGTAATTACTGGGACAATCAACTCAAAGAGTTATAAGGTATTTTATTTGTCCACGGCCTTTCTCAATAATAGTGGTGACGACGTACGGTTGCTCAACGGAAGCAAAACAGAGAAAGATAAAACATCGTTTGAGTCTTCAATAAAAAATAAATCTTGGGCAAAGGACGCTAATAATAAGTGGTGCCAAGTTGATTCAACACCCAATTTAACCAATTCTAATTGTCCAGATCCAACTCCAACTCCTACGCCTGCCCCCACCCCATTGCCGTCTCCGACGCCAACTCCCCAGCCTTCGCCTTCGGTTACGGCGGGCACAGCAAAACCCAGTCCATCACCATCACCTAAATCCTATATCTTAAATCCTACATCTATATCTACGCCTTCTGCATCACCAGTAGTCTTGGCTGTATCTACCAAGTGGCAAATACCCATAGTCGAATTGGGTTTAGCAATTTTGGGAATTGTTTTGGTTATAACTTCTGGTGTGATGGTAGGCATCAAGTTTGCAAAAAGCAGGCGCGAGTGGGATAATCGCCTTTGAATGAAGAAATTTTTTGCGTGGTTGTTGACTTTTACAACGCTGTTCGCCTCCAATAGTGGATTTATTTCGTTAGTTCATGCCGAAGAAGCCACTGGATCGGCAATAATTGCTCCAGTTTCTGATTGGCAACAAGTTGATGAAAATACCGACAAAACTGTTTTAACAGTTGCCGAGGGCAAAGATTACAGTTTCCGAGGCACTAAAGTAAAGGTTAAGTTCACCAAAATCACAACTCCAGGATATTTAACTATCAAACAAATAAAACTTTCAGCAGACGAACAGAAAAGACTTCATTCTTTGTCCGATACAGCCTACGACATTACTTCTGACATGCCAGATGGAAGTTTCCTTTATGATTTGACCCTACCAAAGCCAAATGGCAAGGCCAATGTTCAATATAGTGAAGATGGAAAAGAATATACAAAGATTGATTCTCAAGACAACAACGATGTCTTGGTTATTAAAGATCTAAACCATTTCACTATTTTTATAGTGACAGATGATGATGCTTCTTATGTTGGTGCCCCAAATCCTTGGATTATTTGGGGTGTTGGCGGATATTCTGGAAGTGGTTTTCATTATGCCCCAGACACTCAAGCCGATCAGACAGCTACTTGGACTTTTTCTTCAATTACCCCAGGAGCTTATAAAGTTTATATAAGCTGGTCTACTCATTCTAATCGAACAACCTCAGCCCCTTACACATTAAATTATGATGGCGGATCTTTATCGACAAATATTAACCAAGAGCAACTTGCCGATCAGGCCACAACTGGCGCTGACAATGAATGGTCTGGTTGGTATGACTATGGAACTTTTAACCTAAATACTGGTTCTGATTTGGTTTTGAAAACTGTCGACAATACAAGTGGTACTGATTATGTTGTAGCAGATGAAATTCGTTTAGTTTCTGTTCCTGATACTACATATGTAGACGATGACTACACAATCTTAGGTGCCAACGATGGCCACACTTGGGGATATGATGCTTTTGACACAATTCAAGAAGGTGTCGATGAAGTAGCAGACGCAGGAATAGTAAATGTAAAAGATGGTCTTTATACTAGTCCCGTTACTATTGATAAAGAGGTAGAGATTGTTGGTAATGGAGTAAATACAATTATCAACACAGGTAATACAAACATTGGAATATCACTTATTGGCAGTGCTAATGGTGTTGCTATTAAAAATTGCAAAATAATTGGTAATGGTGATGGAATCAACGCCGAAAGTATCTCAAATCTTACTTTGCAAAATTTAGTTATTGATAATAACGCCTTTATTACTAGTGGAGCTTATTTATCAAATGTGACAACGGTTAACATTACTGGAACAACTTTCTCAAACAATATAGTTGGTTTGGATTTAGTAGGAACAACCAGTGGGGTGACTGTTTCTTCGAGTACTTTCACCAACAATTCTAGTTATGATGTCTCGAACAATACGGATAATGACGTTGTGGCTACTGAAAATATTTGGGATCGAGATTTGGCTGGATATTATTCACCAAAGGTTTTAGAAAACCCAGGGTTAGTAATCTATGATGATACTGTTGCAGTCCCCACGGGTATAACTCCTGTTGACGGAACATTTATTACAACCGCTAATTTGACAAGTATTAGTTGGGACGTAGTTGCCGATGATTACGGTCCAGTGACTTATATCTATGAATCAGCATATGACAGTAGTTTTTCGTCTATTGCTTATACATCTGGTGATTTGATAACTAATTCTATTGCCGCAAGTGGTACTCCTGAAGGTGCCTACTATGTTCACATTAAAGCAAAAGATTTGACAAATGAAAGTGCTTGGAGTTCTTTTGTACAGATTACAGTAGATAATACAGCTCCAATCATAATAATTGATCCATATACCACTAGTTGGACAAATCAGGATATTGTGGTTACGGCTTCGACAAACGAAGGAACACTAAATACCAATACTTATACTTTTACCGCAAACGGCTCGTTCGATTTTATAGCCACAGACGCCGCAGGAAACTCTAGTACCACGACAGTGACTATTGCCAATATTGATAAAACAGAACCAGTATTGGCAGGTAAAACCGTTTTTCTAACGAGTTGGTACAACACTGATCAAACTTCCACGTTTTCTTACGCTGATAGTGAAAGTGGAATAGCTTCAGGTAACCCTGCTACTTGTGTGATCACCGCAGAAGGTACATCCCAAACTTGTATGGTTACTCCCAATGTTTGTGATGTGGCTGGAAACTGTAACACTACGACAGTCACTTCAAATTCTATAGATTTGGATAAGACAAACCCAGGTAATCCTGGTATTCCTACCCCAGATGTTCTGAGTCCAACTACCTCTACCACTATAAATTGGAATTGGACAGCGGCCGATGGCGCTATTGCCGGAATCAAGTGGTACAGATGGGATTTGTGGAATAGTATAGCCTCTATCCTTACAGGAACTGAAACCAGCAAAAGTTTGTCGACAAGTGGATTGACAGATGAAACATATACCCTAAAAATTATAGCAGAAGATAATGCTGGAAATTCAAGTGGTGAGGTTTCTTCATCTGGTGTAACTGTCGATACTGTTGCCCCAGTTCTTTCTTCTAAAACAGTATTTTTGAATAATTGGTTTACTACAGATCAAGTCTCAACTTTTAATTATATAGATAGTGGAAGTGTAATTGTTTCGGGGACTCCAGTGACATGTAGTATTACAACTGAAGGACCTAGTCAGACTTGTTCTGTTATTCCAAATATCTGTGATGCGGCTGGGAATTGCAATACGACAACGGTTACGTCCAATGCAATAAAATTAGATAAGACTAAACCAGTATCATCTGTTACTTCACCCACTTATGACAATTCTGGAGCTATCCCCTTAACTTATACTTCTTCAGATAATTTATCTGGAGTTTCCGGTGTCGATCTGTGGTATAGGTTTAATGGTGGAACATGGACAAATTATGGAGTAGCAACGAGCTTTGATCCAGCTGGGGTGAATGGAACATATGAATTTTATTCAATCGCAACCGACGTGGCTGGAAACGTTGAGACAAAGACTCTGGTGGACGATTCAACTATCTATGACGATACAAATCCAACTGGGACATGGGTGACACCAGTTGTAAATACAACCATCTCTGGATCAACTGATTTGGTAATTAATACTGATGATAATTTGTCTGGAGTAGATACTGTTGTTTACAAATATGCTCCAGACGGGAGTTCGACATTTACAGCAATACCTGGAACGACTTGGGATACTACACTTTTGGCTTTGGGGAAATATACTCTAAGAGCTGTTATTACTGATAATGCTGGCAATGTTTATAACGCCGACGAGTCAGTTTATGTTGCTGCAGTTATCACGAGCTTTAGTCATTTCACTGTGGATACCAATAGAATTCAAATTGATTGGATAACCGACAGGTCAACCGATGGAAAAGTAATTTACGATACTGTTTCTCATTCATCAACAGATGGCTATGCCTTTAGTACTGGCACCTTGGATTATGGGACAACCCATAGCATGATTATCGCTGGCTTGTCTGATAACACTTATTATTACTTTAGGGCAGTTTCTGCTGGAACACCGATTGTCATTAGTACTCAAGGGTGGAACAAGACCTTTACTGTTACCGGTGCCGGCGGTGGCGGTGGTGGGGGAGACGGCGGAGGCACTCCAACATCGAACACTCCACCTGCAAATCCTCCTGCGCCTGCAGCGATTCAGGGTCAGGTTGCAGGTGCTGCAATCGAAGAGCCAGAGCCAGTAGTTGAAGAGTTATCACCGACACCCAGTCCAACTCCAGTAGTTGAAGGTACTTCTACAGAATTACCCAGCTTTAATTGGTGGTTAGTAATTGTGCCATCATCTTTATTCTTGTTCCTCTTGCTATTGTGGCTTGCCAGAAGACTTAAGAATTGACATAATATGATCAATGTCCGATTTCCTGCGCCACCTGTTTGTACC
>CAYHWU010000027.1:0-5657 GCA_964360495.1 uncultured Gammaproteobacteria bacterium
CCTTCGTTGAGGTCACTTGCCCAGAATTGTGTTGCTCATATCTGATTTTAAGATCTCCTGTAAACCCAACATAAATATCCTTGTTAACATTACTTTTCAAGAGATATACGTAGTACATTAATATTTACTTAACTAACCATTGAGCCGCAAAACGTGCCAGTTCTTCTTCATGACCATCAAAACCATGATCTGCGCTTTTAATTACTCTAAAATCAAATAAATCTTTATTTGAGATCTGGGTTTTAAACACA
The DNA here is from genome assembly GCA_964360495.1 of uncultured Gammaproteobacteria bacterium. Classification (GTDB taxonomy): domain Bacteria; phylum Patescibacteriota; class Microgenomatia; order CAZETR01; family Amesbacteraceae; genus CAYHWU01. The sequence continues at coordinate 252 of CAYHWU010000027.1, forward strand.
TCTATTATTCGATTGATATCACCATAACAATATTCATCGTTTTCCCCATAAACTACCAAAGTGGGTTTGGCTATCGACTTCAACTCTCGAAAAAGAGGTTTCGTGGACAATTTTAGACCATTAATATATTCGTTAAATGGGAAAGTATTATAATCGCCATCTGGATTACAAGTGTCATAAAAAGATTGCCATGAAAATAACGAATCGACAATATATTTAGGAATCATTTTTCTTCCATTTCCCTTAGCAATTTGTTCTTCTGCCGATTTTAAATATTTTCTGAACTTATCTTTAGCCCCTATTAAGTTATAATAGATTCCTGTATCGTCCCCGCCACCAAGTAATATATATTTAGAGATCTCGTTGCTGGGTTTATAAAAATTATAAACACAAATCTTATTTGCGCCAGTAGAGTGACCCAATAAATAAAATTCCTCATAGCCCAATTCCTTTAAAAATTCTATTGCTCCATCAATATCCTTGATACAATCCTTAATAAGCTCAAAAACTGTACCTATTTTTATTTCGTCCTTTTCTTCATTATCAATTTTTAATTTCTTGATGTAATGAGCTCCACGATTATTAAAAGTAAAGAAGGATATGTTTTGTTTATTTAATTCCTTGGCAAAACTATCTGTTCTTTCAAAATTGTAAAACACTGAAGCACTACCATTACCATGTAAGTTTATTGCAACTTTTTTTGTTTTCTCTTCTGGTTCAAAAAGCATTCCAGGTAGCATCAGTTTGTCGATCGATTCAAACTGGACCCATTTAGTGTTAGTCATCTTAATATCCATATTTAATTGTATTTTACCAGTTAAGCAGTCTCTTTGCCCCGACTATTACTTCATCCACTCCCAAATCCTCAAGTTTTTGCAAATGTTCTTTTTCGACACCTCCGTCAACAGCGATCACAAAGCTACCCAAGTTTCTTAAGTAACTCACGCGTTCAAAGATCCTAAGATCTAATTCTTGTCCCCCAAATCCGGGTTCAATAGCCATCAGATTTAAATATTTGAGTTTTTCTAAATATGGTTTGATGGCTTCGATGGGAGAATGAATATCCAAAGCCAGACAGTCGTACTTCTCGGGACTGGCTATACTCTCCATCTGCACAATTAGCCTATTAAATTTATTAACGTATTTTAAATATTCTGAGAGATTTTTTTCTGTCACCATTAAGTGTGCGTCCATTTTTAGATTTGTATTTGTTTGATCAGGAAGCAAAGTTTTATTATTTGTATATTCCCCATCTATAAAATCAACTTGCACTCGGTCATATTTTGGTGACAACCCTGCCATCAAATCATTAAACTCGTCGATATTATTTGTTAAGATTGCGGGGATTATTTTCATAGCTAACTAAGTTAATTAGAGATTAGAGATTGGTTAACCTTTAATTTTGTTTATATAAGAACTTATTCCTTTTTCTAATCCTTCATACTCAGTATCCATTTTCTCATAAAGGGTTTGATCTAAATAGTGCAAACCAAACGCAAGACTTAAATGACTCCTTGTTTCAACACATTCTCCCCTAGCTTGATATAACACACGACATTTATCAGCAAAGAAATACCTACCTTGTGCTTCTGCAATATTGGCAATTACTGAATTGGCGGATCTTCTCAACTGATCCGTTAAACCAAACCTTTCATCATTTGGAAATTTAGCTGATAGTTTGTAAACTTCTAGCGCTAATTCATATCCCTTCTTCCAGATATTTAAATCTTTATATGAAGTTCCCATACTTAATCTCTAATCTCTTGATCTCTATTTAACTTTAATACCTGTTCCACCAACCTATTGGCATAACCCCACTCATTGTCATACCAGGCCAGGACTTTGACCAGGTCACCATCAATAACTTGTGTAAATTCAGGATCAACTATAGCTGAATAAGAACTACCAACGATATCTGACGAGACCAAATGCTCAGGAACACCATCGTAACCTGAGACCCCTATAATTGAACTTCTTGCATCAATCAAGGCTTGATTGATCTCTTCTCTGGTTACTTTAGTTTTGGTTACAAATACAAAATCGGTAATTGACCCAGTAATCACTGGAACCCGCAAAGACACACCATCAAATAATCCCTTGAGCTCTGGAATGACTTCTGTTGTGGCAATGGCAGCCCCAGTAGAAGTGGGGACAATATTCATAGCTGCGGCTCTTGCCCTTCGCAAATCTTTGTGTGAGCTGTCTTGCAAAGATTGATCATCGGTATAAGCATGGACTGTCGTCATCATGGCTTTGAGTATTCCAAATTTAGAATGAATGACAGCAGCCACTGGTGTCACACAATTAGTTGTACAAGAAGCGTTGGAGAGAACGACACCTTCTTTAAATTCGTTAACTCCCAAAACAAACGTTCCCACATTTCCCCCTTTGGCTGGGGCTGAGATAATCACATGTTTAGCTCCGGCCTTGGCATGCTTGGCAGCACCAAGCTCGTCAGTAAATTTACCGGTACATTCCAAAACCACATCAACGTTCAAATCTTTCCAAGGCAAAAGCTCAGGATCGCGCTGCGCCAGAACAGGGATCTTCAGTCCCATGCTCTCAATAATCAAGCTGTCTTTGTCACTTGTCACTTGCAACTGGAACCGTCTATACGTAGTGTCATTCATGAGCAAATGCGCCCAACCGGCTGTATCCATTGAGCCACTAGTATTCACTGCCACCAACTGAATCTGGTTATGAAACTTAGAAAGAATTATTCTGGCAGCTAGTCTGCCTATTCTTCCAAAACCATTTATTGCTACTCTCACCATTACTTCATCATACCAATGCTTCAAGGCCCGGTAAAGTTCCACTAGATAAATATTCAAGCATTGCCCCACCGCCGACACTGATCCAATCAAACTTTTCTTTCAATCCAAACTTTTCTAGAGCTGCCTCAGTGTCCCCACCCCCTGCTACTTTATAAGCTTTACTATTTGCAACGGCTGTAAATATTTTTTGTGTCCCCTCAGGTGCTTCTTCGTATTTCCCCATGGGTCCTGCGACGACTATCGTCGAGGAGTTAGCAATTAGTATTTTGCATTTAGTAATGGTTTCATCTGAAACATCAAATCCGTCGGGGCGAAGATCAACGCCAGGAAGCAAGCCACCCCGCAATACTGTCCAACCCTTCTTTTCCAAATCTTGTGCATGTTTTTCTTTATCTAAAGATTTTGCACCCCCAATTATTACTACTTTGTCACTTGTCACTTTGTTACTTGTCACTTTTGTAAGTGTTTCAATCTCTTTCTCGAACCGTAGCCCCATCCCCACTTGTTTCCCCTGTGATCTCATAAGACGGGGGAGTGCGTCAATACTACAATGCTGCCTGTGAGACGTGGCAAAGGCTTCATTGATATAGGCATCAAATCCTAGAGCCAATTCTTCAGCTAAACTTTTATCATTGGTTTCTTCTCTAGGATCGGAACGTAAATTAAAATTCAAATCCACTCCCAATTCCGATACCTGGTCAATATTGCCGTTGTGACCAATGACTTTTATCCGTTGTGCCCCTTTGCCTCTCCAAAATTCAATTATATTTTTAGTGGCTTGTTTGCGCTGACAATTTTCTCCCACCCACTCAAGATCGGCCCTAATTAGAACGTTCATAACGAGAAATTTTTTCAATTCTTCTCAAGTAACGATCACTTTCTACAAACTCAGTTTCCAAAAACTTTTCAACTAATTTTAAGACATGCTCTTCGTCTGTATTATCGGCAGCGATAGCCAAGACATTTATATTGTCATCTTTGCGAGCAGCATGGACTTGGTCCTCGGCAAAGCCCAAACCACAGCGAACGTTGGCGACTTTGTTGGCCGCCACCTCTACTCCCACACCTGAGCCACAAATGACGACTCCCCGTCCAGAGTGGACAACAGCTTCTGCTACCTTGATAGCGTAGTCCACATAATCATCGTCATGGTCATATTCATAAGCCCCCATGTCTTCAAATTCATAACCACGTCCCGATAACCACTTAGCAATTTTTGCCTTCAAATCATAACCTCTGTGATCTGCACCAAGATAAATCATACTTCTAAACTTACCTTTAGTTTACCACCCAAGGCATCTGCTAGCCTTTGCATAAAGGAAAGTGTGGGTTTAGTTTGAGCGTTTTCCACTCGTGATATTACGGACTGTTTGGTTTTCATCCTTTTAGCAAGTTGGGCCTGAGTCATTTTGCTTTTAATACGAGCGGATATCAAAGCTCTAGCCACCTCATGCTCAACTCGGGTTTTCTCCCAAGCTTTTCTAAATGCTGGATCTTTCATCATTATTTTATCGTGAGTTCTGAAATCCATAGTTAATTATTATCACAATATTGTGATAATGTCAATCTAATTCCTTTAGTCTTTTCAAAGCCATTTTAATTTCAGACTCTGGTGTCTTTTGTGACTTCTTGATAAATCCATGCAACAACCAGAAGGTTCTATTTATTTTGGCTATATAAAATATTCTCACAGATGATTCGCCTAATGTTCTCAACTCCCATAAGGATGTTCCAATAATTTTCTTGGCGTGTGGTGCACCTATTAGAATCCCATATTCTTCTAACAACTTTAGCGTTCCCCTGACTTTGATTTTTGTTTCAATCGGAAGACCGTCAATAAATTCGCGTACAATTTCGTCACCTCTTTTATTTTTATAATATTCAATCCGCCAATTTGGCTGCATGTTTGTCTTATCTCATTAAGACTCCACCATTAACATCTAAGGTTGCTCCAGTAATATGTTGTCCATTGTCGCTTGCCAAGAAATAAATAGCGTTGGCAATGTCAGCGGGTTCTGCCATTTTACCAATTGGAGTTTGATCCACATCAAAAGCAATATCTGTCCATTTGCGAGTATCTAATAAACCCGTATCAGTAATGCCAGGCGATACGCAGTTTACTCGGATTTTAGGGGCTAACATTTTGGCCATGCTTTTGGTAAAAGCCAAAATTGCACCTTTAGTAGCTGCATAAATAGGGTCTGCCCCACTACCCACTTGGCCTGCTACAGAGGATATATTTATTATTGAACCACGTACCATTTTTGAAATTACAGCCTGAGTACAGAGATAAGTGCCAATTTCATTGACAGCAATTACTTTATTCATCGATTCCAGATCGTATTCCATTAGTGATTTGTTCCCAAATATTCCAGCGCAATTTACCAAACAATCTACATGATCATATTGAGCAAAAAACTTTTCCACACTTTCAGGACTCGTTATATCCATATCGTCTCGTCCTGTAACTACCACTTTCCACTCTCTACTTTCCTCAAACTTCTTGGCTGTAGCGCTTCCAATCCCCCCAGTCCCACCTGTAATTATTACCAACTTAGCCATGTCTATATCTTATACGCTTCCACCAGCTCACGCAATTCTTTTTCCGGATCCTGAGCCTTGACCACATCGG
>CAYHWU010000027.1:5757-9364 GCA_964360495.1 uncultured Gammaproteobacteria bacterium
GCTTCCACCAGCTCACGCAATTCTTTTTCCGGATCCTGAGCCTTGACCACATCGGTGGCCAATAAAAATCCTTTGGCTCCAAGCGACAACCCAATTTTAATATCTTCTGGACTATGAATCCCAGCTCCTATCAACACCGGTATCGAGATCTTAGATGTTAGATCTTGGATGTTAGTAGGTTTTTCTGAGGCAACTGATTTATCTCTAGATCCAATCAATTCGCGTGGCTCATAGGCGATAAAATCGGGATTAAATTTTGCTGTTTCAACTGCTTCATCTATATTATTTACACATATGCACTTTTTGATTCTAAGACCTAAGATCCAAGATCCAAGATCTATTGGGTAATCTGAATGATTAATGAGAGTTCCCAAAAAGGGGAGAGTGGGATCCTCGGGCTTTTGCGACCAACACTCTATCTCTGAATAAATATCTTCAGGTTGCACTGCAATTATTATTTTTATCCCAGATTCATCTGAAACTTTTTTGCAGATCTTGGCCAAATTTAAAGCTGCTTCCCCACTGACGTATTTTTTGAAGTTAACTATTATCATTCGACAATTAGTTTCCCAACCATGCCCATTGCCCGGTGTTTGCCTACTGAACAGTAATATTCAAAAGTTCCAACCTTGTCAGCCACAAATTCGACTTCCTCTTCCTCGCCCTCACCTATTTGATTGGTAGCGACATCAAACTCGTCTATCTTAAAATCATGGAAACCCTCAGAGTTTTTGAAAGTCAAAATCACAGTATCGCCTTTTTTGACTTTGAGTTGTTTGAGATCAAAAGAAAAATTGGAAGCTGTGACTGTAAACTTCACGATTTCTGCAGATGTAGTTGCTATTGGAATTGGTGTAGGCTCAGAAATAGGAAGAGGGCTAACAACGGGGTTTGTAATTATTGTTGGCTTCTTTGGCCAGAATAAAATTCCCAAGGTCACAGCTGCTGCTAAAACCACGATCACTCCTATTGACACTACTGTTTTCATACCGCACAATAATATTACCATGACATCTGCCCTAATTGCCATAGCTGCGGCTTTGACTATAGTCACTCCCAAAGCTTCAGAAGTAATTAATACTGATCAAGTAACTTTAAGAGTAGCTGCTCCCAATTTCCAATTTGTAGATTTCAAGACTCATCCTTGGGCCATTTACCGTCAAGGCCACATGCACATCTGGCTCGATGAAAAAAACCCCAGTAAAACTACTGCCATTAAGGCCACCAGCAATGTTTATACTCTGACCAATCTCAAACCTGGTCCTCACACTCTAACTGTGGAGTTAGTTAACAACGACCATTCATCGCTGTCTCCCCGCGTTGTGACTACAACTACCTTTACCTCGACAGTTCCAGCTGCCAGTAAAGACCAAAAATCTGTGATCATAATTTCCATTCTGGCTTTTGTGCTCTTAGTAATTGCTCTCTATTTTGTAAATTCCAAGGAGTTTGTGACTAAAAAGAAACGAAGGTCTTAAATACTTCTTTAAAGGTCAATTCATATTCTTTGGCTGCAAAGGCTGGACAAGTGGCAATAATGTCAAACAACAAACCGTCTTTACTAAACAAGGCTTCTTGCTTAAATATGTCTTTGCCTTCCCAGGTCAAAACGACTAAATTGTTTATATAATCCCAATCACGAGTAGGGGGGTTGGTTTTGCCAATGGCATCGGCATAATCTTTGGCTCCCTTCTCTTCTTGTTTAACAAAAATTTTGATAGAAATATCTTCTCGCTTGGGGTGCGCTAGAGTGACTTCCTTGGCTTTTGCCAATTTTCCACCTTCTTCTGTAGCTGACCACCATTTGGGATATCGAACACGGTATTTTTGGTAAGAGTTGATGTATGGCCCAACTAAAGTTTCTGCGTCTTTGAGCGACTCAGACGCCTCCCAACCATGACCATAGTCCTGCAGCTCCACTCTTTTGTATTCTTTATACTCCCAAACCGTACCTACAATTCCCAAAGCTAAAATTACGAGTATCAGATACTTCATATTTGTATTATACTGTTTACATGCGAGCTCGTATACTTTTGACTTTTGTGTTTGCGGCTGTGGCCAGCCTAAATCTTTCGACCGATCGCAGGTTTGTAAATATCAACTTTTCAGGTACCCGTGACGTTTCTAAAATAAATTATACTTTGACTTACGATACTACTGCTGGAGTTCGAGGCTTTGAAGGGGGAATCAAACTCAAAAATAAAACTAGTAGGGTAGTCAGGCGGCAGATTTTGGGCACTTGCTCCTCCAAAAAATGTGTCTATCAAAAGGGTATCAAGAATCTTCAACTACAAACCACTTTCTTTATGCGTTCTGGGGGTTCAACTACTTCGACGGTTTCTCTCCCCTAAATATTTATCGTGCAATCCCTTAAATTCTGTGGCCAATTTATCAAGTTCTTCATCGGAAAGTTCTTCGACATCGACAATCGAACTTCTGGTGCCATGAATAACTCGCAACAACTCATCTAGTTTCAAATGTATTGTCCGCGAATCCCGGTTTTGAGTATTTTGAATTAGGATGACCATAAGAAATGCCACAATGTTGGTGAAAGAATTGATAATCAGTTGCCAGGTATCAGAAAAATCAAACAATGGCCCAGTGATAGCCCAGGAAATGATTATTAGAAGGGCTAGAACAAAAACCACGGGCGAGCCCATGATTTGAGAAGTTTTAATCGAGATCCGATGAAAATACTCACGCATAATATTATTATACCTATTATATATCCTCCCACAACATCAATGGGCCGGTGTTCACCCAAATAAACTCTCGAGTAACCTACAGACAAAATCAAAATTATTCCTAAGACATAAACTAAGTCCTTGAGCCATTTAGATTTGTTCGACATCCTAATCCAAAAAATTAATGTTCCCCAAAATACCACATATGAAGCTGTGTGCCCACTGGGAAAAGAAAAACCCCAAGCCATTGCCCCAACCGGCCTGGAAATGGCAGTAATATTTTTTAAGACCTCGACAACCAGTAAAGTCACCAGGTTGACGCTAACAAACCAAGCCGTCAATTTGTAATGGCGCTTATATAGTCCCCAAAACAGCAAAAGTGCCACGCTAATTAGTCGTGGCACCGGTTCTCCAGGAAAACTCACCAAAGTCATCAAGTTCTGCATGATATTATTATACAGAATGGATTCATCAATTCTGAACTATATTCAATATGTGACTCCCCGCTCTTGGGATTGGTTCTTTTCCTGGTTTAGTTTGATCGGCAATTTCGAGCTCATCACATTTCTGGTTATCTTATTTCTGTGGCTTTATTACAAAAATATTTACAAAACAACGCTGGCTTTTTTTGGATATGGATTGGGATTATTGATTGAATTGGGTTTGAAGAACTTTTTGGTTCACCTCCCTCCCCCGCTGGAACTTAACCGCACTCTCCATATTTTTTCCGTTCCCCAAATACCTATTGAGGCTAGTTATTCCTTCCCCTCAGGTCACGCCTATCGGGCCACATTTTTAGTGGTCTTCTCTACTCTCTACTTTCTACGAACTAAAAACTACCCCTGCGTCCTTGTCTCCTGTCTCCTGTTACTGATTATGCTTTTCTCACGCATATCCCTGGCCGAGCACTGGCCATCAGATGT
>CAYHWU010000028.1:0-8776 GCA_964360495.1 uncultured Gammaproteobacteria bacterium
TTGAATTATCATTAATTAGTACTTTTTCGGCTTTATATAGGCTTTTTCCCGCTCCGGCCTTTGCGAAAACCACCGAGTTCGCGTTCTCCAAACTAAATCTGTCAAAAATTACCAAGCTGCCATTGTGTTCATTAATGCCGTAAAGGATGCCGTCGTTACTGGTGAGCTCTGATGAAGTAAAAGGAAAAGTGGTAGCCAGAGACGTGGTGTCCATGTTGCGAGTAACACCTAGATGATCCATGGCTGTGGGCATGGTTGTCTTAAATCCTTCTGCTTGTTGCATTAGAGCTGGCGTTGTCGAAATAAGCAGTGACCCAAGAGTGCTGGAAACTTGTTTACTGATTTGCTCCAGACTTTCCTCGCTATCGGAGGTGACAGTGACATAAAGGGCAAACTGAAAAAATCTTTCTTCGCCCTTAACTAATTGTTGCTGTAGTTGTAGTGCGTCTTCAAGTTTGGCCTGAGTACTGGGATCGATGATTCGGCCTCTTTGTAAGTCTGTGGAAATTTCTGCTTCCATTTCTGCAATTTTCCTTCGTAAATCATCGAGAGTCGATTTACTTTCGACAGGATAAATAAACATGGAAATATTTAGAGAATGATCAAAGTTAATAAGAGGGGAGAGCCAATTGGCAGAGACAAATCTTGGGTAGCCGCCCACAAATAAAGTCCGATAATAAAGATTGCCAATTTTAAGCGTATTAAAATCGACATGGATTTCTTGGGGGGCAATGGCATCTTTAATTGGAGTGTCAGACATAACCACCTTGGCTGGTCTGTCCTTGGGTTCAATTTCTTTAGGGTCTTTGAAAAAGATATTAGGAATGTTCATAGTTGTAAGCGGTGACAAATAACGCCGTCAGTTCAGAGCTAATCAGTTGCCGAGCTCGCAGACCAATTCTGGCAAATTGACGGATTAAGTGGTCCCGTTTGGGAGCCAGACTGAGGGTAGCCTGTTCGACAATTTCGGCAATAGGTTTGCTTAATTTTGGTTTTGAGTTAACTAAAGTGGCCAACGCACTTTGGGCTCCTAATTCCAAACTACTAAAGGGGACTACAACATAAAATTTTTTGTCTAGAACATTGCCTTGGCGGACAATTGAACGGACAAATTCGCGGTATTTGATCATTTGGGCTTTGATGAGGGGCGAAGTAATTTTTTCCAGACGTTCATCCAAGAGTTTTAGGTATTTACTAATATCTTTCTGCCGGCTGGCCACCACAATTTGAATTGAAAAAGTCAATGAGTTTAAAAGCTGGGCATAGGCAAAGATGGTGGCCTCTTGTTCTTGCTCAGAGAGTAGGCCAAAATTAATAGCCGAAACCGTTAGTACCATACAAACAGATCCGTCGCGTAAGACTATCAAATCTGAATCGACGGTTTCGATATCTAAGTGGTCTTGGGTGGTTGAGAATAAGTTGTTCATGATGCTCTTATAAGAATTGGTTTAACAATTTCGCCGCTGGCTGTAATTGTCACTGGATTAAAAGTAAACTCTTTTTTGTCGACAATAATTGTATACGAACCATTGGAAAGAGGAGTAGCTATTTGGAATTGACCAAGTTTATTGGTACGTAGAGCCCTGGCTGGCATACCGGTTGTCGAATCAACAATCTCTACAATGGCTCCCTCAAGACTAACGTCAGACGGATCTTTAATCAGACCGGTCAAAATATTGGGGTAATCGGGATCGGGAACCAGGCTCGTGGTTAGGGCTGGAGTAGCAACTGGAGCAGCGGCAGGTGCTACTACTGGAGTTTGCGTTTCATAAACCACATTCTCCTGCGGCTCAACATATTCTTGTTTGACAACTGGTTTTGGACCAGTTTCCACAACATGATATTGCTCTTCAGGAATGCTGGCCGCCACTTCTTGCTGCTTGTCACTTGTCACTTGATTCTGTCCGAATAGATGAGTCACTTTATTAAAGAATTGGGTTTCAAATTGATCTAAGGCCGTTTGTTTTTTGTGTTCAGTCTTCACTTCGCTATTAACTACTAGTTTTTCACTGGGACTCCAATAATATTCAGTAGGGGCATAAATAGCCCCAAAAAAGGCAGTGAGCCACTGAGAAAAAGGTCGTCCTTGGACAGGAACAAAAGCCAGAGCAGCTCCAATGCCCACGGCAATAAAAATAAGTGGCCATTTAATAAAAAATGGCAAAGGCAGTTGGTAAATGACTACTCCCACAATGCCACCTCCAGCCAGTTGAAAAAATTGTTTGAGGGTCATGTCACCTACGAGTCTAAATTCGTAGGAAGTGATGTTTTGGGGAACGGGATGCTGGTCCATAGGCAGTAGATTTAGTCTACTGCGTGAAGTCTTTTAAGCAAGTTTTCCTTTTCACGAATAGATCGATATGAAAACTTTGTTTACGATAATGTTGACAAATAGGTTTACAATTGCTATTATAAGTTTATGTTTGTTCCTAAATACAAATTAACTGAAAAACTCTTAATAAATTTGACAGAAATCGAGCGTTTATATGGTCAAATTGAAACATTAAGATTGCCAAGAGAACTCCAGTTAAACCTGGAAAGAAATAATCTTACTCAATCTACATACATTTCAAATAGTATTGAGGGAAACCCATTGTCTCAAGTAGAAGTAACTAATTTGTTGTTAGGAGATAGGGTTCCGGTGAACAGAGATGAAAAAGAAGTAAAAAACTACTTTGAAATATTAAAAAATCTAACCAGTTTGAATAAGGCAAAAATCACACCAGAGACTGTCTTGGAAATACACCAAAAACTAATGAAAGGGATCAAAGATGAGATTGCAGGTCAAATTCGGGATTCACGAGTCATAATCGGGTCGAGAAACAAAATTGGTGAAATTCAGATTCAACATGAACCACCTAGTCACAACAAAGAAGAAATATTATTAATGTTAGACAATTTGTTTGAATGGCTCTCCAGCTCAAATATTCCTATTCCTCTTAAGGCCGGAATTTGGCATCATCAATTTGTGTATATTCATCCATTTGTAGATGGTAATGGTAGAACTTGTCGTTTACTAACAGCCTTGATCTTTTTGAGAGAAAACTATCTGATCAATAAATATTTTGTTTTAGATGATTATTATGACATAGACAGAACGCAATATTCAGAAAAATTACACACAGCAGACGGTGGGGATAAGACCCAGTGGCTGGAATATTTTACCGATGGTTTGAAATATTCCCTTCAGGGAGCTTTAGGCAAGGCCAAAGAAGCATTGTCAACAATGACCATAAGCCAACAGCCAACCACTAAAGAAAAAGAAGTTTTGGAAATGTTTAGAGAGTATACAGAAATATCATCAGCCATGCTTGTCAAACGGTCAAATATTTCCCGCCAACAAGCTCACAAATTATTACAATCATTGGTAAACCGTGGCCTAATTCAAAAACATGGGTCAACCAAAGCCAGTTATTATGTGCTTTCCTGAAAACTAGACTTTTCTGTATCGGGTTGTAGAACCCTGCCCAATTCTTTCTATTAATTTTAAACCCAATAATTTATTAAGAATTTGATTAATTGTTGGTCTTGGAACACCTGTTCCAGTTGAAATTTGTTTGGGTGTAGTTTGCGTTACTTTTTCCAAATAGGTCCACACCAGCAACTGTTTTGGCGAGAGAACAGACTCGATATTTGTTTGTATTAATAGTTGGGTTGCCATTTGAGATTGGGCATTGAGTATATTTAAAAAGAAGTTGGTCCAGATGAATATATCTGGCTTCTCTGTTCTTAGTGTTTTTTGGCTCTTACGAAGAGATAAATAATACTCTGGTTTGTTATCTTCAACCAACTTTTCGTGTGACACGTATGGTATATAAGCATAGCCATGTTTTAATAACAAAAGGTTGGTTAATATTCTTGACAAGCGGCCGTTTCCATCCTCAAATGGATGGATATTGAGAAATTCAACCAGAAAATTGGCAATCACCAACAAGGGGTGAGACTGATTTTGTTCAAGTGTTTTTTTGGTCCAGTCCACCAGCTCAGACATCTCCTTGGGTGTTAAATAAGCAGGGGTTGTCTCAAAAAGAATCCCAACCGATCCTCCCTCTTCGTTAACCATAGTCACAGCGTTTTCTTTTTTCTTATACTCCCCCCGATGGTCAACATCTTTTTCTACGTATTTCAATAATTCTTTATGGAAATGTTTAATCAAATTTTCATTAAAGACGAGTGATTCCCAAGAATTAAATACATTTTGTAAGAGCTCATAGTACCCTTGAGCCTCTTGCTCATCACGATTACTAAATTTTTGGATCGATATTTCCTGAAGCATTTTCTCGACATCCTCGTCGGACAATTTTGATCCTTCAATACGAGTGGAGGCACCAGTTGAGGTGACAAGAACAGACTTTTTTAATCTACCTAAAATTTGAGGATTGAGCTTGGTACTTCCATCCCATTTCCCCTTAATAGACTCAATCTGAACAATCTTCAGCCAAATATCTTGAGGGATACTTTTGAGTCGAAAATCAAATCTACCATTCATATATATAGGATTATATAAGGTTATATAAGACCTGTCAAGTTCTAAATATTAAGCATTAGACACCCGCCTGCATCAGCTATGCTGAAAGCATTGCGGGCAGGTTAAACATTAGATATTCTGTTGAGTGTAGTATAATTTCTTGGTATGGCAGAAGGAGAAAAACCAAAAATTGAAGTGGCGAGTGCAAATATGTCAGGCAGCGATCTTAAGAAAAGGGCAAAAGAATTAAAAGTTGCAGACGACAGAAAACCGAGTGCGCCAAGCGTGTCAGAAGAAGTAAAAAGGGGAATGGAAGAAGCGATTGCTCCGTTAGTAAAGGCAATAGAAAATTTAGTTCCTGTTGCGGGTGTTGATGCTTTGGCAGACGTCGTAGAAGCGGCAGCCGATTTAAAAGATACATTAATAAAAAAAGAACCAGAAAAACTTAAAGAAAAAAGGAAGGTAAAAGAGGAGGAGCAAAACCTGCCAAGCTACAAAGGACGACCTTTGTCACAAATTAGAACAGAACTTGAGGCAGCATATCAAGGAAATGCTGATCCAAACAGTGAACAGGTAGTTAAACTTTTACAGGAAAAAGCTCAAGTAGTAGAGGCAGCAAGCCGGGATGGTTTTTTACAACCACTAAACGATGTGAGAGAAAGAATTGATGGGATATCTGTTGCAGATCCTAACAATCCAGCTGAAGTTCAACAACGTTGGGGAGAAATAAAAGCAGAAATTTCCGGAATGAACCCTTCATCATTAGAGAAAGCAGGCATTGTAAGTGTTTCAGAAGATGAAGATGTTCAAAAAGAGTCAGCAGATACTTATCGTGGTTTAATCAATCTTGCAGAAGATACTCTCTCAAGAGAAGCACAAATATATGATGAGAGAGCTTTGGGTCAAGATACAACAGAAGTACAGAGAAAACAATTTTTTCTGGGGGTTCCTGAGTTAGTACCCGCCAATCTTCGTGATGTGGGCAGGATGAGGGTTGGTCTAAATAGAGAGGCTCTTCAAGATCAAGAAAGAAAAGCGCTTGAAGATGCATTGCAGGCTGCAAGAACAGGGGGACCACAGAATCCGTATTTGGGGAATGGTATGTATGGTTTTGAATTTAGAGCCAGATCAATTGGATTTCCTGAAGAAGACATGGAGATGTTAAAAAAAGCAAGTGAAGCTGAAGCAGTTAAATGGTTGAAAGGAAAAATTTGGTTAACAGAGGATGTGTCGGATATGTTGGCCCGAGAAATATACTCTCATATAAACTTTGGTTTGGATTATATTAGAGATGAAAATGCGGGGAAAAGAGAACTATATAATAAGATGTTCGAGGTTCTAAACGATAGGCTTCTTTTGTCGAAATTTTTTTCAGCTTTTAGTGCAGCGGGAAAAGAAGATTTTGGGAAAGCCGCAAAAGAACTGACACGTATGTCGAGAGATGTTTTTGGAGGGAGATCGGGAGCAGAAAGACTAACCAGGCTTTGGAGAGAATCATTCCCAACAATGGCAGCCATGGAAGACAGATCAAAAACAATTGAGGTCGAAAGGAGAAACGAAAAAGGAGAAATAGTAAAGTTACAAGTCCCCAGACTTCAAGCGTATCTTGATTCTAGTGGGACTGAGATGGACTCTCAAATATTAAAAGGAATTGAGAGTGATCTTAAAATTGATATTAGCGAGGTAAGTTTCGGAATTCGCATGTGGCGAAGCATGGGAAGACAAGCGTTATTCGATGCTTATATTCCAAGTATTTCTACTGATCCCAACGACAAAAAGTGGAATGGTATAAGAAGAATGGATTCTGAAGACAAGAAACTCGCACAATTAATGGCTTTTGATCTGTGGGCAGCGAAATATCACCTGGGAGGAAACAAATATCTATGGGAAGTCGGGGATATCGAGTATAGAGATTTTATAAGTTTTTGGTTTCCCGATAGTGAATTAGAAAAGTTAGGTCTAAAAAGAGACAAGGCTTTTATTGTTTCCAATCTGAGTAGTGGAAAAAAAGAAGCCCTAGAAAAATTGGATTTTACAAAAATAGATAAAGATGGTTCTCTATACGCGGATTGGTTGGGCTCTGCTGAGCACGCTGGCAATACCGTGGAGGCATTAACGGCATGGATGGTAAAACCCAATGCCGAAACTTTGGCAGGGGTAAAATCGAAATTTTTACATCTCTTTACCAATCCTTGGGGGCGATTGAAAGTTGGCGATCCTTATCCTGCTCCTGAATATGACAAAGGAGTGACCGAAGACCAAGTAAAAATGTTAGGAGCTAGGAAGTGGCTAAAGTTTTATCAAATAGCCAATAGAACACTTCAATTAAGGACGGGTAAATATCAATCCAATCCCAACATGATTATTCGTGACAAAGATGTATATCGAGATTTTGCGGAAGACTTGGTGTTGAGTCCAACTAGTTCAGGACAAGATCGGGAAATGGAGCTATGGATGTTGGAACAAATGGGCGCCTCTAAAACAGGATCGGATGCAAGTAAGGGATGGAAATTAGTAAAAAGCGGAGTGATCGCTTTTACCAAATCATTATTTGGAATTAAATAGAATTATTTTCCTGAATAATCTGATTTCCTTGTCAGATCCATTGCAGATTTGGCCTTTGGAGATGAAGCTTCAGCCGCCTCTCTTCCTCTGGAATATTCTCCTGTAACTCCACCACTAAGTGCTTGTCTAGATTTAATTCCAGCCTCAGCAAGCTTTTTGCCCATAAGGGCTTCTTCCTCTCTAGATTTTTGCATACCAACTGCACCTTGATACCACTTATACGGTTCCATAAAGGCTTCTCCTATCGCCGATTCATATTTAAACGCAGGCACTTTAAGAGCATCTCTAATCATATCAGCAATTTTTGGAGTAAGCGAAAAAATCACAAAGCCAATGCCTACCGACATTAGTAGTCCCAGTTCTCCAGATCCACCACCAAGCAGAGGTAGAGCAAGTTTTGTGTCTATCCCTCCTTGTACATTAATTCCAATAATATAATTGGTAATTGGATTCCAACTTAATATGAGTTGCAGAAGTAGCATTACAGGCACTGCTACAAATACAGATGCGTTAGCTATTAAATTTCTGATCCAAGGTCCAAAACCGGATTGCCCAGGTAGAAGGTCGAGCATAATCTGAAGAGGAGCAATACAAATTTGGAGAATAATCATCACATATGCCTTAAGAAGCATCCAAAATATTTTCCAAAGGTTTATCAAAAAATAGATAAAAACAATTGCCATTATTACGGCGCCAATCAAGAAACTTGTACCAGCAGTAAACCCTGCAGCAGTCCAAGCCAATATTAGTGTTACAACAAAAGCCAGTATAAAAGTTGGTAATATTTGAATAGCAGCGTAGCCCTGTAAAATATGCATCTCGGTAATTGTTTTAATAAATGCTGGGACGTTGGATATAAATTGACTTGTCGATAGCAATCCAATAATGGCAAGCAGAAATACATAAATCATGTCTATGACTAGCCCAGCGATGGCAAATGAGAAGGTAATTAAAATTAGAGTAGTAACTAATTTTGGAATCATTGTTTGCAGAGAGACGACAGTTTGGGGATTAATTTTTACTCTGAACATGATCATGAAGCCCGAAGCGATTAAAATTACAACGATAATTAAGTAAGACATATTTCGTGAGGCGGTCCAGAGGGCTCGGACTGCTCCGCCAGAACTCAATCCCGCATAGCCATAACCTTCAGCGGCATAAACAGGTGTTGTTCCTGTCCCAAAATCAAAAACTCTAGAGGCTAAGTATTTTGTTTCCGAGACTGCGGAAGCAGGGGGATTGGAATAAAGTGCTGTCATTCCACCTGCAAATAATCCAGCCGGTCCCAGCTTTGCATAATCGCTCATTGTTGGAGGCACTTCAGCCTTTAGTAATTTTTGTACTTCAATTATAAAATTAAAAAGATCCCCAGCATTTTGAATATTTGCTGCTGGATTAAGCATTGTGGCAATGGAATTAACTATCCAATTGATTTGAGCGAAGGTGTATCGTTCACCAAAGATAGCATCAGGATTTTTTTCATCTAAAACTTTTCTGGAAAACTGGCCAAAGTTTTGGTTGTACCAAGGGCCGTCGGCTTGTTTTTTAGTAAAAAGTAAATCAATTGCTTTACAAGCTTCTGAGTTTATTCCCGGAATATCACAAACACTTTGAGCTTGAACTGAGGGAACAAAAAACGCGAACAGGAACATAAATATTCCAAAGAACTTCAAATATTTCATATATTAAAGTCTATCATAATTAATTAGTGTTCGGTATTCGGTATCAGGTATTCGGTAGAAG
>CAYHWU010000029.1:0-5774 GCA_964360495.1 uncultured Gammaproteobacteria bacterium
CCTGAATAGCCACTTCAAACAATTTTAAGAAATCTGTTTGGGGAATTTGCAATAATTTGGCTGTCCAAATCAAATGAAAAGTCGAGGAAATTGGCAAAAATTCAGTGGCCCCTTCAACAATGCCCAAAACAATGGCTTGAAGCAGGTTCATGTTTTTATTCTAAATAATCCTGGAGCTTTTTGCGGCGGGAAGGATGGCGAAGTTTTCTTAGAGCCTTGGCTTCGATCTGACGAATACGCTCACGCGTCACTCCAAATTCTTTGCCAACTTCTTCCAAAGTCATTGGTTTCTCATTCATAAGTCCAAAACGCATCTTAAGAACTTTGGCTTCGCGGTCGGATAAAGAGGCCAAAACTTCTTCGATGTTTTCTTTCAAAAGCTCTCTTGAGGTGGCTTCAATTGGAGACAATTGAGTGGTATCGGCAATAAAGTCTCCCAAAATGCTGTCATCTTCATCCCCCACTGGAGTTTCCAAAGAAGTGGTGTCTTGGGCAATTTTGAGAATCTCTCTCACTCTCTCGGGAGTCATGTCTTCCATTTGTTTGGCAATTTCCGAAGCGTCGGGTTCCCGGCCCAATTCTTGCATCAACCGTCTTTGTGTTCTAACTAATTTATTGATAGTTTCGACCATGTGGACGGGAATACGAATAGTTCTAGCCTGATCAGCAATAGCCCTGGTGATAGCTTGTCTAATCCACCAAGTAGCATAAGTACTAAATTTGTAACCCTTGCGCCAGTCGTATTTTTCGACGGCGCGAATTAGTCCCTGATTACCTTCTTGAATCAGATCCAAAAGAGACAACCCACGCATGACATATTTCTTGGCAATGGAAACAACTAGACGTAAGTTACTTTCAATTAATTTCTTTTTAGCTTTACGATCACCTTTTTCAATCTTTTGAGCCACCGCAATTTCTTCGTCAGATTTCAAAAGCGGAATCTTTCCAATCTCTCTCAAATACATTCTGACAGGATCGGTTGAAACCACACCTTCGGCTTTGGTCAAAGCTTCAATTTCTTTTTCTATTTCTTGAGTAGATTTCTCTTCTTCCTCTTCCCCTTCTCCCAAATCTTCAAAAACGTCAACACTATTTTCTATTAATTGTGCAAAAAAATCATCCAATTCTGGAATGCGGTCTTCGGCATCGGGGAAAACCAACAAAATATCTTCGAGGGTCAAAAAACCTTGATGTTTGCCCAATGCCAGAAGTTTTTGGATGCTGGTTTCAATTTTTGCCATAAAAAATACCGATGCCGTCAAGTTTACTCTAGCCTCGACTCCTTGTCAAATCCGATAGTTTTTTACTTAATTTCTGAATTGAGGCTGAGTCGAGCTCACCCTTGAGTTGACCTTTGACTTGCTGCTGCTCCCAACGATCCAGGGTTTTTCTCCATTCTTTGATATCAAACTCGGTCTCTGACAGCATGAGTGCTTCTGTTCGAGCTTTCAGTTCTGGTGGCAAGTCGGCGATCTTTACACTCTTTAGTTCTTCGACCACTTTTGACCAAAATTGGTCACTAAGTGTTGGCAATTCACTTAGCTTGTTGCCTTTCAAAGCAAGCTCTACCATATATTCTTCCAACACGTTTGATTTAGTCATTTGCACATTTGTCATTTGAGCATTCACAGGATTCACGATTTTTGCCAATTGGTTTCTAATATCAGATTCATCAACTTCCAAAGTTCTTGCAAGCAACTTAATATAATGAGCTTTTACTATTTCGTCAGCGATTTGAGATATTACAGGCAAGAGTTCCTGACCGATTTTTCTTTTTCCAGCTGCCTCCAATCCATGTCGATCGACTGCCGACTTTATATAGAAATCATAAACAGGTATGGCGTCCTTAATCGCCTTTTTCCACCCTTCGGGATTTTCTATAGCATACTCACCTGGATCTTTGGCATCGGACAAAGTTACAATTTTGATATTTAAACCAGCCTTATCTGCAATTTCAATGCCTCGGCGTGTAGCTGCATCACCAGCTTTATCTGAATCGAGTGCCAAAATAGCCGTGTCACAAAGCCGGCGGATCATCTCCACCTGGCGAACAGTTAAAGCCGAGCCTTTAATAGCCACCATATTTTTTACACCAACCTGGTGACTGGCGATGCAATCAACCTCTCCTTCGACTACCACAGCAAACCCCTGTTTTTTTATTTCACTTCGGGTGATATTCAAGCCATAAAGCAATTCGCTCTTGTGATAAATTTCAGTTTCTGAAGTGTTAATATATTTGGCGTCGGTTGATGGTGGCATTACTCTTCCTGCAAACCCAACTGTTTGACCCCGAGCGTTGTCGAGGGGAAACATCACCCGATTTCGGAAACGATCGTAATTTTTGAAAACTAAACCCGCTGCCTGCAAATCCGATAGATCAAATTTCTTTTTATCCGTTAGATATCTGGTTAGATAATCCCAACCTTCCGGTGCATAACCCAACTTAAAAGCTTCAATTGAGTCAGAAGAAATCTTTCTTGTCTTTAAATATTCTAGAGCACTTTTACCTAATTTATGACTAGTCAACAAATAGTGATAGTACTCACAAGCCAAACTATTGGCCCGTATCAATCTTTCTCGCAACTCTTCGGTTTGTGATGGCTGATAACTTACTAGTTCTACGCCGGCCTTTTTGGCCAAAGTTTGCAAGCTCTCGTAAAAATCCATGCCTTCACTTTTCTGAAGAAAAGTAAAAGCATCTCCCCCCACCTGACAGCCAAAACACTTAAAAATCTGCAATTCTGGATTGACCATGAACGAAGGAGTTTTTTCCCCATGAAAGGGACAAAGTCCCTTGTAGTTGCGTCCGGCTTTTTTTAACGGAGTGTGTTGTGAAATCAACTCCACGATATCAATTTTTTGCTTAATTTCCTGTACTTGATCCATAGTTTAATAATTCATCAGCAATGATTTTCTTATTAACCACGATTTTACCATTATAAACAAGCTTATAATCAAAACTTTCTATTCCTGGCTGGCGTTTAATGAAAACTGAATTTATTTCTTTATGTTTATATTTTATTTCTATCGATTCTGTTTTCTGAGCAGGAATATGAATCCACTTTCCCAGAATTTTAAAACTATCCCTGTCTTCGATATCATAGTCCTCTGGACTATCAACAAATGAATTTGCCGGGATTACGACACGGACATAATTTATGTAATCTCCTCCCCAAAAAACTGGGGGTTTGGGATCTTTAAATTCATTGTCATTTTTGTAAGTAATGGTCAGTTTAATTTGATCATCGTCGATCTCTTGAACCACGCTTCGAGTAACACAACAATTGGCTTTATTGGCTCCTAGATTACTGTCAACAATATACAAATAACCATTGGTTGGCTCGCCCAAAGAGCCATCCCAAGATTTTGTGTGTAAGATTTGTTGGACAGTCAGGTCTTTCATCCAAACCAAAATTTGTTTATTTCGTAATTCTTGATACACCAGCATAAGTATCTTAAGTAATTTAGGATAAGTTAATTGTTTAAATTCACTTAAAAGATTGAGTCCTATTTCAGTTAAAAAATTTTGTTTTTGCATATTTACTTCGGCCTGAGTTTGAGCCAGTTGCCAAATATTTTTATCGCTTATTTCCCCAACTGGTCCGGTGATCTTTAATATTTTTTGTACCAGCGATAAGTTGATGGCGACGAGACCGTCAGTGGGTTCTAGCCCTTGTTCAAAAAACCAAGCGATTTGAGGAGCAGCTTTAGTAAAATCAATATCCCAATTACTGTCTCGAAGTTTCCATCCTCCAAAATCAAAAGCTTTTTTGACAGGAGGAGGGGGCTCAACATAACCTATGAGTTGGCCATCGGGGTTATAAATATCGGAAATTTTAGCGTCAACCAAAACCCCTTGTCTAAATTTAAGCTTAGCGTATGATCCCATAAACCCTCCACTGGCTCGAAGTTCGTTATTGTTCTGGAGAAGGATAATATAATCTCTATTTAATAATTTACGAAGCCTGTCAACGAGTGGCACTCCTCCAGCACACCAGGAAAAATATTTATAACCATCTTCAAAACGCATCCTGTCTCCAAGTAATATTCCTTTCAGCATCTCTCCACTTTTCCAAGCACAACCACCAGATACTAAGATTATAATTAGCAAAATGCTAATAACGCTGATTATTATTTTCATTCTCTCTCGATTTTACACTGCCAACCCAAATCCCGTCTGGTTTGATTCCCTCGAATACTTGACTCGTTTGGCAAATCCTAATTTCTGGGAAGCTCTGACCGCTGGCCATCTACCTTTACATGCAGGCTATATTTTATTATTTAAAAATTTGCTCCTGATCCCGTCTCAAATAATACTGGGTCTTGGTGGTCTAATTAGTTTTTACAAACTAACTCACAGTAAAACTGCCGTACTAATTGTTTCTCTGTTGCCTCTGGTTTGGTTGTCACAAACAACAGTCATGATGGAGGCTGCCTACGTTCCCCTGTTTCTAATTAGTCTTTATATGTTTAAAAGCAAAAGATACTGGGTGGCTTCTTTTTTGTTTGGACTAAATTTACTTACCCATCTGGCTGTTTTATTGTGGATTCCCTTAATTATTTATTACAACCCTAAATCTTGGAAATGGCTTGTGATATCAATAATTGTCACCAGTCTGTTTAATGCTTATCTAATTTCTCCAAACATCTTCGTAGGTTTGGCTGGGGTTTATTTATCAAAAACGAGTGAACATGTGCAATTGACAAATATTTTTGTATTGTTTAGAAATTTTATTATCCCCTTGCTTCGAAATAATACCAATCTTATCGTGATTCTAGCTTCTATTTCTTTATTTCGTCGTCCTTCTTTAATTCTGTGGATACTCCCCGCTTTAATTGTGAACCAATGGTGGGACTCATTATTCTTTGGCAGACACGCTTTAATCGCAAGCTATGGCCTGGCTTTACTAACAGCCCAGTTTCTTAAAAAACATCGTCTTGGTAAAGCAGTTGTTATCACATGTTTGATTTTGGTTACCGTCCCAACGGTAGCCAGGATTCGAGAACCTATTCCCTATCTTGAGGTGGCAAAACAAATTAACCACCTACAGGTTGGTGGTACTTTAATTGATAGTCACTTTGCCAGACCTCAGACAGAAGGTGTTTATTTGGGAAAGACGATTTATGTCAACGAGCCTGGTTGGCAATTGGATTTAAACAATCCTCCCATTTTTATTACCAAGTCCGCGCTCTCTGATCCATATGGATTATATTCCGGTCCATACTTACATAGTTTATCTTTATCATATAAAGACAAGCCTGCTCTTTGGCATACTCTGTCTACTTCTCATTTCACGCAAGTGGCCCAGGATATATATCAGATTTCGAACACGGGTCTAAATTACCCAATGGAAAATCTTTATTTTTCACCCAAGAGGATAGACTATTTTGATCCTCTAACGCAAATATGGTTTGCTATAAAGAAGATATTTATTTAAAAAATCTTGTTTACTTTGTTGACCAAACAAATACGGTAGATACTTGGCATTAGCCAGTCCACGATAACCAATTGAAATTACTGCGAGCAGTATTGCCATTGTCACAAAAAATTTATTTTTGCGAATAAGAATGGCCGCCAACACCGACCAGGCTGGGAGATATGGTAATAAGAACCTACCACCACCAGTATGTGGAGTAAGAAACCAAACCATAAATGACAATAAACAGTAAATAGTAATCGGCGTTTTTTTGAGTAACGGCAACACCATTACATAAATAGGATTAATTGGGTCAGCTAAGCGCAGGATATTAATACTAAAATTCCAATCCATTGG
>CAYHWU010000029.1:5874-8664 GCA_964360495.1 uncultured Gammaproteobacteria bacterium
ATTAATTGGGAAAAGGGAAAAACATACAACATATCAATAAGTTTTGGTAAACCACTGTAATAATAGTCCCCTCCTAAGAAAGTAATTTTGTTTTGAGCTAGCCAAATTCTGGGGATGGTAGTGTGATACCACAAGGCATCAAAACCCAACTCCGGTCCCAGTGCTCCAACCAGATTAATTGCAGCTTGAATAATTAAGATGCCAAGTAATAACATATCAAAAAAACTAAAAATAGTATCACTAATAGCTTGAGACTGCCAATGGTCAATATACCCAATAACCCAAGTGCCATGATCAAATAGGACAAAATGCCTATACAAACAGCTAATACAAACATTTTCCGGCTCTACATGCTATATAAACCAGATAGTCCAACAAAATCAGTATTGAAGCCACAATTATTGCTATTCGAGTAAGTTTATTCATATCTTCCAAAGAATCGCCAATCTATCATATATAATTTTGGGGTTAACGTGTGCAGCTGGATGAAAACTGGGAATGATAACTATCTGGTTAAATATAAAATATTTGTCTTTGTCAGTGTCTTTTATGAATTGCGATAAGTTTTTATAATCAATCGGTATGTTTAGTGCACTTATAATTTGGCGTAAAGCCATATCCCCTAATGTAATAATTACTTTCGGTTTTACTAAGTTAATCTGCCTCTTCAGAAAAGGAAGAGATAATTCCAACCCTTTTTTGTCAAAATTTTCACTACCTCTGAATAATGTCCCTGTTCTACAAAAAAATACTGCCACTGTAAAAAAGAAATCATTCCAATGTTTTCTCATCATTCTTTTTCCAAATCTTTCTTGAAAACTGTTCTCCAATGATTGGATTATCATTCTTTCTGTCCGGGATGAGAATGTTTCGAATAAGAATTTATCATAATCAAAACTCTTGTCTTTGGATTCTAAAGTATATCTATCAACATACTTTTTCAGAAAAACGTATGGCCCCCAATCTTGACCAACGATCATTACGTCACGATTCGAAACAGTTTTCCAATCAAACCATTTGTTTGGTATAAAATCATGTAGAGAAAACTGATTAATAAGTTTAGGCCCGCAATCTACACTTGCCAAATCATTCCACAATTTAATAAATGAGTCGTTGACCATAATTTCATTACGGCATAGTTTTGGCGGAGGAGGTGGGATTTGAACCCACGATGGGATTACTCCCATACAGTCTTTCCAGGACTGCGCCATAGACCACTAGGCGACTCCTCCTTTTTTTAACTCTAAGAATTGATTTAGTCTAAGGGCATGATGAGTGTTACTAAAACCAATCTCGTTTGCATATTTTACCACCTCTGATGCTCTATATAAATAAACACCGTCATCTTGAATTTTTGGATGAAACCCCACAGATGTTAAGGTCGTATAGACAAAATGTAACAGGGGTAATGAATGATTTGTAAACGTGATTCCTAGATTTAGATAATAATTTCCAAAGGAATAATGTTTGTGTAAAAAAACACATCCGTCGGTATCGACTAAACCCCGTAAGCAACTCTTGGAAAAAGCGTGATCAATTACAATCCATTCTGGGACTTTTGCTTGTCGCGATACCTTATTACCCGGAAACAATCCGAGTGTGCCAAGAATCTCTATTAATTGAACCCCCGAGAAAACTATATTGCAAACTTTCTGGGTGTGTTCTGAAAAATAATATTTCTTTGGCTCCTCTCCAAATAAATCTGTCAACAAATTTACAACAACACTTATATATTCACTTTCCACTTCTTTATTTAAAGTTATCTTTAGTTGTGTATTTGTTATTCCCCCATCCCCTAAAATAATCCCTATTAATTCAGCTAATTTAGTGCTTTTTTCTGGAGTAGGAATGTTTTTTCGTAAATTACAATTCAAATATTCCTTGGGATTTAGCCTTCTTCTTAATTGCGACATCCTTCCGCCTTCAATGCGTCCTTCCTTTGTGCCTGGAGGACCATAAATTTCCATTCTCTTTATACCTCCCAATTTAGCCCCTTTTTCTACATACCAATAATCGGGTAACAACTGCACTATTGGAATCGATATTTTCAACTTCTGACAGATTCTCTCTAAGGCCAAATCTGACATATAAAATTTTCCTTGTCTCCAACTTCTCAAGGTCCTTGAAGAGACTTCACAAATATTGGCCAAGTCTTCTATTTTGTGTCCTTTAGAGATCAATTGCTCTATCCATTCCTGTTGTTTCGACTCCTTAAACAAGACTCTTCCCATTACTAAAGTTTAGCAAGAAATATGCCACTATACAACCTTTCCAATAGCACTTATTTTAACATTAACTTGATCCAAAACTCGTGATTGCCTGCTTCTCCGGTAACTGGTGAATCAATAATTTCTGATATCTCAAACCCTAAATCTATCATCTGTCTTTTAATATCTACCAAAAGTTTTTCTAATTCTTCTCCTGGCACAATCCCATGTTTAAGAAGTTTCTTATCTATCTCATACTGGGGTTTAATGAGGGCTAAGATAGTGCCATCGGGTTTTACAAAACGGGTGGTCGCAGGAACGGATAATTTTAATTTTGTCCAACTAGTGTCGACAGCTGCCACATCAATATCTCGTGGAACATCCAAGCTATACAAAATATTTGATCTTTCTTTGACAATCACCCGAGGATCATTTCTCAGCTTCCAATCCAAAACTCCATATCCAGTTTCGACAGCATAAACTTCTTTTGCACCATGTTGTAAAAAACAATCTGTAAATCCCCCTGTGGCTGCCCCTACATCCATGCAAACTTTTCCAGCAACATCTACGCCATAATGCCTTA
>CAYHWU010000030.1:0-3426 GCA_964360495.1 uncultured Gammaproteobacteria bacterium
TTGGTCCCACACCTGGCAACCGTTCAAAGGCTTCTATTAAATTTGTAACAGCTCTAGCTATTCTCATTGCCAAACTATTCTAGCATTATTTTTCAGCCAGTTTTCCCAGTTCAAACATTGCATGACGTTTGATACCAACCAGCAGACCCGTTGCGATTAACGGAATTCCAGGAATCAACGTTAAAAGTAAAATGTCTTTTATACCAACAACCCTCTCTTCTCGAAGCTTGCTCATATTCTTAAACCACCTATCTGACCTTTCGTAATCTAAACCCAAAATAAAATCATCCCATTGAAATGGGATATCTATTGCATTTTCTATAGCTATTCGAAAACCGATAGCAAAAGATGTCAACGTATTTCGACCAAACTCACTATGCTCAAGATTTTCCATAATAAATTAAGAAATACCCGCCCCATTATTTAACAAATCAGAATCTACATTTTCTTGAATTCTAGTAACATCCTTAATTCCAGAATCTCCAAATCCGCCGAGAGCAATCTTCAAAAGATTCGGCTTTTTACAAGGATGTTCATTGGTCGTATTAAGAACAATTGGGATAATACCCAAAAGATGACAGACGTTATATAAATGCATTGATTGAATGAAATCATCATCTGGGCACTCATCCGAAACTTCAAATATTTTGGGGTTCATTTCAAGAATTTTAGCCGTATCATGTGTTTCTCTTGAAGTAAATTCACAAGTACCCTCGTTATGATTGTATTTTAATCTTGTTATAATAGTACTTAGCTGTCTAGGCAAAAAAGCTAATTGTTCGACAGTCTTCATTAAACAAACTGCAGCCAATGCTACTGGGATTGTAAGAATTAAGGCTTGTTCGTCCGACTTAGCGATGTTTGTTGCAAAATTTACCCCTGCTCCCAAGCCAATCCCCAACTCAACAGCAACTTTCCACCCAAACTGTCTACTTCGCAATAAAAAAATGTTTTCTTTTTGTCTGTCCATTTGAATGTAATAAAAATTACACTCATTATTATACTATAGGTCTATTCAGAAGTCTACTCTTGCTTTTTCTTTACTGCTGTATCAACAACTCTAGGTTTTGGTTCCGGCATTGAATTATAGGCATATACTCCATCTGGGGTTTCAGATTTAACAATGGGTGGTTTCGAGTTTCTCGGTGTTCTTAAAGGAGCATTGTCTAATAAACTTTGTCTTTTTTGGTCACCATCTCCTGTTGTATTGGTGTGAAATGTACGACCAGGAGAAACTTTTACATTCTTTATTGCATCAATGGTACACTCAGAATCAGACAGGGTGGTTTTTTTGTATTTTGGAAAAAGCGCTTTCAGCCTTTGTTCCAAAAAAGCTTCTATCTCTGCTACTGACATAAACTTTAGTTTGATCCGCCCATGAGGCCGCCCATGCCCCCTGAGACATTCATAAGTTCTTTGGCAGCCAGTTCCTGAGATTTGCGGATAGCTTTGTTGATAGTTTCATTGAGAACTTCGTTTGAAAGACCTTGGATTTCGATAGAAACAATCTTTTGGTCTCCAGTAATAACCACTTTTACTCCATTTTCTTCAACAGTAATTGTCTGCGCAGCCAAATTCTTCTGCATCTGCATAGCCTGTTGACGCAGTTTATTCATATCCCCTAGTTTGCCCATCATGTCTCCGAGTCCCATGTCCAGATATTATCATTTAAAAATGCCTTCTGCAACTTTGGAAAGATCTTCCTGGGGCTTGGCCTTACCCAAAACTAAGTTTAAAACTATTTTGGGAGCTTCCAATACAGCAGCCACAGCGTCCTCAACAATTTTTCGACTTTTTTCTTCACTGAGTTTATCTTTATGAAAAACATAAAAAGCCTCCAAAGTTAATTTGGTTCCATCAAAAGACACTGGTTTTGTAGAACGCAGCAAACCTTCTATGGAATGATTAAACGGTCGCACTACTCGCAAAATCTCTGGCCATTTGTCTAGTACCCTCTCAACGTCTCCCCCTACGTAGGGGGAGACTGGAGTGGGGGTATTGAGACTTGGGATTTGGGGTTTGGTCATTGAAATAACCATAATCTCCAAAGGCAACTGAGGCACGGCTGTATCTTTGAGTTGGAGATACACTTTTTCAAAATCCTCAATTTGAGTAATAATATTTTTGTCTCGGGTTTCCAAAAGCTTGTCCCGCAAAACTTCGACGCATCTCTCGACAAATGTTCGCAGGTTAACCCCCTGTTTTACCAATTCCTCAATAAAATCTAGAGTTTTTTGAGTGTCGGGATTTGAGAGCAAATCCAAAAATTCTTGGGGGTCACCAAAATCTGGTTCAAATTTCCCAAACAAAATAACTTGTTCCAATATTTTGATCGCATCACGAAAACTCCCCTTAGCCTTTTTGGCAATTGATTCGAGGTCTTCATTATTTATTTTGAACTTCTCCTCTTTTGCCACCAGCGTTAATTTATTTACTATCTCTGTCAGGCTGGGCCTGACAAAATGAATTTGAGTGCAACGCGAGACGATGGTTTCAGGAAGCTTCTGAGGGTCTGTCGTACACAAGACAAATATGACGTGAGCTGGTGGCTCCTCCAGAGTCTTGAGGAGGGCATTGGCTGCCTCAGTCGTCAACATGTGGACCTCGTCGATAATATAAACTTTGTACTTTGAAGAGAGTGGCGAGAGAGCCACTTGTTCACGAATAGTTCTAATTTCGTCTATTCCCCTATGCGAGGCAGCATCCAATTCAATAATATCTGGAGTATCCAAAGAATCTAAATTATTTATAGTTTTCGCTAAAATTCGAGCACTACTGGTTTTGCCGGTACCTCTTGAGCCGGAAAACAAAAAGGCATGGGGAATGTTTTTGGACTCCAAAATTTTAGTCAGTTGCTCTCTCACTGAAACTAGGTCTAGTTCTGAAACATTTTGTGGGCGGTACTTCAAATACAAAGTCATGCAACGATAATTTATACACCAAATATTACTCGTGGTGTATACCCAAAAGATGCAAGGCTCCGTGGCCGGCTAAAAATTCTACATCTTTTTCCTGATCACAAATGACAATGTCACCTAGACGAGTGACTCCGTCAGGATAAGTTCTATCTAGTTCGAGGGGAAAACTCAATACATCGTGGTACTCCCCGTCCAATATCTTTCTCATCTCCTCTTCTGTGGCTATAAAAACATTTACTTCATACTCCCCTGTTATGCCATGCTCTCGAACAGTCTTTTCGATTATTTCAGGATTAGCTATTTTTTTCATTTATTATTTTCGCAACTAGTTTACCGTCAGCTCTACCCTTGAACATTGGAGCCACTATTTTCATTGAACCTGCAAAATCAGATGGCAAACTAAGTTTTGCAATTTCTGCTCTAATTTCCTCTTCACTCAACTGCTTTGGCAAGTAAGATTCCAAGACCAAAAGCTCGGCTTTCTCAGAAACAGCCAACTCTGGCCGAT
>CAYHWU010000030.1:3526-5559 GCA_964360495.1 uncultured Gammaproteobacteria bacterium
AAGATCCTCTTTAAGGCGAGCAAGCATCATAGTACAGAACGACGTCCCGATTTCTTGGCCTTGGTTCTGGCCTGTCGAATCTGAGATGGTTTGTAATAATGTTCGCGTTTTTTGAGTTCCAAAAGGACTTCATCGTTCATAACTTTCTTTCGAAAGTCAGCGATCAATTTATCGTCACTTTGGCCTGGTTTTTTACGTACTATAGTTGGCATGTATTATTTCACTCCCCCTTCCAAGTTACCCCCCATTAGGTGGTAATGTAAATGTTTAACTTCCTGATATCTTCCTCCATTTAATACTATTTTGTAGCCTCCAGCAACTCCTTTATCAGAGGCAATCTGAGCTGCAGCTTTTTGAATAGACCCCAATAGCTCAATATTTTTGGTGTCACTCAAATCGGCAATATGCTCTTTGGGAATTACTAAAATATGAACAGACGCCATAGGGGCTATAGTATTAAAGGCCAAAACTTTATCATCTTCGTACTGTTTGGTACTTGGAAGCTTACCCGCGACAATGTCACAAAAAACACAATTCATGAGGCTATTATACTATAAACCGGAGGCGTCTTTGTCCAAAGAATCGAAATCTGCCTTTCCTCCGTCATCGACGGTCTTTTCGAGTTCTGCATTTAAATCGGTTGTTTGAACCGGAGCCGAGGTAGTTGGCAGCATTTTGAAAATCAAAATTCCCAAAATAACTAGCGCAACTACAACTAAAAGAGCATTTTTCATTTGATAACTGCTCTAACGGCCGTTCGAGCGGCAACAACTAATTCGTGAACTGCTTTTAAGTCGGCTTCTAGCTGGCTGCGAACTTTACCCACATCTATTTTCAAATTCTTTTCGGTGCTGATGGTAATGGTATACACTTTAGCAGCTTGAGCAGTATTGGCATCACGAGCTGTCTGAATTTCTGGACTAACACGACCCAAAATCTCAGTCATCTTGTCCAAGTGTTTTCCCATTTCTGAAGTTCGCTTGGCGTTCACTTCATTAAATCTGGTATCCAATCTTTCAACTATAGCTCTCTTCTTTTCGTCTCGAATAGTTTTCAGTTTTGCCCGAAAGCCTTCTCTAATATCCTTACGGTTTTCATTTGCGCTTGCTGGTGCAACTATCACCAATGCCATTACTATCATCAACAATATTTTCTTCATGTATTAGTTATAATATCACAAATTATGATTATCAAGACTAAACATGGTGATATCCAAACCCCTGTCTTTATGCCTGTGGGCACAAACGCTACAGTAAAATCACTCTCTCCTGAGGATTTGAAAGAAATTGGATCACAAATAATCTTGGCCAACAATTATCATTTGTTTTTGAGACCTGGGTCAGAAAATGTCGAGACTATGGGTGGTATTCATAAATTCATGAACTGGGACCGGCCAATTTTAACCGACTCTGGGGGTTTTCAAGTCCAAAGTCTAAATTGCAAAATTAGTGAGGAGGGAGTGAAATTCCAATCGCATTTTTTTACTCCCGAGTCGGCCATAAAATCCCAAATCCAAATCGGCGCCGATATTATTATGGCTTTTGACGATAGCACAGGTAGCAAGGAAGCCATGGAAAGAACCCATAGATGGCTGGTGAGATGTAAAAAAGTTATGGGCAATTCCACTCTTTTTGGAATAATCCAGGGAGGTTCAGATAGAAATCTGCGCCGTGAATCGGCCAAATTTGTCATAGACCAAGATCTTCCCGGAATTGCCATTGGTGGCGCTGCCATTGGCTCCAATGCAGCCGAAACAGCCGAGACCATTGGTTTTGTTCGTGATCTTTTACCCAAAAATAAACCTCTTTATGCTATGGGCGTAGGCGTTCGTCCTTCGGATATTACCAGTGTCATCAAAGCTGGGGCAGACATGTTTGATTGTGTGGCTCCCACCAGACTTGCTAGATGCGGTTTACTTTATAACTGCGAATCAAAAACCGAACGCATTGACATTAACCAAGCTAAATTCAAAATGGATAAAAATCCCATCGATCCTCTTTGCGATTGCTCAACCTGCAAAAACTATACGCGTG
>CAYHWU010000030.1:5659-7193 GCA_964360495.1 uncultured Gammaproteobacteria bacterium
ATGACATCTTGGAGAGAGATGAGGGCCATGAGACCCAAAAGGACTGCCATGCCCCAACCATTAATTTTGGCTTCTAGTTCTGGCGAGACTCGCTTGCGTCTGGCCCACTCAAGCCAAACAAAAAATATTCTCCCACCGTCTAATGCTGGAATTGGAAGAATATTAAAGATCGCTAAGTTTAACGAAAGTATGGCAACCAACTCCATGAGTGGAAATATCCCTTCACCAGCAATCACTCCAGTTAGCTGATAGATACCAATCGGCCCTGCTACTCCTTCTGGCTTCTTGCCAGCCATCAAACTCTTACCAATACTTCTAAAGCCATCCAAAATTCGCCCTCCCCAAACACCAGTTGCCTTGAGACTGGCGAGCAAGACGTTACCAGTTTTACTAGTTGTAACATAAGGGTATTCACCAATGGAAACTCCAATGACACCATTTTGGGGAACAACATCAATTGCCAATTCTTGGGTATTTTTCTCGACTATTCCTTCAAACAAAGCGATTGTTTCTCCCCGACGAATCTGAAGTGTCAAAGCTTCTGTAGATGTTTTGGTCATTAGTTGCAGCTGCGAAACTTTTGCAATATTTGCTATCCGGTCTCCTGTTTTTATACCTGCTTTTTCAGCTGGACTCCCCTCTTTGACCGAGTCGATTGTTACCATCTCGCGAGTCTCGCCAGGAACACCTATAAAAAGATACAAAGTAACAAAGAGACAGAGTGACAAGATAATATTCATAAAAATTCCAGCAAAGAGAACCAACAGTCTTTGTTTTTTGCCGCGTTCCCAGAAAGACCGCTTTATATCCTTCTTACTTTGCTGTTCTTCGCCATGAAGTTTTACAAATCCCCCAAATAATAATGGATAAATGGCATACTGTGTTTCACCAAAAGTTATTTTAAAAATGGCTCTCGTAAAGGGCAAGCCCAGGGCAAACTCCTCGACTTTTATTCCCAAGCATTTGGCCGCAGAAAAATGTCCAAACTCATGAATAAGTACCAAAACAGAAAGCACTCCCAAAAAAATCAAAAAGGTCATACTTTTAGAAGCTCCCCCTCTTTCATCTTGCCAATATTTTCGATTTCAACCATATGTTTGTCTGTAATCTTTTGCAGTTCATCTTCCAATTTCTTTTTGTCATCCTCAAAAACTTCTTTGGCTTCAAAAGACCTCTTCAAATCTGTCATCTCCTCGTGGCGGACTTGGCGAATCTTGACTCGGCCATCTTCTAATTTTTTGTGAAGCATTTTGACATATTCTAGTCTCCTCTCAGAAGTCAAAGCTGGGACAGCAATTCTGACTACCCCGTTATCGATAACCGGAGTCAAACCAGTATTGGCAGCTTCAATATCCCGTCTAATTTCCCCAATGGTTCCAGAGTCATAGGGAGTAATCAAAAGCGATGAAGCGTCGGGTGTGGTGATACTCGCCATTTCTATCACTTTCATCTTGGTGGAACCACCGTAAGCGTTGATGACGATGTTTTCAACCAACGATGGCATGGCCCTGCCGGTGCGAATTGAAGCAATATC
>CAYHWU010000030.1:7293-8378 GCA_964360495.1 uncultured Gammaproteobacteria bacterium
TTACTACCTTATATTCTACCACTTGAATGTTTTCTCCCAACTTACCAATCGTCTCTTTTATTAAGTCTGCAATTGTCTTTGAGGCATCACGTACATATGGGGCTTCTAAATCATTGGTGGCGGCTAAGTGCAGAGCAATCTCGCGACCCAATTTTTGAAAATCTTCTGTTTTGGCCACAAAGTCTGTCTCACAAGCCAGGCCCACAATTGACCCCACCCGGCCAGTGTGATGGACATAAGTGAATATCATTCCAGCTTTGACAGCGCGGTCAGACTTTTTGGCGGCTTTTTCAATGCCTTTCTTTTTCAAAATCTCAACGGCTTTCTTCATATCCCCTTCGGCTTCGCTCAGGGCTGCTCGGCAATCTGAGACTCCAGCAGAGGTTTGTTCACGAAGTTTTTTAATGTCCTCGAGCTTCATTGATGATTTCAACACAAGCGTTAACAAAAAGTTCAATCGACTTGGATGCGTCGTCGTTAGAAGGCACTACATAATCAACATGGGTGGGATCGGCGTTGGTGTCGACCAAACCAATAACTGGAACTTTGGAAATATTGGCTTCGGCTACAGCTACGGCTTCGTGATGGGTGTCAACAATGATCAAGGCTTGAGGCAACTTGTCATATAACTCTACTCCACCAAACAGCTTGGTAAGCTTTTCTATCTCGCGATCTAGAAGTAATTGTTCTTTTTTAGTATATTTTTTGAGTTCTCCAGAGGCTTTCTTGGCTTTGAGATCACGAAGTCGAAGCACACTTTTAAAGAGTTGTGGAAAGTTGGTAAAATAACCCCCTGGCCAACGAGTGACAAAATATGGCATGTTGGTTTTTTCGGCTGCTGCTTTGACAGTCTCTTGGGCCTGGCGCTTAGTTCCTACCCACATGACGACTCCACCATCTTCGACAATCTTTTTGAGAGCGACAAGAGCTTCATCTAGGCCTTCTTTGGTCTTTACCAAATCGATAATGTGCACGCCATCTTGCTGACTATATATATAAGGAGCCATCTTGGGGTGACGACGGCGAACTTGGTGGCCAAAATGGCACCCAGCTTCTAGTAGTTGTTCTAATGTAATATTCTTCAT
>CAYHWU010000031.1:0-7680 GCA_964360495.1 uncultured Gammaproteobacteria bacterium
AAAAGAGTCGGGGTTAATCAATATGCCTTTGAGCTACTGTGGGCGATTTATCGTCAAAAAACCGATCATAAATTTATAATTTATTTAAAATCCAAAGCCCAACAAGATTTCCCATCTGGAAGGTGGGATTGGGAATATCGTGTAATCCCATTTCCAAAGTTTTGGACTCAGACAAGGTTGCCATTTGATTTATTTTTTCATTTCCCAAGACTCGATGTGTTTTTCAGCATGGGACACTATGCTCCAAGATTCTCGCCAATTCCCACAGTTGTTGCTATTATGGATCTTGGTTTCTTGGAAACCCCAGAACAATTTACAGCCAAAGACTTTAATCAATTGAAGTCTTGGACAGAGTATTCAGTCAAGAATGCTGCTAAGGTGATTACTATTTCAGACTTTACAAAGCAAAAAGTAATTGAAACTTACGGCAAGAAACCAGTAGATGTGGTTACTGCGCTTTTAAGTTATAACGAAAAATTATTTACCCCAACCCATAATGGTAAAGTTTTAAAGAAGTATGGTATCTCAAAACCATATTTTCTTTTCCTGGGCAGTCTCAGGCCAAGTAAAAATATTGAGTCGTTGATTAGAGCATTTGATAAATTGGACGATGGTTATCAATTGGTTATTGCTGGGAAGAAGGCCTGGCTATTTACGGAGATATTTAAAACCGTAGAAGAACTTCATTTGCAAGACAGGGTCATATTTACAGATTTCATTGAAGATTGGGAAAGGCCAGTCTTGATGACAGAAAGTATAGCCTTTGTTTTGCCATCACTTTATGAAGGTTTTGGTATCCCAGTGTTGGAAGCTATGGCATGTAATACTCCAGTTGTTGTCTCAGCAATAGCCAGTCTTCCAGAAGTAGCAGGGGACGCAGCTATCTATATTGAGCCTAAAAGTATCGACAGTATTACGGCTGGAATGCAAAAAGCTGTTACCGATCGCGAAAAGTTTGTTAAATTGGGTAAAAAAAGAGTAAAATTATTTAGTTGGGCTAAATGTGCCCAGGAAACCATACTATGTTTAGAGACCGCAACGGCAAAAATTTAACTCTCAATGAGGTTTCTGCGAAAGGGATCAACAGGGTCTTTAATGTGTTTTTGGACCTAGAATTGTATGTTTTATACTTGGTGGGTCACATTCCCTTTCACTTTATTAGAAATGTTTTCTATTCTCTAGCTGGAATAAAAAACTATGGGACTATTCATATGTGGGCTAGGTTTTTTAATCCCGCTAATATTACTATTGGTAAAGATTCGATTGTTGGGGACCATGCCTTTTTGGATGGTAGAGCAAAAATAACTATTGGTGAGCATGTGGATATTGCTTCGGAGGTGATGATTTACAATTCAGAGCACGACCTGGAATCTGAAGAATTTTTGGCTCGCGAAGAACCAGTAGTTATAGATGACTATGTTTTTATTGGTCCAAGAGTAATTATTATGCCAGGAGTGAAAATTGGCAAAGGGGCAATTGTGGCAGGTGGAGCCGTAGTTACCAAAGATGTTGCTGACTTTACCATAGTTGGTGGAGTTCCCGCTAAAGTAATTGGCGAAAGAAAAAACAAAAATCCTAAATATGTTTTGGGGCGGGCGCGCTTGTTTCAATGAAAGTATTATTTTTCATAATCTGGATTGGACTCGGTCTATATATGTTGTATCCCAATACAGCCATGCCCATGTGGCTTCCTGAATCTCTAAAATCCAACGAACCCGCCGATACAGAGACCATTAATCGTCAGTCCTTCTTTACTAATTTGAAGCGGGCCGAGATTATTGAGCACTTTGACAAAAATTTTGTTGGTTTAATAAATTATCGACTCAACTACCCTCCCGAAGAAGCCAATACTTGGATTCGTGACCTGACCCCCAGCAGTTTTTTGGAAGAAATTGTGCATCCTCTCAAGCAATCGTTATTTATCAACGGATTTACTCCCAGTAAACCCACAGAGCAAATAAACCGTAACAGTGTTCATTATGAAACTAAGATAACCCTACATTATTTTCCAGGAGACACTATTACCAGAATAACCGTCTGGTTGATGTTGGGACTTGTCAGTTATCGCTTGATGAAAGAATATGCAGAAATTTAAACATTTTTTGATTCCTTTGCTCATTATGGTGGTGGCTTTGTATCCCAAATTTCCTTTAATCGGATTTGAAGGAGTGTTTGTAGCTATTCGCTTAGAAGATATTTTAATTGCCTTGGTCGTAGGCATCTATCTGCTGTTTAATTGGAGAAATTTGATAAGTGATGCTAAAAAGCCTATCCATAGAGCAATTCTTTTGTATTGGTTGGTATCTGGGGTTTCGACATTTGCAGGAATATTTTTGACAAAGACCGTCGATCCTAAAGTTGGGCTTTTGCATTTTGGTAGGAGAATTGAATACATGAGTATGTTTTGGGTTGGATACTGGGCCTTTGATAGTATGAAGAATTTTTCAACAATAATTAGGTCTATACTTGTGACGGCCTTGGTTGTAGCTATTTTTGGATTGGGGCAGCAATTCTTAGCCTGGCCTGTGATTTCTACTAGTAATTCTGAATTTGCCAAAGGTTTAACTTTGTCACTTGGTCCTGGGGCACGGATCAACTCCACTTTTGCTGGTCATTACGACTTAGCCGCTTTTTGCTTGTTCCCTTTGCTTATCATTATTTGGCTGGCTACAAGCGAGACCACAAAGAAACGTTGGTTGTTGGCATTGGTAGGCATTCCTCTATATTGGGCTATGCTTTTGTCTGCCTCTCGGATTACATTTGCAGCTTTTATTGTCACAGCTTTTCTTATGATTGTAATATTTAAAAAATGGCGATGGTTGGTGGTGTTGTTTGTGGTTTCGGTTTTAAGTGTGTTTTTGTCTCCACAGTTGGCGGGGCGCTATCGAGAACTAATTATTACTCGATTTAATCAAATAAGTTTTGTGTCAGTTGCCCATGCTGAAGATGTTCGAGAGGTGCCAGATGCTCTTAAGCCCACCGAAGTTCTGGAAGACCGCTCCTTAAATATCCGTCTAAAAGCTTCTTGGCCCAAGGCCATCAGAGCCTTATACAAGAATCCAGTCTTAGGTACAGGTTTTTCTTCAGTTGGTTTGGCCATCGACAATGACTATCTTCGTCAATTGGCTGAAACTGGAATCCTGGGAACTTTGGCTTTGGCCTTAATATATATTCGGTTGGCTAAGTCTTGGTTATTTTCGAAAAACAAGTTCACGTTGGTTATGTCTTGTGTTACAGTTGGACTGCTGGCTAATGCAGTTTTCATAGACATCTTTGAAGCTTCAAAGATTGCTATAGTGTTTTGGTTGCTTGCCGGAGTTACTCAAAAAATTAAAGAGCTGGCATGAAATTAAAAATAGTTATTATCGCTATTTTATTAATTGGAGTTGCCGTTCGCTTGTATAAAATTACCAGTCCCATTGGTGATTGGCATTCTTGGCGTCAAGCAGATACTTCAGCTGTGACTCGCAATTTTGTGAAATATGGACTGGATTTGCTCCACCCCCGATTTGATGATTTCTCGGACACTTCGGGTGTGGGTTTATTTAATCCCAATGGTTACAGAATGGTCGAGTTCCCAGTATTTAATTTAGTTCATTACACTCTTTATTCAACCTTTGGATCGTTGAGTCTCGAAACCTGGGGTCGATTAACATCAGTTTTTTCAGCTCTAGTTTCATCTATATTAATATTCTTGATTGTAAAACGCAGGCAATCTGTTTCTGCTGGACTCTGGTCTATGCTTTTGTACTTATTGTTGCCATTTAATATTTATTTCACTCGGGTAATTTTGCCAGACCCAATGATGGTTACTCTGTATTTGGCCTCGATCAATTTCTTTGAGATGAACAATCTCTTGTTGGGTATTATCTTCGGCGCATTGGCAGTTATGGTCAAACCGATGGCGGTCTTTTTCTTGCTGCCAATTATTTTTATTTACTGGAAGCAGTGGAAAAAGTTATTTTTAATATTTTTGGGGATCGGTCTGCCTTTTTTTCTATGGCGGATATGGTCGTATCGTTTTCCAGAGGGGATGCCTGCTAGTAAATGGCTTTTAAATGGCAATGGTATTCGTTTTAAAGGGGCTTTTTTTCAATGGATGTTTGGCGAACGCATTGGTCACATGATTTTGGGATCATGGGGAGTTTTTCCACTTTTGGAAGGAATCTTGGCCAGTTCTGGCTTTTGGTTGATGTGGGTTTTTGGAGCATTATTATATATAGTAGTTTTTGCCACAGGTAATATTCAGCACGATTACTATCAGATTCCCATTATGCCTGTAATTGCTATCATGCTGGCTATTGGTATCTCCAAGGCCCAAAGTCTAGCCAAAAAGTTCGTGATGGTGGTCTGTGTCTTGTTCATGCTGGCATTTTCTTGGTATCAAATTCGGGGTAATTATCAAATTAATCACTATTCAATAGTCAACGCAGGCAAAGCGGTCGATCGAGTTACCCCCAAAGATGCCATTATTTTGGCTCCTTACAATGGAGATTCAGCACTTTTGTATCAAACTAATCGTCGCGGTTTTCCTTTTATGTATTTTATAATCAAAGATTTTATCGATAATTATAAAGCTACTTATTATGTCTCAGTAAATTACGATGCCCTGACCCGTGAAGTTATGAATAAATACTTGGTTGTAGAGCAAAACCCAGATTATGTCATAGTTAAACTCGAAGAATTAAATCGCTTATGAGAATTTTGATGCTTACTCCCTATTTGCCCTATCCTCCCTCTATTGGTGGTCAATTGCGTTCATATCATTTAATCAAGAGGCTTTCTAAACAACATGAAATCATCTTGGTTTGTTTCACTCGTGATTACAACAGTCCAGATCAAATCGACCATATGAAGAAATATTGTAAAGACGTGATTGTTTTTCAGCGAGGAAAAACTTGGACGTTACCTAACATTTTACGCACGGGTTTTTCGCTCTATCCATTTCTAATTAATATTTATTTTTCTCCAGAGATTAAAACAAAATTAGATGAGATTATTCAAAAAGGCAACTTTGACTTAATACATGCTGAAACATTTTATGTCTTGCCATTTTTGCCAAAAACAAACTTGCCAACCGTTTTGGTTGAACAAACTATTATGTCTCGTGTTTTTCGACATTATGTGGATCACGAAGCAAGATGGTGGCTTCGGCCATTACTTTTAATTGATGTA
Source organism: uncultured Gammaproteobacteria bacterium (assembly GCA_964360495.1). Taxonomy (GTDB): domain Bacteria; phylum Patescibacteriota; class Microgenomatia; order CAZETR01; family Amesbacteraceae; genus CAYHWU01. The sequence goes on from CAYHWU010000031.1 coordinate 5,176, forward strand.
GCCAAAATTAGTTTTTGGGAACGCTATTACTGGCAAAGAGCCGATTCTTTAGTGGCTGTATCAGACGAAGATGCAGCTTTGATGAAAGCAAAAACTTCGGGAGTTGATGTCGAAGTTGTCCCAAATGGTGTAGGTGAAGATTTCGATGCTCTTAAACCCACGCTTCATTATAATCACAAAATCCTTTATCAGGGAAACTATAAATGGATGCAAAATTGGGAGGCGGCACACATTTTGGCCACCAAGACTTTTCCAATTATTAAAAAAGAGATTCCTGATGCACAATTGATAATCAATGGTCAATTTCCGACTGCAGATTTAAAGAAATTAGCTAGCAAAGACATTCTTATTCAAGAACACGAAGATACAGACAGCGAAGCTGTAGTGAGAGCATATTCTCAAGCTGGACTTCTAGTCGCGCCAATTTATGGGCCTGGGGGAACAAGGTTAAAAATCTTGGCTGCTATGAAATCGATGATTCCTGTCATTACCACACCTCTTGGAGCCGAAGGTTATGGCGCAGTCGATGGAGAATCGATAGTTGTTGGTAAAACACCAGAAGATATTGCCAAAAAAGCTATTAAGGTCTTGAAGGATAAGAATTTGTATACAAAGATCGCCAAAGCAGCGCGAAAGATTGTAGATGATCACTTCTCTTGGGATCCGATTGCTATAAAGCTCGAAAAAATTTATGAAGAAACTATCCATCATTACCGTTAACTACAATTCTAAAGAGCTGGTCAAAGAATTGGTTGAATCAATCAATAAATCTAAGGTTGACTTTGGCATTAAGATTATTGTGGTAAATAATTCTGAGGAAAATTTTTCGGATATTTCTGGAATAACATATATTAAAAATAAAGGAAACTTCGGTTTTTCCAACGGGAATAATTTGGGAGTAACCCAAGCCATGGGGGATTATGTTTGGTTTTTAAACCCAGATACGACTGTCGATCCTGACACGATCGCCTTTATGATAAGTTATATGGATAACCATCCCGAGGTGGGGATAGCCACACCAAAGGTAATTTTACAAAATGGTAAATTAGACAGGAATTGTAGGCGATTGTTTCCCACGCCAGTCAATGCTTTAAAAAGATTTATTGGACTTAATGGTTATTTTGTAACTACTCCAGAAGATCGAGAAGTCGAAGTAGATTCAGTCATGGGGTCGAGTTTGTTGGTCAGGAGAACTTTGGGGGAAAAGATTGGTTGGTGGGACGAGGATTATTTCATGTATGGTGAAGACTTAGAGTTTTGTTGGCAGATCAAACACTTGGGTTATAAAATTATGTATGTCCCAAATGTAGTAGTTCACCACCATCATGGAGTCAGTTCAGGCCTCAAGAAAACAAGTCAAAATATTACCAAAGCAGATAACAGCATCCGCCGTCAATCAATTTTAGCAACAACCAACGCAATGCGGATCTTTTATAAAAAACATTACACCGGAAATATTTTTACTGATTGGTTAATATATTTTGGGATTTGGTGTTTAGAAAAAATTAGATTAAACAGATTATGAGTAGAATTTGCATTGACGCCAGGTTTTGGGGAATCAAACACACGGGAATAGGTCGTTACGTAGAGAATTTAATAGACAATTTACCAAGTGAAGTGATATTAATAATTCATCCCGAAAACCAATCTGAACCAAAACTAGCCAGATTTAAAAAATATTATGCCAGATATCATCCCTATTCCTATTTAGCTCAGATCGAAATGCTCTGGCTACTTATCAAAATTCAACCAGATTTATTGCATATTCCTCATTTCACAATTCCTTTGTTGTGGTGGGGAAAAATGGTTGTAACAATTCATGATTTGATAAAACATATTTCCAAAGGTCCTGCGACAACCACTAGGCATCCATTTATTTATTGGGCCAAGTATTTTCAATATTTATTTGTTGTTTGGTTTGCAGTTCGTAGGGCCGACCATATAATAGTCCCTGCTCAGTATTGGAAAGATATTCTAATTGAAAAATATAAGTTAAATGCCAATTATGTTTCCATAACTTATGAAGGTGCCTCAGATAGTATATACGGGTAATTTATATCCACATAAAAATATTTCTATTTTAATAGAAGCGGTGGAACGTCTAAAAATAAATCTAAAGATTATTTGTGCCAGGAGTGTCTTTGAAAAACGGCTCCCAAAATCTAAATATGTAGAATTCTTAGGGAAATTAACAGATCAAGAAGTGATTGAAGTTTATAAAAAATCCCAGGCTTTTGTTTTTCCATCTCTAATCGAGGGATTTGGACTTCCAGGTCTTGAAGCTATGGCCGTAGGATTGCCTGTGATTGCGGCTAATGCATCGTGTTTGCCTGAAATATATGGAGATGCAGCTCTCTATTTTGATCCCTACGATGTGAACGATCTTGTTGAAAAAATAAAATCAGCAATCACAAACGACAATTTGAAAAAAGATTTAATTAAAAAAGGCCTTGCTCAGGTCAAGAAATATTCTTGGGCCAAGATGGCTTCTCAAACATGGGAAAT
>CAYHWU010000032.1:0-7246 GCA_964360495.1 uncultured Gammaproteobacteria bacterium
CTGAGACAAACTTGGTTAAGTTGACTCCACCCACATTTGCCCTGAGGGCGTAACGGGTTTGAGCACCTTTGGAAGTCTGTCGAACATACTTAACCTTTTTTACTTGAGATTCAGAGACGTCGACTTTCTTTCTATTTTTTACGTCGTAAAATTGAATTGCCATTAGAGTAGTTCACCTCCCTTAAAAATCATCTTGTCTTGACAATACGAGAAATTTTGAGGCTTGTCAAGCTCAATTTATTATAGGCTCATCTATATATTGACTAATTATGGTGTATGGTGTATGGTGTATATATGATGATTCGCACTCAGATAATGTTTCCCGAAGACATGCTGGCTCAGCTTCGAGCTCAGGCCATTTCTGCCCAAACAAGTGTTTCTGATGTGGTACGAAAAAGAATTGTTTTTCCAACAGTTAAAAAGAAAATGTCTGGCTTAGAGGGGTTAAGGCTGATGGCCAAGAATGCATATCGAGGCAAAGCACCTCGTGACTTGTCTACAAATGATGATTATTTATATAAGTTGCCATGATTTTTATTGATTCAGATGCTTTTATAGGTTTAATGGTGGCGTCAGACGCCCATCACAATAGGGTAATAAACTTATTGGAACATCTTGGAGATGAGGTGTTGATTACCGACTGGGAAGTTGTAGATGAGGTATCTACTAAACTATCCTATCAAACTTCAAAGGAAACGGCTATTCAATTCCTGGAATATTTGAATAAGTCACAAATCCGAGTAGAGTTTCTTGATAAAGACACATCTGAGGTAGCAAAAAAAATTTTTATATCTCAAAAATCAAAAAATATATCTATGACCGACTGTGCCAATATGGCAATTGCCCGAAAGCTAAAAATAACTACTTTCTTTTCCTTTGACCAACACTATCTAAAAAATGGGTTTAGACTTCTATCTAACTAGATATTCTTTGAATTTCTGGCAATTTTCATTACATCTGCTGCTACAATAAAACCAATAGACCATAGTGCTGTCTCAATAACCGAAGTATAGCCTGGTCGAGACTCGGGTACAAAAATGTATAATCCAACTCTACTAATTGCTCCCAAGAGTCCTAGGTATCCAATCGCACGAATACCGGATTCGAGTGGATGACGTATAAATCCCAATACATCGTCAAGGACATGAGTAAAAGTTTTAGAGAGCCAAGGTAGCTCATTATAATAATATTTTAGACCTTCCTGATCAAGTTTGTAATTTTCGTACGGTTGTTTGAGTTCAGTCATGCGCACATGTTACCAGAGAGAGAGCAATGTCAAGCTATAGGACGTTTATTCATAACGAATTGCTTCAATGGGAGAGAGTTTGACTGCTTTTCTTTTTCATAACTATGCTATTATAGATAGAAGATGTTTACTTTACCAGAACTACCATATTCGTTTGATGCACTCGAGCCATATATAGATAAAGAGACTATGCAGATTCATCATGATAAACATCATGCTGCATACGTAAAAAATTTGAATGATTTATTGCCCGATAAATCTGAAGCCGATTTAGAAAATATACTAGCTACAGCTACTGACCAAAAAGCATTGAATAACGCCGGAGGACACGTTAATCATTCATTCTTTTGGAAGATATTAAAATTTTCCGGAACCCCCAACCCTGCGATATTGGTTCTTAAAGAAGAATTTAATAAAAAAGCTTTGTCAGTTTTTGGCAGTGGCTGGGTGTGGATTACGGAAGATCTAAAAATTATTGCTACAGTCAATCAAGATATTCCTAAAGAAAAAGTAATTTTAGGTTTGGACGTTTGGGAGCATGCTTATTATTTGAAATATCAAAACCGCAGAGCCGAATATATCGAAGCTTTTTGGAATATTATAAATTGGGAGGAAGTAAATAAAAGAGCCGATGCCAAATATCCAAATCCCTTCTGAGTGATAATACTGACCAAATTGGACTAAATTCTGTTAAAATCCATCACCATGAATAGGGAATTGGTAGTTTCCACTGATAGTGTGGGTATTTTTTCAGAGCAACTGAGAGCTCACGAGATATGGAGGCCAATCATGGATAACTATAGGGTTCCATTTGGTGGTCTGGAAATTTACAATTGGAGATGGTGTGAATTTACCGATTTAGGGAAACTTGTGCAAAGTTATGCCGGACGGGGAATACCAGTTGCTGGAGTACATTTTCGCACGGGAGGAGTGCACGATGCTTATGGTTGGATAAATAGATTTAAGCTATTGATCCTAAATGAAGCTATGCATCCGACACTAAAGGGGATGAGAGAACTGGGATGGAGCGAAAATTTATATGGTTTAATACATTCTCCTGAAGTTAGGAATGATCATTTTATGTCAGTTATTAAATTAGAGCCTAGATTGATGAGAAAGATTAAGATTGAAAATCATGCTCACGTTGGAAGTGCTGGAACGGCGTTATCAATAGCCAGCGATCTTTACCAGATTCAATAATATTACGGCAATCTCAACAAAAAGAAGTCGAAATTTGGGCAGAGCGGACCTTAATTAATGTATTAACTTCAGGACTCATTTCCCATAATTAATAAAACCCCACCTGAAAGTTTGAAGATCTTGGGGGTTTCTCGAAAGTTCTAGAAGAATTGAAGAAATTTTTTATTTTCTCCTCCTTGCCTAAGCAAGAAGGTCGTGGCTAGTGCCAATTTGTATGTATTATATGCATTTTTTTACAAAAAGTCAATGGAAATAGGAATGGGAATTACGCCATCCCATATTTTCAATTCAGCTTCAAGTTCACACTCCCGAATCCCAGAAAAGACAGAATAATCTTTAAACGAGATCAGTTTGGTCGAATAGTATCCTCAAAGTCTCCCGGACTGCCTGAATACGCTTTGGTCTATAATGACCACGCGGATTTTTTGCCCTAAATTGTTGATGTTGTGCCTCTAGTGGCCCACGTGATATAGTACTCATAGAGATATGATTGAAGTGAATATTTCCAAAAGGGATTGGAGTAAATTATTTAGAAATATCTGGCTGGTTTCGGTAATAGTGTTTGCTGGGGGATTTATCGTCTTTTATATTGGACCAGATAGTCCTCCGTATGCTAATTTGCTGATAATCACGTTCTTGGCCTCATTTCTATCTGGCTCGATTTCTTTTTTACTTTGGATGACTTTGTTTGTGGATAAAATATTAGTTAAGAAATTTCCTAAATATCGTCGTTGGATAGTCGCTGGATTGGTAGTTGCTTCAGTTGTTTGTATTGCCTTCTTAGTTGGATTATCCCGTTTTACCTTGGGGGTAGATGGCAACTCAATGTATCCTGCAATCCAAGACAAGAATAATGTTCTTGTTAATAGGTGGGCTTATAAATCTTCACTGCCACAAAGAGGAGATATAGTTGTTTACAAGAGATTCGGAAACTCTGGTTATTTTCAGGAGGCAATAGGGAGAATAATTGGGATGCCAGACGAAACAATTACGATTAAAGAAGGGTACATATTCATAAGTGAGCAAAAGCTAGACGAGGATTATTTATTAAAAGGGATCAGTACGAACGGTAGGTCATTTTTACAGGAAGGACAACCATACCACATACCAAGCGGACAGTTCATAATTCTCGGAGACAATAGGGATTACAGTTGGGATTCCCGGGAACACGGACTTTTATCAAAGGAAAATATTTTGGGCAAGATTTTTTATAGATATTGGCCTCTTAATTCCAAGGGATATATAAATACTAAATGAATCAAAGGAACGATTGGTTGGACATATCTTGCACTGCCAGTGTGACCTTTGTCTTCGTCTTTGTGGCCTTTCCTTTAAATGAAATCTTGCATGGCCTCTTACTTAGGCTTAATTATGATCCTGACTACTCTTTCAATCTAGCTATACTGTCGGCATATCTCACGGGTTTCACTATCCTCGCTACACAACGGCTAAGAGGAGAAGGGAAAATATCACATTACCTCATGTCAAAACTTCCTGGCAGCCTTGATTGGGAATTAGCTATTGGTCTGATTGAAATACTGATAGCCATAGTATTTTCAATCATCTCTATCCTTGGAATATTGATGTTAATATTGATTATCAGTTGGTTTACTTGATTTTGTCTTTCAAAAAAACAGTGAAAAAAGATTTTTCCAAATTAGTCGTAATTCTGTTTGTAATAACTGTTTTACTGGGCGGCTGGCAAGAATTGGCTACCTAAACCAGAGTATGGCATTACAGATAAAGAACCCTATGTATGGATTTATGATGACCAAAGCGATATAACTTGGACGGGAGACAAGGCTAGGACAAAAAGACCGGTGGAGTTCACTTTGCGTTATGAGAACTGCTTGAAATTAAGAGGTAACTAGTAATTTCATTTATACAAAAAGGCACATTGGACCAGTTCATCTTAATTTCTATATACGAATCCTGTTACTTTAGCAAAATACTACATCCAGAAAGCTCATCTTGGTATGCTCTATTTTCAGTTCCATAATAAACGCCTCCACTTACACCCCCGCTTTGTCCAATAATTCCTCCTGATTTGTTAGAATACTTATCATTGATTAGGCCAACACACATATCATAAATTTCTTTTTTCTGTCTTTCTTCTGACTGCTTTATTCTAGCTTTTGTTTCAGCAATACTTTTATCATTATCCTTAGTACGTCTTTCAAAATCGTCTCTTGTTTTTTGAATAAATTGATCCGTATCAGCACTGGTTTGTTGTTTATAATTCTCAAAATCTTGCCTAGATTTTTCCATACTTTCTCTTGCTTCTCTTCTCCGTTTTTCTAAATCGTCTTTGCTTTTTTCCCACATGGCATTGTTTTTTTCCGTTATGACTTTTCTTTTTTCTGTCGAGTCCTCGATAACTTTGCGCATTTTTTCTGCATATGCAGCATCATTTTGACGTATTTTCAAACAGGTTGTACTAGTTATTAGTTGCCATGTATCTCCAGCCTGGCAACAAACATAACTTCCCCCTGAAGGACATTCACTTTTTCTCAAATTTACCGACTGACCTTCACACTTACTTCCTTTTGACCAATTACACGTGATAACGGGGTCTTTATCAATTAATGGTATAGATGTGGTTTCCGGCGGTTTATAAACTACTTGTGGCTTTGATGTTGGTGTAGGAGAAGCTGATATCTGTTCTGCTAAAGTTTGCTCTTCCTGACTATTTGATCCAAATAAATCTTGGGTTACAACCCCACTTCCAAATCCTACAACAATCAATCCAATTATAAGGGGAATTAATAATGGCATCCTTATCAGATTATGCTCTGGAATATACAGAAAATCAAGCACGAGCTTGTATTTAGTTTAGCGATATAAAGACAGTTTTAAAGGCTAATTTAGCGGAAGATTATAGTATATGGCCTATTACTTTACTGCAAAGCTACGCCAGGAAGTTGGTAAGAATATTAAAAGAGTAAGAGAAAAGAGAAGGTTGAAACAGATAGATGTTGCAGTAGATGCAGGGATTAACCCTAGCTACTACAGCAAGATTGAAAGAGGGGAGGTTAACCCTTCGCTTGAGAAGCTCTATCGGATTGTCAAATCCCTTAAGGTTAAATCCTCTGACATTTTGCCATTTTAATTTCTAAACTAAATATAATCTAATAAAAGCCTTCGTATTTTAAACTACCCTCAACTAATGGTATTTTGTGGTGGTATTTATCTATCCATAATTTTCCATTCTTTTCCACAACCTCCATCACTAAATCATTTCTCGTGGCATTATATTCACCATTGGAGTTACCGTAACGTGTTCTAAGTTCCTTTAACTTCACTGTTATTCTATTGTCATTTTTGCTTATACTTTCTACATAGTACCAATCTAATTGGTAATCCAAACCGGCAGTGGCATACATTCTGATCATCCTGATATCTTTCCCCAACAGGAATCCCAAAACCTGAGTTTCTTTGGAGTCTGCTGGAGGAGTAAATAAATTCAAGATTGTGTATTTTCTAGATTTTTGAAGGGTTTCAAACTTCGCTAAAAAATTTGTCACCTCTTGAATTTCTAGATCACTAACCCCAGAAGACATATCTTTCAATAGTGAGTCATTAAAAGGTTGAACAATGTTAATCTTTTTATTTAATAGTATGCTACGGACTCCAAAACCTAACCCAAGACCCAAAAGAAAAACGATTATAAGCAAAGTGGTTCTGTCTCTAAGCATTATTTATGATTTTATCACTTCTTCAGGAATAAAACTTTTACTCTAGCGATAAATTCAGTATCATATAGCTAGTTAAAAACAAAATGTCGGGTTTTGTGGGATAATTATTGGATGTTAAAATACAATAATTATGTATAAAATCTTATGAAAGGAGACTCGTTCTTTATTAAAAAAAACGGTGACAGTTATTGGCTTAGAGATGTGTCTCTAGATAAGTATCGTGATAGGTGGGAGGATATCAGATGAACCTGTCATTGAAAAATTATAGAAAAATAAGAACCCCATTTGTATTTTTTGATGAGACAGGAAGCATAAATGATAAGGCCAATAGGTTTTTCTGTTTGGGGATGGTTAAGTGTTTGCAACCATTCTATTTAGATTCGGAAATTAGAAAAATAAGGGAGAAGAACCAATTTTATGATGAGATAAAATGGAACACTCTTTCCAATGCAAAACTTAAGGTTATTCATGAAATTATAGAAATAGTTTTTAATACACCCGGAATTTATTTTTCATCTATTGTCATCAATAAAGACGAAATTAATTTCGAAAAAGACTTTGAAAATAATCCATATAGAGCATATCAGGAGTTTACAGAAATTCTTTTGAAACAGAGTATAGAGGACAACGAAATTTTAACTGTACTTGCGGATTTTGTTACAACCCCAAAAGATGTTAAGTTTGAGGTTAATGTTAAACATAATATCAATAAAACATTGGATAGGTTGGCAATCGGAGGAATTCACAGAGTGGACTCAAAAGGTGTAAACATCATCCAAATTACGGACTTACTCATCGGTTCGGTTGTGTATTGCTATAAAAGAGATCTAAAGCTAGTGACGGGCGATAAAAATAAAATAAGAGCTCTTGACCTTGTTTTGAAGAAAATTCATAAGACAAGCTTTGTTGGAGGGGTTTCTACTAGAAAATTCAAGGTTATTGAGTATAAAAAAGGGCCATCATCCTAACGGTTGACGCCCTTCAATATAAAACCATAATGTCGCATAATTATAAAAAAGTCAATAGGGAAGGTAGGATATGAGCCTAGCGATAGGAATTGTGGGATTACCGAACGTGGGAAAGTCGACGTTGTTTAATGCTCTTC
>CAYHWU010000033.1:0-6749 GCA_964360495.1 uncultured Gammaproteobacteria bacterium
ATCCCTAAAGAAAGCTGTCAAATAACTCCCCGTCGAGAGATTTTTGGGTTAAAATTGAATAACAGCCTTAACATCGCAGTTTATTGCCTCTTGTTAATAAATATATAAAATTTACACTGACTCCCGTCATAATACTTCCACCTGAAAGGTGGAAACACATTTACTAATTCATAATTGTGATAATATTAAAAAGTGAGACTAAATAAGGATCAAAGAAAAGGCCTGGCAGAGATGTTTGGCAATCTGATTGTGGCCTGGATCGCTTCTGGATTTATTGCCCCACTTTTATCGGGTGAATTTTATGGCAGTCTATTAAGAACTATTCTTATAACTCTTTCGATTGGCTCTATGTGTTTATTTAGCATGTTATACTTATTGAAGAATGAAAGCTGATCTTAATTCTATTTATGCTGTTGGTGCCATACTTACAGCAGCCTTGGTAGTGTTCGTTTATTTTTTTGCTAGAAGAAAATAATGAGTCAAAGTACGTCAGACATAATTATTCTCATTTCAATAGCAGTGTCTTTTTTTCTCCTTTGGCGGCTATATAAATACCACTAGCCCCCAAGTCATAGTAAAATAGAGAAATGGTCGGATGGAAGAAAATGGTTGTGGGTATGGCCGCGGCAGCCACATTGAGTTTGCCATACTTTGTAGGCGAAAATGTAAAGGATATCAAAGATGGCGATACTTTTACAATTGCCAATGGTCAATTAATTAGACTTTATGGGCTGGATGCCCCAGAGCCAGAAAATTGTTATGGACCCCAGGCCGCCCAGGAATTATCTAAGTTAGTTTCCGGGAAAAGAGTCGTTTTGCGAGAGTCAATTATCGATCATTATCGTCGGGTAGTGGCGTTAGTTTATGTCGATGGAAAATTAGTAAATGAGGCCATGATTAGACAAGGCTTTGCCCACTATGAAAGGGCTGGTCAATCAGAATCAAAGGCTCTAGTGGAGGCGAACTTGTATGCCAGAGCAAACAAGTTGGGAATATATGGACCTGAATGTTATCAGCCAAACCCACCAGACCCCAAATGTGTTATCAAGGGTAATTATGACCGGGATAAATATAACTGGGTTTATTTGTTGCCCGATTGCCCGTATTACAACAAGACAATTATAGAAAAATTTATGGGTGAAAAATATTTTTGTTCCGAAGCCGAAGCCCAAAAAGCAGGGTTTACCAAGGCTAAATTTTGTAAATAATATGTGTTTCCACCTGAAAGGTGGAAGTGATATGTTAGACAAAAACATCGTCGAGGGATTTTTGGGTTAAAATTGGGGAATGAAGAAGTATTTGGTTTTAGCAAGTCAAGTATTTTCCAAATGGGTAACCTATCGTTTCTCCGTACTTTTTGGCATACTTCAAAGTTTTATAACACCAGCCATAATGATTGTTGCCATTAGTGTCGCAACTCCAATCTCAGATATCAAGACTTCTGACTTGTATTCATATTATTTAATAATATCTTTGGTCTACTCAATAATAAGATCTGATGTAGATACAATTGTTTTCGAATATGCTGATTCAGGGGAAATAAATAACTTTTTAGTAAAACCTCTCAGCTTATATAAATATCTTTTTGTTCAAGAATTTAGCAAAAGTTTTATAACTGGAATAACTATTTTGGTTCCACTGGCCTTGTTTCAATTGGTAATTGGTAGTTTTCAGATAAACATAGTATCTATATTTATGAGCATGGTAGCTATGTTTATGGGATTTGTAATATATTTTTCATTAAGTTATTTTGTTGGGCTGTGGTGTTTTTGGATAGAGAGATTCTGGGCGATTCAGAATATTAAATTAGTAACACTCCAATTTTTGGGAGGAGTTGTTTTGCCTTACACTTTTTTTCCGGAGCAATTCAGGTTCTATCTATCATTTACGCCATTTCCATATATGGCATCTTGGATTAGAGAGGTGATTGGTGGTCGTTATGAATTGTTTCAGTACGGAATGGCATTTGTTTGGATTGTGATAATCCTATTAATTTTGCAAGTTTTTGAAAAAATAGCTATTAGTAAATATTCAGCAACAGCAGGATGAAGAAAACCATTAAAAAATACCTAAAAATATTTTGGATGCTTCAAAGTGCAAGAGTGAGCCAGGAATTGGGGTTTAGATTTAATTTTATCTTTGAGTTTCTTGGTTCATACTGTTTCTTTCTTTTACATTTAATCTCATTTAGATTTTTACTTAGTAAATATAGTTTTCCAGGTTGGTCGACTGGTGAGGCTTGGGTACTGTTGTTCACTTTTGAAATCTACACCTATTTGGCATTTTTTATTTTGTACAAAGGATTAACAAGAACAGTTATTGATATTAGGACTGGAGGTCTGGATATAATTTTGGCAAAACCAGTACAATCCCGATTGATAGCCTTTTTTAGAAGTGGAGGGTTACATAATTTGGCAACAGGTGTTTTGGGAGTAGTCTATTTAGTAATAACACTTCTTCAATACAAGTTGTCTGTATCCATATTTTCGATAATAATTTATATTATTAGTCTTATATCTAGCGTCTGGATACTTCATTGCATGTCTGTGATTGTGATGAGTTTAAATTTTTATTTAGAGCAAATTACTAGCGACAGCTCGATTGTTTTTGAATCTCAGGAAGCAATGAAGTACCCATCAAACATTTATTCAGGCATCCCTATTTTAATGAGAATATTTTTCTATACTTTTTCTTGTTTAGTAACATTGCCTACAGTTTTACTACTAACTAAGAAGATAAGTGTTCAATATATTTTTGGTTATATAATTTTCTTGGTGATTGTTACGATATTTTCTCAAGTATTTTGGGAGCATTCTCTCCGTCGTTACTCTTCCGCCTCATCGTAGTAAAATAGAGAAATGAGGAAATATGGGCTTTTTGCTTGGATGGCGTTTCTAAACCTTATTGAATATAGGGTAAATTTTTTGTGGTCTCTGGGGGGAACAGTGATCCAAACTTTAATGTTGTACATGTTTTGGACAGCAGTCTTGGGGTCGGGTTTTGGAAATGGACTATATGACAGGTCTTCGATTGGGCTTTATTACTTGTTTATTATGTTTGTAAGCTCTTTTACTGAATTTGGACACTATCGTATAGCTAATTTAATTAATAATGGTGACTTAGGTATGGAATTAGTAAAACCTTATAATTTCTTTATAAAAGAGATTTTCCAAACTATTCCAGATAAATTCATAAAGATTCTTATTATTGTAATAGTTTATTTATTTTTAATATCAGTTGGAGTTAAACACAGCTTAGACATTGTCCATGTTGTCATTGCATTAATATCCACTATTTTTGCCGCTATGTGCAAATTTTATATTAGTCTGACCCTTGGCGGATTGGGTTTCTGGTTTAAACGTGTTCATGGGTTCAACTCTTTGTTTTGGAATCTTGGAGGACTTTTCTCTGGCGATTTGTTACCTCTAAATATTATGCCGGCAGTTTTGTTTACGGCTTCAGCATATTTACCGTTTAGATATATGGCTTATTTCCCAGTTCAAATAATGTTAGGAAAGCTCACCATCGGATCTGAGTTGATTGTGGGACTTGGACTACAAATATTTTGGGTTATATTTTTTGCAGTAATTTGTAAGTTTGTTTGGAGGATGGGGTTGTTAGAATTTGATGCTAGTGGAAAATAATATGAAAAAATATTTAATGCAATATCGAAGAATGCTCAAGCTAGGTTTTATGAACGAGATGAATCATAGAGGAAACTTTATTACTTGGATCTTTGTTCACTCTGCCTCATTTGTTTCAATGATCATTTTTTTCAAAATTATTTACCTTGGGACTACAAATATAAATGGGTGGACGCAATACCAAGCTTTACTTGTTCTTGGAGTTGCCAACCTTATTGCAGGAATTGGATCCTTAACTTTTTTCCCATTCATGTACAATTTTGGCCGAGATATCCAAGATGGGACATTAGATATGAAACTACTTAAACCTCTCGATGTATTATTTCAGTCGGCTTTTTGCTGGGTGGATGTAGAAGATATGATCATTGCTCCCAACGCAATACTACTTATAGCCTATTCTCTTTGGAAATTGGCACCTACAAACTTGTTTATAAACTTTTTAGCCTTTATTATTCTTTTATTTTCTAGTCTAATTCTAATGTTCTCGTTACTGATCTTGATTCAGTCGTTGGCTTTGAAGCTAATTCGTGTTGACTCTGTAGCTCAGTTTTTCTGGTCGATAGTCAACAATAATAAATATCCAGCAAAGGCTATAAAGAATGTGAGTACGCTTGGATTAATTTTATTGATTCCTGCTGCTGTAATTTCTTCAGTTCCTGCAGAAGTGTTGTTTGGTAGGTATGATTGGCCATGGATAATCGGATCGCTTGTTTCATCAACAATATTGTTTATATTTAGTCGATGGGTGTTTTATCAGAATCTCAAATCATATTCCTCAGCCAGTTCGTAAAATTAGTTGGCCATTTTTTAGATCATATATTTTTTCAACAGTATTCTTTACGAGTTCTAAATCATGACTGACAAGAATTAACGTTCCTTTATATTCTTTGAGAAAACCTTCAAGAGCGAGGACAGTTTTAAGATCCAGATGGTTTGTTGGCTCGTCCAAAATTAATATGTCAGGATTTAGAGAAAAGAACTTTGCCAACTGAAGTCTGGATTTCTGACCCCCACTCAAAAACCTGACAGGAGATTTTATTTGATTTTCCTCAAACTTAAATTTCTTCAAATAACCTATCGCGTTATAATAAAAAGTGCCTTTAGTTTTTTGGATCTCTTCAATCAAAGTTGCATTCTCATCCAATGCATCTAAATGCTGCTGATTATAGAAACCCAACATCAAACCAGCACCAATGTGAACTTTGCCAGAATTCGGTTGAAGTTTTCCGACTAAGATATTGAGTAGAGTAGATTTCCCCGATCCATTTGGAGCGAGTATTGCAATTTTTTCCCCGCAAAACATGTGGAGATCTAAGTTCTTCAAAACCTGATTGTCTTTGTAGGCTTTATTTAAATCTTTAATATGAATAGCTGTTTTTCTTTTTGGTTGATCAGTCAATTTGACATTCAATTGGATCGCTTTTTCTTTTGCTGGTTTAATAACCATGTCTTGTACAAATTTTTCATAACGATGGACAGCATTGCTTAATTGTCCAGCAAACTTGTCATTGGCGTTTGCTCGCACACGCATCTGGATAACAAAGTCGGCCAGACGTTTACGTTCTTTTTCTTGAGTTTCCCAAAGATGCTGACGCGCTTGAGTTTCTGACTCATAAATTTCTCGAAATCTTTCGTAACCATAGTCATATGTCCTCAAAGTATTTTCTTCCATATGCCAAATATGATCTGTTGACTCGCGTAAGAATTTTCGATCATGGCTAATAATAATTGCAACGCCAGCGTAGCCTGTGACTAATTGAGAAAACCATTCTCGGTGTTCTATGTCTAAATGGTTGTCTGGCTCATCGAGCAGTAGCGCATCATAATTACCATAAAACAATTGAGTGATCTTAATAATTTTCTTTTCTCCTCCTGAAGCACTGTCAATCTCGTCATCTATCTCTTGGGGTAGATATCTAATTTGAGTGTTTTTGCTCCAGATTACTGAACCTGTTTCGATTGTCTCAACTCCTGCCAACATTTTCAATAAAGTTGATTTGCCACAACCATTGTCACCAATTAATCCAATTTTGATTGGTCCAACAAGGCTAATATTTACCTTTTCAAATAACAATTTGTTGAAAGTTTTGGTCAAATTTGAAATCTGTAGAGTTGTACTCATCTGGTAATTATAAGCGAAAATGGGTATACTTGAGTCATGTCGATAATTTCGGTCAATAATTTACAAAAGTTTTACAAGGTTCATCAGAAAGAGCCGGGGTTGGCAGGGTCTATAAAATCACTTTTTAATAGAAAATATTATGATGTCAAAGCTGTTGATGGAGTGTCTTTTAATATCGAAGAAGGCGAACTGATTGGATTCATTGGTCCCAATGGGGCTGGCAAGACCACTACTCTAAAAGTATTGTCTGGACTTTTGTATCCCACAGGTGGCGAAGTTTCTGTTTTGGGTTACACACCTTGGGAAAGAAAATCAGCTTTCCAAAAGCAATTTTCTTTGGTTATGGGCCAAAAAAATCAATTATGGTGGGACTTGCCTGCCATCGAATCATTTATTTTGAACAAAGAGATTTACGAGGTTCCAGATGCCCAGTACAAACAAACTCTCGATGAATTGGTAGAACTTTTGGATGTCAAAGACTTTCTCAAGATTCAGGTGCGCAAACTGTCTTTGGGTCAAAGAATGAAGATGGAGCTGATTGCAGCCCTTATTCACTCGCCCAAGATTTTATTTTTAGATGAACCAACTATTGGCCTAGATGTAGTCATGCAAAAGAAAATGCGTGATTTTATCCGTGAATACAATCGCAAGTTTAATGCCACCATTATCTTGACTTCACATTATATGGACGATGTTAAAGAGTTGTGTAAGAGAGTAATTGTTATCGACAAAGGTCATGTACTTTTTGATGGAGCCCTAGACGAGATCATCAAGAAGTTTGCCAATCACAAACTATTGACTGTTGTCTTTAGTAAAGAAGTTACTGAAAAAGAACTGAAAAAGGTGGGAACTGTAAAAGAGTTCGAATTTCCCAGAGCTGTTATCTCTGTCAAAAGAGCTACTGCATCGGCCGCCGCTGCAGAACTTTTACAAAACTTCCCAGTTGCCGATTTGAATATCGAAGAGCCAAAAATTGAAGACAT
>CAYHWU010000034.1:0-6706 GCA_964360495.1 uncultured Gammaproteobacteria bacterium
GACATGCCCTATATTTATTTGGAAGGTTTGTTTGCCAGACGTCCAAGTAACGACAAAAAAGAAATTATTAGTTTTTTGAGTATCAGTAACCCCGAGAGATTAATTATTTGGGAAGCCAAAGAAGTGTCCGCTCAACTCAAAGAGTTTAAACCAGAAATTGTAAAAAACTTTCCCCTACCTCGCTATGCCTCTATTTTTTGGAGCAATCCAACTATTGAAAGTTTTCATCAGGCTCTGACTTCGGTCTCAGTCGAACAATTATTTTATGGACTTGAGTCTGTGGCCCATCGCAATAAAAATAAAGATTGGATAATGAGTTTTCTAGAAATCGAATATAAACAAAAAACTTCCAGTGTGCCGTACGATCTTGTCGCGGCTATTGAGTTTTGGTTGATATCCAATCATAATTAGATCATGAGCTCTGCCCAGTTCGTATCTTGGTTTGCCGGTCTTTCAAAAGAAGACGTAGGGAGCGCTGGTGGCAAAGGAGCCAACCTAGGTGAACTAACAAATAGTGGTGTCCCTGTTCCTCCAGGTTTTGTAGTTTTGGCCAAATCTTATTTTACATTTCTGGAAGAGAATAACCTCAGACCCCAGATTCACAAAATTTTGTCTGTGTGCGACATCAACGATCCTCATCAGTTGGCCACGGTGAGCAAAAAGATACGTAAACTGATTTTGACCACAGAAATTCCCCACAGAATTGCTATGGAAATTATGAAAGCTTATGCCAAACTAGGGTCCAAAACAGCCGTAGCTGTGCGCTCTTCGGCTACAGCTGAGGATTTACCCGAAGCCTCATTTGCTGGGCAAAATGATTCTTTCTTAAATATTGTTGGTGACGCCAATGTCCTGATGCGGGTGCGTGACTGCTGGGCATCACTCTTTGGTGAACGGAGTATTTTTTACCGTGAAACCCAAAAATTTGACCACTTTAAAGTTGGCATTGCTGTGCCTGTCCAAAAGATGATTCAGTCTGAGGTTTCGGGAGTAATGTTTACTGTTGACCCAATTTCCCAAGACAAAGATGTTTTGGTTATCGAAGCTATTTATGGACTAGGAGATTACATTGTCCAAGGTGTGGTGACTCCAGATCATTACGAAACCAGTAAAAGCAAAAAAGAAATTATTCACAAAAATATTGCCGTTCAAGAAATCATGGAAACCAGGTCCACCCACGAAGTCAAAGAAACAAAAGTCGTCAAGTCCTACCAAGACAAACAAAAACTATCTGATAAATATATTTTGCAACTGACTGAGATTGGTCGAAAAATCCAAGAGCATTATTTTAAGCCCCAAGATATCGAATGGTCTCTTGAAAAAGGAAAACTTTATATTATTCAAGCACGTCCAATAACAACGTTAGGAGGAGTAACAAAAGTAACAAGTGACAGAGTGACAAGTAAAGAAGTAATACTAAAAGGCGCTCCTGCGGCACCAGGTTTGGTTAGTGGACCGGTACGCTTGGTTCCAGATGTTAAGTTGCTGGACAAAGTTAAAAAGGGTGACATTATGGTCACAGACATGACCACCCCAGATTTTGTTCCGGCCATGAGAAGGGCAGCTGGCATTATTACCAATCGAGGAGGACTAACATCACATGCGGCCATTGTCTCGCGAGAGTTGGGAGTACCTTGTATTGTGGGCACTTCAACTGCCACAAAAATTCTCAAAGATGGCATGATCGTCACTCTAAATGGAGCAACTGGAGACATATACAAAGGCAGCGTTTACAAATCACAAGCCACAATTCTCAAATCCCAAATAATTTCCAAGTCTCAAAATTCAAATCTCAAAACGGCTACAAAAGTCTATGTAAATTTGGCCGAGCCAGAACGAGCCGTGGAACTGTCTAAACTAAATGTCGATGGTGTGGGCTTACTTCGAGCCGAGTTTATGATGGGCAACATCGGCGTTCATCCCAAAAAGATGATTGCCGATGGAAAAACACAAGAATACATAAATAAATTAGCCCATGATTTGGAAATATTTTGTAAAGCATTTTCTCCAAGACCGGTTATTTACCGTGCATCGGATTTTAAGACCAATGAATACCGCCATCTCAAAGGTGGAGATTTGTATGAACCCGAAGAAAGTAACCCCATGCTTGGATTTAGAGGAGCCTATCGTTATATTAAAAGCCCCGAGGTCTTCGATATGGAATTGGAAGCTATCAAGATTGTCCGCAATAAACACCACCTGACCAATTTGTATTTAATGATTCCGTTTGTGAGAACTCCCGCGGAGATGATGGAAGTAAAAAGATTAGTGTCTACTGCTGGTTTAATTAGAAGTGGAAATTTTAAATTGTATATGATGTGTGAAATTCCTAGCAACGTCATTTTGCTGGATGAATTCTTGGATATTGGCATTGATGGCATCTCTATTGGTAGCAACGATCTGACCATGATGATCATGGGTACCGATCGTGATAACGAAGAAGTGGCGGCTGAGTTTGATGAGAGAAATCCGGCCGTTCTCTGGGCTTTGGAAAAAATTGTCAAAACTTGTATCAAGCGCGGAATTGCTTGTGGGATTTGTGGACAAGCCCCGTCTCAATACCCAGAACTGGTCGAAAAATTGGTAAACTGGGGTATTACGAGTATTTCAGTTAATCCAGATGCTATTGATCGGACACGCGAAATTATTTATCATAATGAAGAAAGGTTAATCAAACATGGCCAAAGTAAATAAAATCTACGCTCGTGAAATATTAGACTCTCGAGCAACGCCTACTATTGAAGTGGTTTTGGTTCTCGATGACGGCGGAGTCGGGGTGGCTTCAGTTCCCTCTGGAGCTTCCACTGGAACTTACGAGGCTCATGAGTTGCGTGACGGTGACATGGATTGGCATTTGGGTAAGGGAGTACTTAAGGCTGTTAGTAACGTCAATCAAACCATTCTTGCAGGCATTTCAGGTCAGGAATTTGCGACCCTTGCCGATTTGGACAAAAAATTGATTGCTCTAGATGGTACGCCCAATAAATCAAAGCTTGGAGCAAATGCCATTCTTGGGGTCTCGATTGCTTTTGCCAAGGCCTCAGCTGCCTCTCAAAAATTACCACTTTACAGATATTTGGCCAAAGAAGCGGGCAATTCTCAGCCTTTGTTTATGCCAACCCCTGCTTTTAATATGATCAACGGCGGAAAGCATGGAGCTGGAAACTTGGATTTCCAAGAATTTTGGGTAGTTCCCAGCCACTTAAAAACTTTTGCTCAGGCTTTGGAAACTGGGGCCGTTATATATCAAAATCTCAAAAAGTTGCTGGCCAGACGAGGAGCGATTCATAGTGTTGGTGACGAGGGTGGCTTTGCACCAAACTTATTTACAAATCTTGACGCTTTGGAAATTTTAAACGAAGCTATTACCGAGTCTAAACGTAAACCGGGGATCGATGTCGAGTTGGGACTCGACTTGGCTGCCAACTCTTTTTACAAAGATGGTAAATATGTCATCAAAGACCGAAGCGCTCCCATGGAGGCCGGAGAATTTATAGATTACTTGCGTGATCTCAATGCCCAATATCATCTGCGACTGATTGAAGATCCCTTGCATGAAGATGATTGGAGGGGATGGAATCAATTGACAGCCGAACTGGGCAACACGACCACTATTGTCGGTGATGATTTGTTGGTCACTAATCCGGCCCGGATTCGCCAAGCTGTTGCCGAAAAAGCTTGTAATGCTATTTTGGCCAAACCCAACCAGATTGGGACAGTTTCCGAGACAATTGATGTCATTAAAGAATCTAGACTGGCGGGATGGAAAGTCATCATGTCGCACCGATCTGGCGAAACCAATGATACCTTTATCGCCGATCTAGCCGTCGGAGTCGGTGCCGACTATGCCAAATTTGGAGCTCCAGCCCGTGGTGAAAGAGTGGCAAAATATAATAGACTTCTGTCAATAGAGGCTGAGTTATGATTCGTCCCAAGCCAGTAGTTCTTGCAATTTTAGATGGATGGGGGATTGCCCCACCAGGAATAGGTAATGCCATAACCACAGCCAAAACTCCTAATATTACTTCAATGTGGAATGCCTACGTCAGAACTCAGCTGATTGCTCATGGAGAATCGGTAGGACTACCCAAACGTGAACCCGGTAATACTGAAACCGGTCATCTAAATTTGGGAGCAGGCCGCATTGTTTACCAAGATTTGCCCCGGATTAACATGTCCATTGCCGACGGAACTTTTTTCCAAAACGATAGCTTAATCGAAGCTATTAATCATGCCAAACAAAACAAATCCCGTCTTCATTTAATTGGCCTTCTTGGAGGTGGTGGCGTGCACTCCGATTTGTCCCATCTGTCGGCTCTTATACGTGTTTGTCATGAACAAAAATTTACTGAAGTTTATATCCATGCTTTTACCGATGGCCGTGATTCTCCTCCCAATGCAGCCATGAGCTATGTCGCCCAAGTTAAAGATGCAAAATTTGCATCTGTAAGTGGCCGGTATTTTGCAATGGATCGTGATTTTCGCTGGGAGAGAACAGAAAAAGCTTATTTATGCTTGACCAAAGGCATTGGTAACAAAGCTACAAATATCGAAGAGGCAATTTCAAAATCTTACGCCAAAGGTATAACAGACGAATTTATTGAACCTACTATAATTGACCCAGAAGGTGTGATCCGCGACAATGACGCAGTAATATTTTTTAATTTTAGAATCGATAGACCCCGTCAATTGACCAAAGCTTTTGTTCTTTCCAACTTTGAAGAAAATGCTAACACTATTGGTTTTGATCCTTATGCCGTCAAATACGGTGCTAAGCACGAAGCCGATACTTCTGGCAGAGCAAAGCCATTTACTAGAGACGGCCAACTCAAAAATTTATTCTTTGTGACCATGACCGAATACGAACGCAATTTACCAGTTCATGTGTCATTCCCGCCTATTCCAGTCGAAAATCCCTTAGGACGGGTGGTGTCAGCAGCAGGACTTAAGCAACTGCGGATTTCCGAAAGTGAAAAGGAACGTTTTGTCACTTATTACTTTAATGGACTTAGAGAAGATGCTTTTTCGGGAGAAAAAAGAGTTATTATTCCTTCTCCCAAAGTATCAACCTACGACAAGAAACCAGAAATGTCTGCTGTGGAAATGACGGACCGAACTATTTTAGAAATTCAATCTGGAGAGCACGATTTGATTATTATGAATTATGCTAACCCAGACATGGTGGGTCATTCTGGCAATCTAGCTGCGGCTATCGTGGCTTGCGAAACTGTCGATACCTGTGTTGGAAAATTACTTAAAGCAATTGAACCAACTGGGGGAGTCTTAATGATCACTGCAGACCATGGTAATGCCGAAGAGATGATAAATAGAGTTTCTGGTGAAGTCGATACCGAGCACAACGCTAACCCAGTGCCTCTAATTATTGCTGGAGCTGATTTTAGACTAGCCACTCAATTGCCCCAAGGAATTCTAGCTGATGTTGCTCCCACTATTTTGGCTCTGCTTCGAGTGGCTATTCCTGGGGATATGATTGGTCGGAATCTGCTCCTCGGTAAACTAAAATGACAAATTCCCCTTTGTTGGGAATTTGCAAATCCCAATTCTCAAATCCCAATTCCCAAATTCTTTCATGAATTTTTGTGAGCTCATGGGCTAAGACAATTCTAGACTTTGAATACCTAGATCTGATTTCGGTTATTGTTTTCAAAATCCGCATGGGAGATTCGTAAATAATAGTTGTTTCCTCGGGCCTGATTTCCCATTTTTTGGGTAGGAAACCTAAAAACAAAAATTTGTTGGTAGGTAAACCTGAAGCAGAAAGTGCAGTTATGGCTGCACATGGACCGGGAATAGGGACGATCTTTTTAGCAGCTCTGACTAGTTTAAATCCCGGATCAGAAATTAATGGTGTTCCGGCATCAGAAACCAAAGCCACATCTTGGTATTCCAGTTCCATAAGTATTTTTTCTATAACCTGATTCTCGTTAAAATCACGAATGGAAATATATCTTTTGGGAGATTCGTTGCCCAAAAGTTTCAACAAGTTACCTGTATGCCTGGTATCTTCACAAGCAATGACTGGGGTTTCTAAGAGTATTCGTTTTGCTCGAAGCGAAATATCTTCTAGATTGCCTATTGGGGTCGCTACCACATATAATGTCTGCATGGAATCTATTTTAACTCTTCTCAAACCAGAAGTCTTCTTACATCAAATGGGTCCATACGCTATTTTTGGAGTAACTGCTATCGTTTTTGCTGAATCAGGACTATTCTTTGGATTTTTTCTGCCTGGCGACAGTTTGTTGTTTACGGCAGGTCTTTTGGCTTCTCAGGGTTTCTTGTCACTTGTTACTTTGTTACTTTGTAGCTTTACAGCTGCCGTCCTAGGTGACAACGTGGGCTATTGGTTTGGACACAATATTGGGCCAAAGATTTTTGCCAGAGAAGACTCAATGCTCTTTAAGAAGCATCATTTGGTTGAAGCCAAGAAATTTTATGAGCTTCATGGAAGCAAAACCATAGTCTTGGCTCGTTTTGTACCCTTTGTCCGCACTTTTGCTCCAATTGTCGCAGGGGCAGCTCAAATGCCATATCACACTTTTATGATTTACAATTTATTGGGTGGGTTGCTGTGGGCTGTCGGTCTTACACTTCTGGGCTACTTCTTGGGAAATATACCCATAATCAAAGCTCACTATGAATTTGTAATTATTCTTATTATCCTGGCCTCCATCATCCCCGTCGC
>CAYHWU010000035.1:0-4366 GCA_964360495.1 uncultured Gammaproteobacteria bacterium
GGTGCCAACTCTTGCCAGAGATGATTTTGGCGAAGAAGGAAACCATAAAAAAATCTGAGGTTGATTTTTGTATCAAAATATATCAATGGACAACAAGAATTGAACCTTTAGCCTCGATATTTAACTTACTTCTGCGAAAGGAAACTCTTATACATATCGATATGCTCCTTGTTCAGAAAACTTGGGATGAACCTCTTCTCGTCTTCGGGCGTAATTCTCTCCAATTTCTTAATAGGCCACACTTCAAAACCCTCACTCTTTCCTTTTTCAATGCGGAGGATATCGAAGCCTTCCACAAACTTGTATGCAAATACCTTCCGGATGACATTATTCATTTTCCCTGTTGTAGGATCAATATGGTTTGAGCGGACAGTTTTAATTATCTTTAATTCATTCTTTCCCGCTACTACCCCAGTCTCTTCTTCCATCTCTTTGATCGCCGTGTCTTCAAAACCTGAGCCAATCTCCACATGTCCTCCAACAGTAGCATCAAGCTTTTCTGGAAAAGTATCCTTTCCCTTTGCACGGAGCTGAAAAATTACTTCTCCTTTAGGAGTATAAAACCAGACATGAATTTCCCTGTGCAAAAGTCCTTTCGCGTGAATATTGTGTCTTGTATCTTTCCCTATTACATTTCCTTGTTCGTCAACCACATCAAGCAAACCCATAAACGATATTATATCAATAAATTTATCTACTGAAGTGCACCACCTGAACCCTGTCTCCTGTAGCCCCGCCTGCATTCAGCTGATGCTGAATAGCCTGTTTTTTGTCAAGATTTTGTTATATTTATACTTGGCTAATTGTTCACTGATATCCGAATATTTTTTGCCACACAACATCCCCCCTGCTATAAAATCCTCTTGAGTCACATCTGCCAAACAGAAATCAGGGATTTCGAATGATTTCATTTCTTCAACTGTGGAAAATTCAAAGTCAACCAACACTAACCCATCCAATCCATCTCTAAAAACATCTATTTCAGACACATGACCATTATAATTATATAGATAACGAGTTTTTAGTACTCTTTTTCCAACAACCATCATCAGTGATTTGAACTCAGATTCTTCTAAAGGAATCGTTTGCTCTGTTTGTTGTGAGGCATCTCCTTCTGACAGGGGGGTTTTCTTAGTTATCTCATATTTACTTCCTTTTTGTCTAATTCTCAGTTTAGGGTGTATTACACCTTCTGGAATATAGATGTCTAACAACTCTTTATGTTCACACATCAAAAGCCCATCGGGCAGATATTTCACTAAATAGGTTTTTTCCAACTCCAATTCTTCCATAAATACAAGAGTTAGTATATCATGGTGCCAGTTCTTGCCAAAGGTGATTCTGTCTTAATAATTGCTTGGGTAAATTCATGAGAATATCTGGTCTAAAGACAAAGTATTCAGATGGCCAGGCAGAGTTTAGATTACGCTGGAGGTTTATGTTGCCCTGAAACCTTGTTATGTATTTTTTAGGAATAATTGGAGTTTGATAAACTCTTTCATAGAAAATTCATGTATTGGCCCGTAGATCATACCCCAATCTTTCCAATCGAAAGTAAATTTCTCTGTTATAAAAGTTCCAGACAGAGATTGCATATCCAAGATCAACTGATTAAGTTGATCGTACGTAAACTCCTCGATACCGGTTAAGTCATCAGATGCTATTAACTTGGTATCCTTATCCAGGATAATACTATAAACATTTGTCTTCATGAACATTTTGCCTTCTTCTGTTACTGCGTTAGTAGTCACTTCTATTAAATGAACGAACTTACCTTTATCTACTTCTATTTTTAACTCTTCTTCTACTTCTCTTCGAACGGCTTCCAAAGAACTTTCGTTTTCCTTAACTCCACCACCGACAAACCTCGCAATATGTTCTGGGTAAAATCCCAGCTTTTTCCCCATTATGAAGTTTCCGTTATCCAGCTGAATAAGCACCAGAACGTGATTTTTTCTATACAGATTTCCAATAGGTTTACCTATCTTTATGTTAAATACCTTTTTCATTGAATTTACTCATAACTAACTTCCTACCATCCCAGAAGTGGATGTTATCATTTAATCGTCTTAGTATCCAATATTCGTAATTAGTTTCATCATTTAAAATCTCTTTAAGATCTATTTTCTGGTCCTGAGCTTCAGTTAAAAACTTGTATAAATATTTAGACCATTTATTGAAAAAAATATTATTATTTTTTTTCAAATATTTGAGCCTATCTAACTTTGAGGAATCGATTGATTTATGCCGAAAATGATGAACGTAAACATTTTTAAGTACTGCACATCGATAACCGTGTTTTGCAACCGACCAAGACAGATCGATATCTTCGCTTCCATATGTCTTAAATCGTGAATCCGCAAGTTCTCCAATTTTTTTTATGGCTGCGTTACGAATTAAGGCACAACAAGTAATTACTGCGCTTGGAGGGCAATTTATATATTCAAGACCACCACCATTTATTTCAATAAGTCGTTGTGCTCCTCTCTCAAAAGTTAAGCCATCGAGAAAATAATTTAATTCGTCCATTGGTTCCAATTCTTTTGGGGAAGAGTCTACGACTTGTTTTGTCGAAATAGCTTTAGAATAATGCTTATAGTTCACAGCAGGTCTTAAAGTTCCAAGTATACCAATGTCCTCATTCTTTTCCATCTCAATCTCTAGTTTTTCGATCCAGTGATCTTGAAAGTATAAATCGTTATTACAAACACAAATGTACTTAGATCCAAAAGCTAAAGACTGTTTATACCCCATATTGATAGCTCCGCCATAACCTAAGTTATTTCTATTCAGGATCACCTTAAAACGCCCACAATTATTTGGTTTGATTAATTTTTTAATGTACGATTGCGTCCCATCGGAAGAATGGTTATCAACAATAATTAAATTATATGGTTGATGGATAGTTTCCGAAAGACACTCTAAAGTCAATTTTGTATATTCAATTGCATTCCAACAAACAACAACTATGGTAGTATTAGGTTTTCTAGACAATGGCGACATATTTCTGCTCTCTCTGCGTCTTAAATAAATCAAGTTCTCCTTGTATGATTGACGAAATTGACTCTAGCGGTTTCAAATCAACTCGAAAAACAAAATTGTTTCTTTTAAAGAACTCCTTGAATCCAAATTGTTTTACCAATTCAATGCCTACGGTCCACTCTTGAAGATAAAGCGGTTCGTCTTTCAAATATGATTGATTTTTCCATGGACATTGAATAGCGATATCTAACAAAGATAACAATCTTGACATTACTACATAGTGCGAACACACAACCGTAGTAGTCGTATCATTATTAAGACTAATAAGATCGAGGAAAAAACTATATAACCGTATACTCAAATCTGCCTGACTTTCTCCTGGCTCATAGAATATTTCAGCAATCTCTGGATATTTGTAATCCCCTTTGCATTGGAGTAATGGATCTCCATGCCTATACCAAGGATTCTTCAAATTAAAGGTCTCTTCCAAATAGACATCTTGAGCATAACTCACTTTAGGATGATCTTTATGCAGATTCATTCCAGATCTATATTTACCATGTCTAAGTGCGATTGTCCTATTGTCAATAACTTTTGTTGTATCAATCCGTTCTGTAACAAGCAACTGACTGGCAACCAGATCTGCTGTCATTGTAGATCTTTTCGTCGGACTACATATCAAATCAATATTACATAAATTACATTCACGAACCAAGGAAGAAATTTTAGGAACATAATATTTACTCACCAATTGTGTTTCATCAGCGAGTGGCTCCCCATCTCTTAAAGTAGCCAGATCAATCTGACCTTCCTCTAGATGTCTAAAGACTATTATCTCTTTTTTATTAAACATTATCTATCACTTGGCTAATAACCCCAGTTTCCCCTTTGAATTGTCTTGAAGCGGAACAGTAGATTGAACTCAAAAGCTGAGTAGTTAGCCGATGTTGGAGAAAATTTGATTTCTGATTTGATATACAAGTTTTCCTCGTTATTGAATGCAGAAATTCATCTATACAATTATAACGAGCTTCTTCCTGATGCCCCCTAGAGTAATTTAGATCTGTTGGACATCTTAAACTATCCATGGTTAATAATTCATAGGGTTTTTCATTAGGGAAAAGCGTACTATTTCTAAACAAATGAATGTCAAAATGATATTCTCCACCAAAATCATATGATGGAATTTGTTCCTTTAATATCTCCTGGGATTGGAACGAATTGATGCATATTGCTTGAAATGGACCCTGTTCAATGATATAGGACTCATGTCTTATTCGACCGTTGCCTTTATAGAGATCTCTCCCTTTGGCTGTTATCCAACTTCTTTGCCCAAATCCATTGTGAAGAGCCCCACAAGAAATGTGAGTAAGAATATTTGAAT
>CAYHWU010000035.1:4466-6009 GCA_964360495.1 uncultured Gammaproteobacteria bacterium
TTGAATAAGCATCAATTTCCCCATATACCTTAAAATGATTTTTCATTTGTAAAGAACTGACCAAATAATCATCTGGGATATTAGGAAACAGTCGCCTGTAATCGGCAACATTGAATTGAGACATAACATCTGAGGGCCTTATGAATTGCGAATAAAGTTCATAGTTATTCCATTTCTTCTGGATGGATCTTGATGTAGAGGCAAACCATATGCACGTATCTAGTGTGTGATACCCAGAATGAGACATCTTGCCATAACCTTGATTATAAGGGTGTGCAATTTGTTCAACTATTTCTTTGGGAAAACGCCACTGTCCGTCCGAATGGAAAGACTGAATGGATGTTACTGGACACCCAGATATCAAAACCATCTCCTCAATTTTTTCCTTTGCCTTGATAAATCCTTCATGAAAACGTCTTTGAGCCATAAGAGTAAATACAATTTCTTCTTTTTTTGACAGATAAAGCTTCTCTAACTTTTTATAATCATCGAACAATTTATTTGCTTTACTTTCATCAATCGACACATCGATTTCTGTTGTAATTGGCTTATCAAGAAGCACATGAAGATTATTCGATATGGCCCAACTTGCATACTTATAATGAGCAAGTGGTTCAGTCGAAATAATGACAGCCTGAATGTTGTGCTGTTTAATTATATAAGTCAATACTTCAAGCTCCTTTTTTATTAATTTGTCTGATATCTGAGTATTATCAATATAATATGTTTGGGACTTTATTTGCTTGTCAGCTAAGTATTTCTCAATAATTTCCTTTTGTGATTCGAGATCTAATATTGCGGCTAAATTTGCGTTGATATTGTCTCGAGTAAAATGGGGAGCATAAATTCTTCGAGCATGATATCCCAAACCAATCAGTAATATGTTAATTTTTTTCATTTTTGCTAATTGTAAGGAAATAAGTATTCATGCTAGACAATTTATCCTTGTACGATAGTAATTTATCCAACCAAAATAGTTTTTGAGAAATGAACTTATTTATTAAAGCAACTCTGTGATCTTTGTCATATATTTCAATCTCTATTGGTGCAAAAAGTCCATAATATAGTTTATTAATAATAGTAAACTTTTCTTTTAAGAGAATATTTTCGTATTCCTCTAAACCGTATGGCTTAAAAATTCCACTTCCTCTGTGCTTATAGCTCGAATTTATTTTAGAATTGATCATGAAAAATATATTTTTAACTTTTCTTCTTAAACTTGTTGATAAGTCTACATTTGAAATCAAAAAACCATTGGGTTTAAGAACTTTTCCAATTTCTTTAACCACCTTTCGAAGCTTAGGAAGATGAACGAATGTTTCAACACAAATAACAATATCAAATGAGTTTTTATTAAAAGGTAGATTGTGAGCATCACCCAATATTGAATTTACTCTTAATCCCTCTCCTTTGAATCTGTTTTTTGAGTAATTTAACATCTGTTGGTTAATTTCAATCACTGTATAATCAACATTATTTGGAAGTATCTTTAAATGCTTAGTACCCAAATATGATCTTATTCTCCCCTTACCAGAAGCAATTT
>CAYHWU010000036.1:0-5877 GCA_964360495.1 uncultured Gammaproteobacteria bacterium
AGAGTGGCAAAGCTTTGTGAAAGCTCTGAATTACGAGTTAAGAATTATGAATTACGGTTTACACAAAATAAGTTTATAGACGAATTTAAGTTTAACGAAGCTTTATTTGAAATTTGGCAAGAAATATCACAAGTTGACCAACAGATTGAAAAAGACCAACCTTGGAAAACCAAAAAAACAGAAGACTTGGTCGGCTATGTCGAAAAGATCAGGACTATTGCCACAAACCTTTTGCCTTTTATGCCCCAGACGGCCCAAAAAATCTTGGATCAGTTTAAAGGTCCTGAGATAAAGGGTGGTGAAGTCCTCTTCCCCAGGATAAAATAAATAGATGGTAGATGCGCATTGCCACCTCCAGGATATACCTGATTTTGATATTTCGGATTTAGAATTTGTAATTTGTAGTGGCGCTTCGCTTGAGTCAAGCCATCAGGCTATTGAAATTGCTTCCAAACACTCAAATGTCTATGCCACGGTTGGTATTCATCCAGAATCAAATGACGATTTTTATAAACTTAGAAGTCTTGTAAATTCTCCAAAGGTTGTGGCGATTGGTGAATGTGGCTTAGATTCAGACGACCCAAGAGAGACAGAACTCCTAAAACTTCATCTAGATTTGGCCAAAGAACTGGATTTGCCATTAATTATTCACAATCGCCATCAAGATCAGAAGATATTGGAAATACTGGGAGATTATCCCAAAGTTATGATTCATTGTTTTACCTCAGATAAAAGTTTTGCTGATGAATGTATAAAACGTGGATGGTATATGAGTTTTAGCGGGATTCTCACTTTTAAAAAAAGTGACTATTTAAGAGAAATTGCAAAATTAGTTCCCGAAAATTTATTGCTTACCGAGACCGATGCGCCATATTTGTCTCCCAAACCATCTAATGTTAAAATAATCGCACAGTTACTTGCTAATCTGCGTAATACTTCAATTGATCAAATTGAGGCCATTACTCTAGCCAATTGCAAGAGATTATTTAAAATATGAAACGCTTTTTAGAAATCGTCCCCGGTTTTATAAGCTGGAACATTATTCTCTTTCTCTTTTGGGGAGGTTATTTTGTGCCAGATTTAGTGGCCTATTTTATTCTCTTGTTTGACGTTTTCTGGGTCTACAAGGGTTTATCTTTGACGGTCTCTACACTAGTTGCCTATTTTAGAATTCAGGCTTCACAAAGATTGGACTGGATGCGAGAAGTTAAAGACTTTGGTGACTGGAAAAAGATCCGCCATATAGTTCTCATCTTAGTGGCAAATGAATCGCTTGAAACATATGAAAAAACCTTACATGAATTAGCAAAGCAAACATTACCTCTCAAACAAATTGCAGTAGTTATGGCCACAGAAGAGAGATTTGAGAGCGGAAAAATTGAGTGTGAGAAATTGAAAAAAGCATTGGGATCGAAATTTGGAGCCTTTATAATTAGTGTTCATCCTTCTAATATTCCAGGTGAAATTAAAGGCAAATCGAGTAACGAAGCCTGGGCAGCCCGAAGAGCAAAAGAAATTTTGATCGATGAAATGGGATGGGACATGCGCTATACAACTATTACTTCCAACGATGCCGACGCTATTCTCGACCACCAATATTTTGCCTATCTAACTTTCAAATTTTTGGACGATCCTCATCGCTATGAAAAGTTTTGGCAACCAGCTATCGTTTTTTATAACAATATTTGGCGAGTCCCCATGCTCAATCGTGTTGGCAATGCTCTATCAAACATTTGGCAAACCAGTGTTTTGGCTCGTAAAGACAGATTGGTAAATTTTTCAAACTACACAGCTTCCCTAGAAATGATCCACAAAATTGGATACTGGGATACAGATGTTATTCCAGAAGACTATAGAATTTTCTTCAAAGCCTTTTTTATGCTGAAAGGTAAAGTTGAAGTTGAGCCAATATTTTTGTCTTCCAGTGCTGATGCTGCTGAATCGACTAACATGTGGCGGACTTTTTATAATGATTATGAGCAAAAGAAACGTTGGGCTTGGGGAGTCTCAGATTTACCTTTATTCATCAAAATGTATGTCGCCGATGCCAAGACTAGTTTTGTAAACAAATCTATTCGTCTCTTTCGAGTTATCGAAGACCATCTCCTTTGGCCGGTAAATTGGTTTGTAATTACAGCCGGAGTGGCCATAGTTAATTTTGTTAATCCAGCTTTTGGCCGAACTTCACTAGGATTTGCTCTCCCAAAAATATCTTCTTATATTCTTTCGGTGACAGTTGTCTTTATGATTATTCTGATTGCAGTCGAGCTCAAGCAACGACCTCCCAGACCCCAAGATCAACCCAAATGGAAAACTTGGACTGCTCCTTTTGAATTTTTACTCATGCCGATCGTTGGTTTTTTCTTTGGAGCTCTCCCTGGGCTCGACGCTCATACCAGACTCATGCTTGGTAAATATATCGAATATCGAGTCACTGAAAAAGTATAATCAAAATATGGACAAATCAAACAACCTTTTGCTTTACAGCTGGCAAACCGCCATGGCTGGAATTATAGTTTGTCTGGGCATAACCACAGTCTTTTGGAACCAGCTTCCTCCATTGGTACCTTTATTTTATAGTCGGCCTTGGGGAACAGACCAATTAGCTTCTAAATATCTTATTTTTTTAATCCCAGGGTTGATTCTAACCATCCAAATTATTCTTTCCTTAATCAAAGCTGAAGATCTTGTGCAAAAATTAAGTGCTATTGTTAGTATCGTTTCAAGCTTAATGCTAACTCTTGGATTATTGCGCATTGTATTATTGATCTCATGATTTTCTTATTTGCTTTAATATTGTCATTTGTCGTCACCGGACTCGTTTCCAAATTTGGTAAATACTTTGGTATTCTTGACGATCCCCAAAAACATAAATTGCCGAAGGTCATCCATACGATACCAGTTCCCAGGGGTGGTGGTATCCCCATTTTTTTGGCAGTTTGTCTGGGTCTTCTTATATTTATTGGACCAACTACTAAAGTTTTAGGGATTACAACCGCCTGCTTGTTATTGACAGTTATCGGAGTGCTCGATGATTTGTTTGAAGAAAAAGTTTCTCCGTATTTAAGACTTCTTATAAATATTGCTGCTAGTTTCTTGGTGGTACTATCTGGAATAGGAATATCCTATATTACCAATCCTTTAGGAGGGATTTTGAACTTGCCTTGGTATTTAGCTGATACTTTTGCTTTGGTCTGGTTGGTGTGGATGCAAAATATTATTGGCTGGAGTAGTGGTGTCGATGGCCAACTGCCAGGCTTTGTAATCATTGCTGCCATTACCATGGCTTCCTTAAGTGGCAACAGTCAAATTGCGATAGTTTTGGCCACACTTACTGCTGGAGCATATTTAGGATTTCTACCTTGGAATTGGTATCCTCAAAAAATCATGCCGGGATATGGCGGAAAAAGTTTGGCAGGATTTCTCCTCGGAGTCTTGGCTATTTTGTCTTCAGCCAAAGTGGGGGCCTTAATTTTGGTTTTGGGTATTCCTTTTCTTGATGCCGTGCGTGTTATTATCAAACGGATTTCCGAAGGGCGATCGCCGGTTTGGGGAGGACGCGAACACTTTCACCATTTTCTTTTAGACCTGGGTTGGGGTAAACGGCGGATTGCCATTTTCTATTGGGTGGTCTCGGCTCTCCTGGCAATTTTGGCTTTAAATTTGAATTCGCGGCTGAAGTACTTTACAATGGCCACAGGCACACTGTTATTTTTCGGTGCATTTGCATGGTGGAACTATTGGTTGGTATTATCAAAACGGCCCGGCCTCGCCAGTGGGTCAAAAACTTCACTCTCTTCGGGGCGTTAATCTTTGTTGGAAATTTATTAACTCCAGCTAAATTTTGGATTGACTTTAATATTGTTTGTTGGGGAATTGTAAACTTTACCCTTATCGCCAGCAGTATCTATTTTTTCAATGATTTGATTGACAAAGACGCCGATCAAAAACATCCCTTTAAAAAAAATCGGCCCATCGCCGCAGGCAAAATTACTTCGACCATGGCTCTGTCTTTGTTTGGGATTGGTTCAATCTTGGGTCTAACCTGGGCTTACAATTTGAGCCCTCTCTATTTCTTAGTCGTTGGCGGCTACTGGTTAATGCAGATACTTTATTCAGTTTGGCTAAAGAATATTGAAGTTGTCGATGTTTTTGTCATTGCCCTGGGATTTTTTCTTAGAGTCTTGGCTGGTGGCATTATCATTAATGCCCATTTATCTATTTGGTTTTTGCTGTGCGTGATTTCGGTCTCACTATTTTTGGCTGTCGGTAAAAGGCGGGCCGAAATGGCCATTCTTAATGAGCAAGGTGCAGCCTCGCACCGGAAAGTTATGAAGATTTATACTCCCAGTATTTTAGATGCCTATCTGGCCATGTTTGCCACATCATCGTTTCTATCTTGGGCATTATTCACATTTAACTTTTATGAGCAAGCGGGACCTGCTACAGTTCCTTCCGCTCTTATTTTCCTGTCCAAAACTTTGACTATCAATAAGTGGCTGATGGCTACTATTCCAGTCGTCATCTTTGGTATCATGCGCTACATCAGAATTATTTACGATGGAGCCCGGGCAGAGACACCAGAGAAAGTAATACTATCTGATATTCCCCTTCTATTAACAGTTGCCACCTGGGCCCTCATGGTCATCGGTGTACTCTATATTGGACCTAGTTAGGTTTTGCGTAAGTTGAGGAAATCCAACCTGAGTTAGTGGCATCGAGATCGACTTGAATCAAATACCAACCTGTTTTTGTTTCCAGAACTTTATACTTATCTCCTGGATAAACTTTACCCCATTCTTTAGCCCCAGTCGAAGCGGCGGCCCTGACTCGCAAGAACTTGGTAGGTGTTTCAGTGATGGTTACATAGCCTTTGAGATTGGCACTAGCAGTTGCTGGCAAGGGGGTCGGTGTAGGAGTTGGAGTTGGAATCACTCCTGCCAATTTGGCATTAATGTTTAACTTGTAGCCTGCAATAGCTTTAGCGGAAATTTGCCGATCGGTAAATCCTGGTGAAGCAATAGTTATTTCATGATCGCCAGGAATAACCGAAGCTACCAGCAGGGGAGTAAATCCCTGTGGTTGTCCATCGAGGGTTACTGAGGCCGACTCGGGACTAGCGGTGACCACAGACAACGAAGCGGTTTTGGCCGATTGAGGTTCAAGAGAAATGATATCCCCTGCCGAAAGTAAATCGGTTTCTCCAAAATCACGCCGTACTACTGTATAAACTTGGGAGGTCAATTTGACTTTGGTCTGATATGAGGGCAAAGCTGAAGAAGTAGAAGTGGGAATAATTTTTAGACTGACTTCCCCTGGGACAAAGGTTTTTTCAATGGGGGTTTGCCCAACTTGTAAATTGTCAACAAAGACCAGAGAAGTGGGGTTGGTTTCAATTTTTAGACCTGCAGTTGGTTGATGAGATTGATAGTAGGTGAATCCCCCAAATCCAGCTAAACCAAGGCCAATAATTATAAGTCCAATGGCAAGGTATTTACCCATATATTTATAATATCACGAAGTGAGACCTGGGTGGGAATCGTCACGCAGAGCGTGACCCCGCTCTGCGGGGAACCCGCGCATCCTTTTGAGGCCTCGAGGGGAATCGAACCCCTGCATAACTGTTTTGCAGACAGTCGTGTTACCTCTTCACCACGAGGCCAGAACTTAGGCTATTTTAACATCTTGGGAGCTCAAGTAGTTTTTCATTTGTCTCAAGAGTGCACTTTTTGCTGCATGCATTTTCAATTGCTTTTCCCTACAGACTGCATCTTCTTTATTGCTATACGCCTCGTAATAAATCAATGTCCATGGTCTATAAGCCTTCGTTGAGGTCACTTGCCCAGAATTGTGTTGCTCATATCTGATTTTAAGATC
>CAYHWU010000037.1:0-5693 GCA_964360495.1 uncultured Gammaproteobacteria bacterium
TTTCTCCTTCTTGAATACAAGAGTGAGAAAAGATATATTCCGCCTAGTATGTTGAACTATTTATTTGGACTGCTTAGTTACGATGTTGGGATCGATTTGGGAACTGCAAATACTTTAGTCCATGTAAAAGGCAAGGGAATTGTCATCCGCGAACCATCGGTAGTTGCTCGGCACAAAAAGACCAAACAAGTTTTGGCAATTGGGGAAGAGGCCAAAAACATGTTGGGCAGAAACCCCAGTACCATAGAAGTAATTAGACCCCTTAAAGATGGGGTGATTGCAGATTTTGATGCTACAGAGTCAATGCTCAAGCATTATGTGGCCCAAGTCCACGACACTGGGCACATGATTCCCAGAATTCCCAGACCACGGGTTGTCGTAGGAATCCCTTCGGGAGTGACCGAAGTCGAGAGACGAGCTGTCCAAGAAGCAGCCCTGTCTGCAGGAGCCAGACAAGCCTATCTTATCGAAGAGCCCATGGCTGCAGCCATTGGGGCTGGCCTTCCTATCGAAAGTCCTGGGGGCATTTTGATTATCGACATTGGTGGAGGAACTTCGGAAATTGCTGTCATCTCTTTGGGAGGGATAGTTGTTAACAAATCTATTCGAATTGCTGGTGATGAAATGGACGAAGCCATTATTCACTACATGCGTCTAAAATATAATATTTTGATTGGCGAGAGAACGGCCGAAGAAATTAAATTTACTTTGGGTAATGCGCACCCCAGTGCCTTTGGTGGCAAAGAAAAAGTGATGGTTATTCGGGGGCGGGATTTGGAATCGGGATTGCCAGTGAGCATCAAAATTACATCGACAGAAGTCCGCGAAGCTCTCATGCCACCTCTCAAAGAAATTACCGATGCTGTGGGTGACCTTCTCGAAGAGACACCTCCAGAGCTAGTTTCCGATATTTTAGGCAGGGGAATTGCCATGGCTGGTGGAGGAAGCTTGATTGCTGGTATGGATAAAATGATGTCTGAAGAAACCAGAATGCCAGTATATATAGTAGAGGACCCAATGACAGCTGTCGTTCGGGGTTGTGGTCGCGTTCTTGACGATGCGAAGCTGCTTAAAAAAGTTAGAGTTGTAGGCGGCCTGCGATGAAACGTTTTAGACCGGGAGTAACATTTTCTGATTTTGTGATTACTGGAGTTAGTAGTCGAAAGCCGCGAGATATCTCTCCCCAGCAGGATCCAATTTTTGGTCGGTGGTTGTGGGTGATCGCAATTGTGGCGTTGGTCACTCTACTGGCCAGATTGGTTAATCTGCAAATATTTTCTGGGGGCAAGTACCGAATTTTGGCTGATGAGAACCGCATTCGGACCATTACTATTCCTGCCCCAAGGGGAAAGATCTTAGATGATGGGCTCAAGAGCCTAGAAGATACACCTGCCAACGGCAGTCTTCTGGGTTTCGTGGGTGAAATTAACGCCCAGGAAGTGGGTTTACTGTCTTTGAATAATAAATATCAAATCAAAGATCTCATTGGCCGGGCGGGACTGCAAAAACAATATGAAGACACTCTCAAAGGGGTTAACGGAGGGCGGATCGTCGAAGTGAACACCCAAGGGACTGTTGAAAGAGATTTGGGAGAAAAGCCAGCAGTACCCGGAAACAACTTACAAACTAATATTAGATCTGATTTACAAAAAATTGCTTACGAAGGGCTATCTGGTAAAAATGGGGCAGTAATTGTTAGTGAACCCCAGACTGGAAAGGTCTTGGCAATAGTTAGTGTCCCAGCTTTGTTCAATCGGGTCCTGGGAGGAATTTATCCACCCGGATCAACTTTTAAGATGGTGACTACAGTAGCCGCTCTGTCTGAAAAAAAAGTGGGTAAATATTTCACCGTCGATGACGTTGGCACCTTGGATGTTGCCGGATTTAAATATTCCAACTGGTTTTTTACTCAATATGGCAAAACCGAAGGGGTAGTTGGTTTTGAAAAAGCTCTAGCCCGCTCCAATGATATCTTTTTTTACAAATTGGGGGGCGAAGTTGGAGCAGAACTGATTGCCAAATGGGCCAGAATTTTGGGGTATGGGCAGGCCACGGGAATTGATATGCCAGGAGAAGTAGCGGGACTTGTGCCGACACCGGCTTGGAAAGAAAAGTTTAAAGGGGAGAAATGGTTTTTGGGAAATACTTATCACATGGCCATAGGCCAAGGAGATGTGCTGGCGACACCAGTGCAAGTGAATTTGATGACCAATATCCTGGCCACTAATAAAAAATGCAAATTGCATATAAGTTCCACCCCCGGGGTGGAATGTCCAGATGTAAAGATCGATCCTGAAATCTTAGAGATTATAAAACGAGGCATGATTGGAGCTTGTAAAGATGGGGGAACAGCTTTTCCATTTTTTGTTTGGGATGGACCAGAAGTTGCCTGTAAGACAGGAACTGCTGAATATATTAACGATAAAGGCAAATATGGCACTCATGCTTGGTTTACCATCTTTGCTCCTGCCGAAGACCCACAAATCTCGGTCACAGTTTTGGTCGAAGGGGGAGGGGAAGGCTCAAGAACCGCGACCCCCATCGCCCGCAAAATATTATCGGCTTATTTTAATGTAGAGGATAAATATAATTATGGAGTTATCGTTGGACAAGGAGAATAACTTGATTTTTGGCAGTTCATAGCCTATAGTATCAGACTATTATGATAGAAATAACATGTCGTGGAATGGAAGGACAGTTCGAACCGGTTCGACTTGCAGTCGAAGTTACTTCTAATGTGCTTAGTGAGACAAACGAAATTGTTGTACGTGAATTTCGTACATCAGTTATAAATCGTATAAAAGAATGTCCCAATATGAAATCTGGATCGATGTGTGGAAATACAGGAATAACTTGTGGATATGAAACAACCGAGACTAGGGTATATAAGTTTAGACCCAGGTAAAAGTAGATTTGGGCTTGTGATAAGATTTAGGCTATGTTTTTACATAGTTGACACGATCGTAACAAAAATGTAAAAATTATATCGTGAGGACAACAAAGAGAAAGCGAAGAATAAGTCAGAGGGAAATGCTCAAATATTTGGATAAAGTCAGAGAGTTTGTTTTTCCATTGTCAAAACAGGAAGGATATCGCGCTTTGCGAAGAGGGTTGCCCGAGTTAGATTTATATTTTCCTTTTTCTTTGGAAAAAACAGCAGATCAGTTGGAGCGCCAGGGATTTGTGGAAAAAGAATATACAAGCGAAGGGATGATAGTTAGAATTAAAGATAAGGGTAAAACTCAAATTCTGAAATATAGCCTAATTGATATGCGCCCTTCGAAAAATAAATGGGATGGGAAATGGAGACTAGTATTCTTTGATGTAGCTGAATTTGATAGGAAGAAGCGCGATCAATTTAGAAAATATCTGAAACAGTTAGAAATGGAACAATTTCAAAAAAGTGTTTTTATATCTCCATACGATATTTTTGATCAGGTGAAATATTTACGTGAAGTTTTAAATATTCCAAATACTATCAAGATGGCCAGATTGGATTGGGTGGAAAATGAAGAAGAGCTAAAAGAAATCTTTGAGCTTGAATAATTACATTATTGTCACGATCGTAGTAAAAGTGTAAAAGTTGATTTTGTAGAGAGAGAGTTATTATGTGCTCCATGACTGCAGTTGTAGAAAACAAATGCCCATTTGGATGTGAAGATTGTCCGTTCAATCAAAAGTCGATTTTGAACCTTTGTAGGCGACATGCGTGGTATTACGTAAAACATCTATTGGGCTTGTCCAATAGTAAAGATCCAAACCAGAGAAAATCGGCTGAAGAGAAATTGTCAAACCAGAATTACAAGTGAGTTTTTTGACTTGTGCTAAGATTTAGGAATGGATTTAATTGTTGTTGAGTCACCAACAAAGGCAAAAACACTGGCAAAATTTTTGGGTAGTGGATACAAGATAGAGGCCTCTATGGGGCACATTCGCGATTTGCCAGAAAAGAAATTGGGAATCGATGTCGAACACGATTTTGAGCCCACTTATGCCCAAACCCCCAAACAGAAAGAAAGGCTCAAAGGCATAAAGGCACAAAGCGATTTGGCTGAAAATATTTATCTGGCAACAGATCCTGACCGGGAGGGAGAAGCAATATCTTGGCATATTTCAGAGCTTCTACATACCAAAAAGAAGATTCACAGAGTGACCTTTCATGAAATTACAAAATCAGCTATCGAGCATGCCTTGGAAAATCCGGGCGAAATAGATATGGATTTGGTCGATGCCCAACAAGCCAGAAGATTTTTGGACAGACTAGTGGGTTACAAGTTGTCACCACTTCTGTGGAAAAAGATTCGCAAAGGTTTGTCTGCAGGGCGGGTTCAATCTGTCGCTGTTCGCCTGATTGTCGAACGCGAACGGGAAATAACAGCATTCAAGCCAGTTGAATATTGGGAAATTGAAGTAACACTCGATGGTCTAAAAGTAAAATTTATTGGTGATATAAAAAATCAAGCAGAAGCTGAAAAAATTGAGAAGGACTTAATCGGTGCTCGGTATTCGGTGTTCGGTGTTGAAAAGAAAGATTTTAAGCGAACTCCACCAGCACCTTATACAACTTCTACTTTGCAGCAGGCAGCTGCCAACAGAATTGGTTGGAGTGCTAAAAAGACTATGCAGACAGCTCAGAGACTTTATGAAATGGGTTTTATTACCTATCATCGTACCGACTCGACCAATATTGCCACAGAAGCAGCTGTAGCAGTTTCAGAATTTATTGCTCACAAATATGGCAAGGAATATGCCCTCGAAACCCCAAGAATTTTTAAGACCAAAAGTAAAGTCGCCCAAGAAGCTCATGAGGCAATTAGGACGACAGGCCTGACTCCTAGTGGAATAAATCGTGACGAAGAAAAACTTTATGAGTTGATTGAGAAAAGATTTGTGGCCTGCCAAATGGCTGAAGTAACAGGGGTATCAGTCACAGTCACAGTTACTGCGGGTGATCATAAATTAAAAGCTAAGGGGGACACTATTACTTTTGACGGTTGGTACAAAGTTTTGGACAAAGATACCGAAGAAAATTTATTACCAGAATTGAAAGAGGGAGAAAAACTAGATTTTGTGAGTCTTGAAAAATTGCAAAAGTTTACTCAGGGGCCGGCTAGATTCAATGATGCTTCTCTCATCAAAGCTTTGGAAGAACTGGGCATTGGTAGACCATCTACTTATGCTCCAATTATTTCAACCATTGTTGACAGGCAATATGTGGAAAAAAATACTGATAAGAGATATGCGCCAACGGCCTTGGGTGAGGGGGTCAATGATTTCCTGGTCACAAATTTTGCCGATGTCATGGACTACAAATTTACAGCCGGCATCGAAGACCAGCTCGACGACATTGCCAATGGTGACAAGAAATGGCAACCAGTCTTGGCTTCTTTTTGGAAACCGTTTTCAGCCAAGCTAAGCTTGGTCACCGACACAGCAGAAAGAGTAAAGATAGATGTCGAGATGACTGGGGAAAAATGTCCCAAGTGTAAAGACGGCGATGTTGTTGTGCGGGTTGGTAAATTTGGCAAGTTTCTGGCCTGTAGCACATATCCCACTTGTGATTACAAAGCCAATTTCCAAAACAAGACTGGAATAAAATGTCCGAAGTGTAATGATCCTGCCCGCAATGCTTCCAGCATAGCTGATGCAGGCGGGGGCGATGTAATTATTCGAAAAACCCGCACCGGCCGCAG
>CAYHWU010000038.1:0-1661 GCA_964360495.1 uncultured Gammaproteobacteria bacterium
GCATGGTGACAACTTTTTCTGAGCGTCTATCGTAGGGTTTTTGTGTTTCCATTAACCACAATTTACTTCTTCTTCTTCTTGTCAATCCTCAAACTTCATCTATTGACAAATGATAGACTTTGTCATATAGTATGAAAGTGAAGCATATTGATTGGAATGAGGCTAAGAATGAAATTCTCAAAACCGAAAGGGGAATTTCATTTGAAGATATTGTTTCAGCAATAACAGAGGGTGGTTTATTAAAGATAATTGATCATCCTAATCCAATTAAATATCCAAAACAAAAAATTATGATTGTAAAAATAGATAATTATGCTTATGTCGTACCGTTTGTTGAAAGCATTGATAAATATTTTTTAAAAACCATTTTTCCCAGTCATAGCGCAACCAAGTTATATATTATCAAAAAATAATTATGAAATATTATGTCTTAGATCCAGAAGAACAAGAAATAGAAAATTCTTTGTCTATCAATAAGGCTCGATCAGCTAAAAACAGCGCAGAAGATATTCGGGAATTAAAGAAAGCCGCTGTATATACCCTATCAAAAACAAAGAATATTAATATTCGTTTATCGCACAAGGTTGTTTTGGGACTCAAGGCCAAGGCGATAGCCGAGGGAATTCCATATCAAACTCTAGTTTCGTCAGTCTTACACAAATATGTTAGCCAGACTGGTCAACTTTCCATCTAGGAATGCGGTCGAGGGTGGAGAAGTCTTTTACAAACAAACCCTTGTTGTACTTAAAACTGGCAGCAATGCCAATCATCACAGCATTATCCCCAGTATATTCCATGGGAGCGAAGTAAATTCGAATACCTAATTCTTCACCTAGGCTTGTTAGACGTTTGCGAAGTTCTTGATTGGCAATGACGCCACCACCCACTAACAAATTTGAAATTTGAAATTCGAAATTTGAAATTGAATGACGAATGATTCTTATGAGATGCTCAAAGGCTCGGTTTTGAAAACTGGCTGCCAAGCCATTCTTTTCTTGCTCTGTTACTTTGTCACTTGTTACTGTTGTCACTAGTCGCAAAAACGCTGCTTTGAGACCTGAATAGCTTAATTCATTTTGATCTTCGCGTCCGGCCATAGGTAGTGGCAATAAATATTTTTTAGGGTTTCCCAGTGCTGCTGCTTTTTCCAAAAGGGCTCCTCCGGGGTAGGGCATGCCCAAGATGCGGGCTGCTTTGTCGAGTGCTTCTCCCAAGGCATCATCCAATGTCTGAGCAAGAATTTTATATTTTCCGATCTCTTCAATAAAAATTAATTCTGTGTGTCCTCCGGAAACAACAAGTCCAAGAGCAGGATAGCTAATATCTATTTTATTTGCCATAGGCGACAAGAGATGGCCTTCAATATGATTGACGGCAATTAGAGGCTTGTCGTATTTTAGAGCCAGTTCTTTGGCTTTGTTTATGCCTACTTCCAGAGCAATGGCTAAACCTGGACCTGCAGTTACGGCAACAGCGTCTATTGTATCTATATTATGCATCGATTTTTCTACGACTTTATCGATAAAAGCCAAGTGATCGCGCCTGGCTA
Source organism: uncultured Gammaproteobacteria bacterium (assembly GCA_964360495.1). Taxonomy (GTDB): domain Bacteria; phylum Patescibacteriota; class Microgenomatia; order CAZETR01; family Amesbacteraceae; genus CAYHWU01. The sequence continues at coordinate 1,550 of CAYHWU010000038.1, forward strand.
TTGATGGCACGATTCCGCCCCAGTCGGCATGTTCGAGTTGGGTGTGTTTGACACTCGACAAAACTGTGGTATTTTCGACAACTGCTGCAGCTGTATCATCAGCACTAGTTTC
>CAYHWU010000038.1:1761-5326 GCA_964360495.1 uncultured Gammaproteobacteria bacterium
AATTTATCTGCCCATTCGACAATGATTAAATCGCCATGTGCAATACGTTTTTCGATTCCCAGATTTATAAGTTCGGAAACACTTTCCATTCGATAGCAATCAATATGGATAAACAGTCTCGATGAATCGGGAATTTTATATTCAGTCTCTAAGACATAGGTAGGGGAAATGACATTGTCCTTAATACCCAGTGCCTTAGCAATTTCCTTTGTTAGTGTGGTCTTGCCTGCTCCCAATGGACCGTTAAGTGCCAGAATCTTAGGTTTTGCTTCCAAGATCTTTTTGGCAATTTTTGTTATCTCATTCCTCGTAAATATACTGCTTGCCATGGTCGGTAATTTGAATAAAAAGTACGCTCCTGTAAAACTTGATCACCCCGGGTGACTTTCCAATCAAAGGCGGCTTTGGCGCCCCAGGCTGACCAATCAACTTGTTGGACAACTCCCCGAGCCAAAGAGGGATCGTTTTGATAGAGAGCTGGGGGTGGTGGGGTGACATCCCAGACTCGGGGTTTACTAATAGTTACCTTTCGGCCATCGCGGGTGCCGTACAAGTTAATGGTTAGTTTGTTGGTTGGCTTAGAGAAGATTGTTTCTATCAAAATATAATTGTCGGTGTCATTTTTAAAACGCAAATCAATAGTTGGGCCATAAACTGTGGCGTCAAAACCGGGTTGGGAATCGTTTTCGTAATAGTGGACTCGGTAGGCATGGGCCCAGCGTTCTTCAATGGGCAAACCGGCATCTAAAATAGCTCGAAATAATGTGGATGACACTTGGCAGACTCCGCCGCCATCACCTAAAACCGTCCGCCCTTCTTTAATAACATATGCCTGTTTGTAACCCGTGGCGGCTGAAATATCACCAATGACTTTGTTGAAAGAAAATGTATCACCCGGAGCAATTAGGATTCCATTTAGCTGTTCGGAGGCGTGGCCGACGTTGTAAACCCGGTTGGGAATGGAGCCTGAGAAATCTGAATAACCAGCACCGACGATTTCTTTGATTCCCAAGTTGTTAACATTGCCAGTATTTATTTCTGGTGGAATTTCTAGAACTGGAATTAGAAGATCGAGTGGAGCTTTGCCTTTTTCAATTTGATCTGCTTGTTCAATAATATTTTTAACTAACAGATTTTGCTTGGTGACGATTCCAGGCTTAGCCGTTTTAAATTCTTCGACTCGGCCGGTACCCACAAACCGAAAGTAAGCATTTTGGGGGGCCCGGTCAATATTCTCAGCCAGATCCGAAACCCAGGTTGTTAGCAAGGATTCCTTCCAGCCATTGGCATCGAGCCAAGAAATAAGTAATTCATGATCAATTGTCCAATGTTGGCCTTCAAATTCAAGAATAATTTTTTTACCAATCAAATTCTCAGCCCGTGTTTTGAGAGTTTCCATTTGGATAGAAGTTAAACGGGGTTCAATTTGTTTGATGGGGATTTCCAAGGGATTTTGATCAAACATGCCAATGCGTTTTTTGATATTTTCAATCAATAAATCTTCGTCAACTAGCTGACCGTTTTCTCCTGGCGTAATAACCACTTTTCCATAAGATAAATAAATACTTGGCTCAGCCGCAGGAATATTTATTTGAGCGGCAATACTGGCGACTTTTTCAGCTAAGGCGTTTTGATTTAGATGAAAACTTAAAGGGAGATTAGTGTCTTTTAAACTCTGGACGGCTAAGGCCTTTTTCAGTGTGTCTTGAGGTTGATATTCCCAAATATTTATATTTCCTGGAATTATAAATCTACTCGTTCCCCATGAGAGGTTGATATCAAAGGGTATTTTTTTGCCAATAGTTACCAAAGCTTCCTGACTCGTATAACCGGATAAATCGACACCTACAACTCGGACCATCGGATAGATCCGATTGATAAAGACTAGCTTAAATCCCAAAAACAAAATGAGAATGGCCAAAATGATAAAACCAACAATCTTCTTCATGAGAGCAATTATATAATGTATACTAATTATATGAGCTGGCAAAAGAAGTTATTTTTTGGACTCCTTGGAGGAGTTATCTTAGTTGTTTTACTGATAGTGGCAGTGGCTAAATTTGGCCAAAAGAAAGAGCCAATCACTATTACTTATTGGGGGCTTTGGGAACCTGAAGAAGTCATTAAGCCTTTGATTGCTGAATTTGAAACTGTCCACCCCGACATTAAAGTCAATTATGTTTTTCAGTCTCAGCGCGAATACCGGGAAAGATTACAAAATGCCCTGAGCCAGGGTCGAGGACCAGATGTGTTTAGAATTCATAATACCTGGTTGCCTATGTTTAAAAATGAACTTTCTCCAGTGCCGTTTACAGAGTTTGAGTCTATTTATCCAGGGATCGTTTTGTCTGACTTTCGCCTAGGCAGTAATTATATGGCTGTGCCCCTGATGTACGACGGCTTGGCTTTGTATACCAATGATGAATTGTTTGATCAAGGAGGCAAGACCATCCCCACTTCTTGGGAGGAATTGAGAAAAACCGCTGTTGAGTTGTCTGTCTGTGATTCAGTTGATGGTCGTTGTACCCGCGGCGACAAGATTTTGATTTCGGGGGCAGCCATGGGTACGGCTGACAATGTCGATCATTGGCAAGACGTTTTGGGAATTATCATGATGCAAAACAATGTTAATTTGTCACTGCCCCAAGGTCAGTCAGCCGAAGAATCGCTTCAGTATTACACTATCTTTAACCGGGCTGACCATGTTTGGGATTCAACTTTGCCTTCCTCAACGTCGATGTTTGCCGCTGGAAAATTGGCCATGTATTTTGCGCCATCTTGGCGGGTGTTTGAAATCAAAGAAACCAACCCTAAACTAAAATTTAGTGTTCATCCATTGCCCCAATTACCTTTGGATATTTCTCGGGGTGAAAAACCCACCACTTGGGCTACTTATTGGGCCGAAGGGGTGAGTAAAAAATCTCAAAACACTACCGCCGCTTGGGAATGGGTTAAATTTTTGAGTAGTAAAGAGTCTCTGACTAAGATGTATCAAACTGCCAGTGGGATTCGTGAATTTGGAGAAATCTATCCTCGGATAGATATGCAGGCATCTCTTATTAATGCCCCTTATGTGGGACCAGTGGTTTCGCAAGTTGCCAATGCCAGGTCTTGGTATTTAACTGGGTTTACCTTTGATGGTCCCACTGGAATTAACACCAAAATCAGCAACTATTTTGCCGATGCTATTAATAGCATTAACCAAGGCCGTCAACCCTCAGAAGTAACTAAGACCTTGTCAGCGGGCGTAAATCAGGTATTATCCCAGTATGGATTGGCAACACAACTCGCGGCTCCGGCAAATTGAGACCCTTGCCTACTTCGATAAATATGATTATCCGTTAACAAAAAAAGAAATCACGTTTTGGACATCTCCAATAACTCACCCCTCGGTCCCCTCCCTTAAATTAAGGGAGGGGAAGACAAGGGGAGAGTTATATTTTCTTCCAGGACGAGAAAAAATAGTCGGTATTCGTCACCAGCGCGAAAAATATAGTTTGTTGAAATGGGGGATAGCTTACAAGTATGCAACTAAGTTGGCCAAACTGCCGTTTGTCGAAGCCAT
>CAYHWU010000039.1:0-5111 GCA_964360495.1 uncultured Gammaproteobacteria bacterium
GCACCGACACCAAAACTGAAAGTTTGCTAGAATAGATGCATGCAGAGACTGTGGTGGGTTGTGGGGTTTGCGGTTGGAGCGCCAATTACAATTGTCGCTGCCTTTATTTTACTGTTGACAACAACTAGTGCCCCCGATCCAAAACCAGTCCCCCAATCCCAAGTTTTAGGTAAATCAACCTCCATTCTTGAATCAAAACAAGATCTGGTTCCCAATTTGCGTTTAAGCGTGACCAGTCGTGATGCCCGTATTTTGTTAGTCAGCAATTTTTTGAAAAAATATGATTCACCCCTTCTACCTTTTGCAAATCAAGTTATAGAGATTTCTGACAAGTATCATTTGGACTATCGATTACTAGTTGCTATCGCTATGCAAGAATCGGGTTTATGTAAAAAAATCCCCCCGATGTCGCACAATTGTTGGGGTTATGGTATCTATGGAGATTTGGTTACTAAATTTAATTCATATCCTGACGGTATGGAAACAGTGGCCAAAGGCCTCAAAAAGAATTATATTGATCGCGGGCTTGATACTCCTGAAGAGATTATGGCCAAATACACTCCTCCTTCTCAAGGATCTTGGGCCGCAGGAGTAAACCGAGTAATGGACGCTCTGGAGTAATATATGAAAAAAAGTTTTTACGATGACAGCGAATTTTCCTACCTCGACTATTGGAAAGGTAGACAATACGAGCACAAAAGTGAAATCGTAGCTCTGACCAATCTTTTGGGAACCACTGCTTATGGAGTTATAGCAGATATTGGTGGAGGATTTGGCCGAATCACAAAGCTTTTGGCTAAATATGCCAAACAAACAATTTTGGTCGAACCAGCTCTCAAGCAAAGAACAATTGCCAAAGAACATCTCAAAGGGTTACCTGGAGTATTAATAAAGCCAGGGACTGCCGAAGTTACCAATTTGGCGGACAAGAGTGTCGACGTTGCTGTCTTGGTTAGAGTTATGCACCATCTTCCAGATCCTGACCCGGCTCTAATCGAACTACATCGGATTTTAAAAGACGATGGCTTGGCCATCATCGAGTTTGCCAACTCCCTAAATCTTAAATCTAGAATCCAAAGTCTGATATCTGGCAAGCCAATTTTGCCAGCTCCCATCGATCGCCGAAGACTCGTCAATATTCGCAAGAACTCTATTCCTTTTGTAAATCATCATCCCATAAGTTTTCAAAAAACCTTAAATAGAAATGGTTTTAAAGTGGAAAGAATTTTGTCTGTTTCCAATTTTAGAGGCCTTCCTATCAAGTCTTTAAGGCTAGAAAAGCTACTTCAACCTCTACTTTCTACTCTCTTCTTTGGCCCAAGTATTTTTATACTTGCAAAAAAGACGAACCTATAGTATATTCAGATTAGGTTTTGTGGTTTGGGGTAATTCCCAGACGATAGAATTCTTGAAGCCTCGGCACTGGGCAGGAGCCGAGGCTTTTTTTGCCCTAATTGATAATATTTATCTCCAAGAAAACCTGTGACTTCTGGCCTAATTAATTCTCTACCTAATAGATTAGCTGGATAAACAGTAAACAAACCAAATTTATCGTTTATTCTATCCACAGCTTTTAACAACTTCTCTCTTTTATTAAAAATTGAAAATTGTAAATTAAAAATTAGGTTGGAGATGCACAGTCCAGCAAATCTTACTTCCGTAGGAAGGTCTTTGGGGATTAGGTTAAAAACAATTTCTGGGTCAGAAGTTAGATTGGCTAGAGTTTTTCTAAATCTATAAGTGTCTAGGCGAAGGGAAATGGTTCTTCCTCCCATATCCATCTCTCTCAACTTTCCACAAGCTTCCTCTATCAAGTTTCTTATTAAACTTGTTACTTGCTTCTTGTTACTTGTCACTTGATAAGTAGTATAAGTCCGAGATACAGATTTAGGAGCAGGGAGTTCGTCTCCACAAACCAGAACCTCTTCTCTTTGCAAAAAAATTAAGTCATATATTTCTGGAGACAAATCTGGCAGAGATCTGGCTTGACCAAGAGTAAAAGCACCTCGTGATTCCAAATATTTTGCTCTTGAATGACCTATCCCACATATTTCTGATACTGGTAGTTTTTGAGTTTTAATTAAAAAATCTTCTTTTGTCAAAAACGTCAATCCATCTGGTTTTTGCATTTCAGAGGCAGTCTTGGCTGAGAGCTTTGACCAGGCAATCCCGATGGAGCAAGTCAGGTAATCGCCAACTTCTTGTTTTATTTTTTGTTTGATTTCCAGAGCTATTTGCAAGGCTCCCCCTGGCCAAAGAGTCTGAGTATCAGTAATGTCCAAAAACATTTCGTCTATCGAAAAGACATCTACAACTGGAGAAAAGTTTTCAGCTACTTTAATAATTTGCTTGGTAATTTCTAAGTAACGATTGAGATTGGATGGCACAAATATTATTTGTGGGCAAAGCTTCTTGGCGTCATAAGTGGTGGTTCCAGTCTTTACTCCATACTTCTTGGCCTCTTTTGAAGCAGCAATGATACAAGTCCTGCCGACGGCCTTGATAACCCCCATAGGCCGACTACGAAGCTCAGGATTAAGCTGTTGTTCGACAGTAGCAAAGTAAGAGTTCATGTCCAAGTGCAGGATAGTTTTGGCCATATCTCCAGTATCGCCAAACAAAACCCGAATGTCAATTAGAAAGAAGCAAATTATTCCAGAGTGGGCCGAAGAGGACTTGAACCTCCACCCCTTGCGGGACAGGTTCCTAAAACCTGCGTGTATACCATTTCACCACCGGCCCATTCACCTGTGATATATTATAACTTATGATGCTGCCAATAATAATATTTGTATTAGCAGGGTTTGGAAATTATAAGACAATTTATGGCCAGTATACTGTTGCTCGCAGCCAGTATGCCCAATATCACACTACCAGTACTCGCCAAAACGCTATTGCCGAAACAGCAAAAGTTCTCAAAGCCCGTAATCAATTAATAATTGAATACTTAAGATTATTGAGGCAGCGTTTTGCAGACACTACTCAGGTTGGAAATTATGCCCAAAACGTAATTTATCTTGATCTGGAAACTCAAATTAATTGGTTTTTAAACTGGGAGAAGGGGATAGATGCACTTGAGTCCCCTCGAGAATTAAATACGTCTTCAGAAAACTGGCAAAAATATTGGGAAAATGTTTTGGAAAAAGTCAAAGCAGCCAAAAAAGAAATCGTCAGTTTCAGACTGGAAAAATTTCAACTTCAAGCCGAAGGCCTAGATTATGCATCTACTTCTGCTTCTGTCAAAAGTCTTATTACTACTAAATTTGAGCAGTCACGAACAGCCCGAAACGTGGGGAAAATTGAGGAAAGTCGCGATTATTTAATTTCAGCTATCAAAGCCATCTATGAATCAACCCAAAAGTAACATTTATATATTTCTTATACCGGCAATATTTTTTGTCTTGGTTCTCACAGCTATCGCTATCAAAATTAAACTGCCCAGTGCTGCAACAACACAATCACCTCTATCTCCTGTTTCGGTGTCAACAAAAAAAACTTTAATTTTAGATAGTCCAGCTAAGTCTTTATACAATCAGATTGTGGGCTTTTCTATTGAAGACCCAGAACTAAATATTCCAGTTTTTGACAACAAAATCTCTCTTCCAGAAGACTAGTCTGCTATAATCATGGCCATGACGGAAAACAGAAGGCATGTGATCGCAGGAATTGTAGTACTGCTTGTGGCGGTGATCCTGAGTCTGATAATATACAAGAAGTTAGGCCGGAATCTGCCGAACGGTAAGATGACGCAAACTGATACAACTAGTTCGGCTTCGGCAACTCAAAATGAGGCTATCAAAACCCGTCCTCAAGTCAAAATTAGCACTTCCAAGGGAGACATTGTCATTGAGCTTCGTCCAGACGTCGCTCCCAAAACCGTGGCCAATTTCTTGGCTAAATTTTCTTCTGGCTTTTGCAATAACCTCACTTGGCATCGAGTTGAAGATTGGGTAGTTCAAGGCTGTGACCCTGTCGGAGATGGTACAGGGGGAAATTCCACCTTAGCTACCGAGACTTCAAACGAGAATTTTGGAATTGGAGCCGTAGGAGTAGCTAGACGTGCTTTTCCCAAAGAGGTGAGTAACGATTCTCAATTTTTTATAGTCAAAAAAGACGCTAGTTTTCTTAATGGCGAATACACTTATTTTGGAAAAGTCCTGTCTGGCATGAATATTGTCAATTCTTTAAGTATTGGAGATAAAATTTTAGAAACCACCATTCTGTCTAAGTAATCATGGACCGTAAAAATGATGGCACTATTATATTGAATCTTTCGATTCCCTGGAAGAAGATAGAAGTTGGATATGAAAAAGAGATAGAAAGGATTGTAAAAAATGCCGAATTACCTGGGTTTAGAAAAGGCAAGGCTCCACGAAAAAATATCGAATCGAAATTAAACAAAGCCGAAGTCTATGGTGAAGCAGTACGATCAATTTTGCCTGTCGAATATGAGAAACTTCTTATAGAATATCATCTCAAGCCAATCATCTATCCTAGAATTGAAATTAAGAAAGCTGAGACTGGGCAAGACTGGGAGTTTGAAATAACGACATGCGAAAAACCCGTCGACGGGAATATTCCTCAAATTCTGGCCGAAGAAGAAGCCAACTATCGCCTGGGAGCCTTATCTGAAAACCTAACTAAGGTTGGACTTACTATTGACAAATTCTTACAATCTAAGAAAATAACACTAGAAGAATACCGTGCCCAAACTATAAATGAGGCCAGAGATGACCTGAAAAAGAAGTTTCTGGTATAATATCCTATAGTATGGCTAGTAACAAACCGGTGATCTCAAATGACAACTTTCTTGAGGCTCTAAGGGGCCTATCTTCTGGCGCAGCCTCTGAGGCCAAGATCCAAGTAAAAAAAGCAATTTTTGAGGATGTTCCCCAGATGCTTGGCTTGCAAGACCTAACCCCTGGAAAAGAAGAGAATATTGCACCACAACAACCAGCCAAAGTCGAGAATCGCTTAATCCAAGAAAGAACAATTTATTTGCAAAACGAACAGCAAATAAAAAGCCAAATCGTGGCCATCCAAGAAGAAATTAGAATTATGGCTAAATCCATTGGAGAACTTGGAAAAGAAGTTCAAGTTGCTACCATGCA
>CAYHWU010000040.1:0-4458 GCA_964360495.1 uncultured Gammaproteobacteria bacterium
TCGATACCAACTTCTCAGGGGGTAAAACCAACATTTGGGTTCGCTACGAAGCTTCACAAGTGATTGAAGTTGCCAAGGATGGCACTGTTACCAAAACTTTGACTTTAAATTACACCAATCCTCAAGAGGGATCAGTCAAAATTGATAGCGGTCGACGACTCAACGGGTTATTCCGTGATTGGCTGAGAGTTTATGTACCTAAAGGAAGTACTCTTGTGGAAACCAAGGGCTTTGAAACAGGTGAAGCAGTCGGCGAAGACCTGGGAAAGACTACGATCGAAGGTTTCTTTACTCTGGCACCTTTAAACGTCAAATCAATTACTATTAAATATAAATTGCCATTCAAGATGAAATCAACTTATAGTATGCTGGTCCAGAAGCAGGGCGGAGCTAAGGATTTTATCTATAAGACCAAGATTAACGGTAAGAATTTCCCTGAATTTACACTCAAGGCAGACGTGGAAAATGCATTCGTATACTGATATTGGTTTGGTTATCAAACGACATAACTTAGGTGAAGCGGATAAACTTGTAACTTTATACAGCAAAGACCATGGCAAGGTCACTCTCAAGGCTCGTGGGGTGCGTAAATTGACATCAAAAAGAGCAGGATCGATTGATCTATTTAACTACATTAAATTTCATGCGGTTTCAGGCAGGGGAGAGATAGACATTTTAACTGAAGTAGAAAATATTTCTGACTTTTCGGCTTGGAAAGTTCACTTGGGACGGGTAAATATTGCTTACCAGCTTTGTGAACTTGTCGACAAACTTACTCCAGATCGACAGCCTCATGTAGAAATATTTGAAATATTACTATCTTGTCTCCAAGCTATCTCTAAACTTGGTTCCGATTGGGAACTTCAAATTTCAAATTTCAAATTTCAAATTTTGACAGAACTTGGTTATTGGAATGCCGATCAGAAATATGAAGGGGATGTTAATGATTTAGTAGAGTCCGTCTCCGAGCGTCCCCTCCATGCCCACAAAATACTTAATAGATTGAGATAGTGTATTATATATATATGGAATATTTAACAGAAATCGCAATCAGAATATTGCAAGTAGTCCCTCATGGACTCAGTAAAGTTAAATTTGCAAAAACAATTTACTTTGTGCATAAGCAATTGGTAAAAAACTTTAATCGCGAAGTGACTGATATGGGGTTTATTCGCATGCCCTTAGGTCCGGTGCCTGATGGTTTTATGAAATTAGATACAACTGAAATAGAGATTGTTCATGTTCAAAATGAGTTGAGTTTCGATTCTCAAGTTTATAAATGTAGCAACGTCTATTTTGAAGATACTCTTCAAGGTCATGTGGATAAAATAGTAAAAGGACTAAACAAATTCACTACATATGATTTAGTTGATATAAGTCACTGTGAGCCGTCCTGGATAAATCATCACAATGGTGAAAAATATTTTTTGACAGAAGAAGATTTGAAGACTGTTTTCCCCAAAGCAAATCTAGAACGTAGAAATCATTCATTTTCTGATCAAAATTTGCAAGCTAAGCTTGTAGAGGGGATGTTAAACGACATTGTGGAAGAGAGTACTTTACTAGAATATCCAGATAGTTAGTAGACGAATGGACCAAGCATTAACAAGGGAACAAGTGGATCACTATTTGTGGACTTCTTATACAAAGACTATCGAATATAAAAAGGGCATGTTGGCGGCTATTCCAGCAAATCACAGACTAGTAGAAACCCAGGAAAGACTAGATTTGAAATCAATTTACCAGAAATTTATTGGAATTCTATCTGGTGCAACATCTTTTAGAGACTCACTAAAGAATAGAAACCCTACTGATTGGTTATGTGAGTGGAAAGAAATGCATAAATTACTGTTTGAGCACGTACTAGTTGATAGAGGTGTTTGGCGAAGAGTGGATGTCAGGTTCGGGGATGTTGGGGACGAAGAATTATATAAGATACCAAAATTTCAATTAGTTCCACAAAAGATTGCAAATCTTGCTGAGAGGGTTACAAGTTTAATTTCAATAGAGTCCCTAACTACTAAGGAGAAATATGAAGTTCTCGCTCAAATTCATTATGAATTTATTCGAATTCATCCATTCTCCGATGGAAACGGTCGAATCGCTAGAGCAGTTACTGATCAGTTATCAATTTATTTTGGTTTTCCTCCTGCCATGGGCGGATATCCGAGACATGATCCAAAAAATAGAAAAGCATATCACAAGGCAATTTATTCATGTATCAACGACCCATCATGCGAGTTATTGTCACAATGGATTGGAAGTTATATAGAAAAACAACTGCAGACATTGGCATAATTGTTTCTATTTATATATTTTTCTCTGTCTTTATTTGAATAAATATCTATGTTAATATAATTTTATGACCGACAAAAAATCTTTCAATTGTCAAACACCAGGAAATGCGGTTTACGGACTAGGGCTAATTGGATCTTTATTTTATTTTTACCCACAAATGACAAGTTTTGGAGCTGTAATAATGAGCCTTGGTAAAAGCATCGTCTGGCCAGCCATTTTGGTGTATCATTCACTTAAATTACTGGGTATTTAAATATATTTATGTCATTAATCGAATCGGGAATTACTCCAGAGAATATTCAATATATATTGACTGCTATATGTTGTATGGGACTTTTTGCTCCAGCGATATTGACTGGAATGTTTCTATTCGTTTCCTTTTTGAGTTGGGAAAGTCGTGATTCATTCCATAGTGGGGGTTCTCCTTATGGCCCAATCGGCCGCTAAAAATAAGTATCTAAAATAGCATTTCTCCAATCAAAAGTTTGATGGCATTCCAGATGTTTTCTTAGGCTCATAGTTATAGTTGTAGATCCAGGTCCTAAAAAATCTTTTTCATATTCAGTTAGATCGCGCTGCATCGTAACACCATATCTACTCCCCACTTCTGTACAATATCCTTCCTCAAATCCTGAAGTGAAAGTTATGAGTGCGCCAAAAATAATAATTGAGGAAGCAATGAGTGTTATAACAATATTATTTCTCAGCATCAATGTCCAAACCATAGTCAACATAATCACCAAACTTAGTGGAAATAATCTAGTTTGAACAAAGAAATATCCAAAGAAAATTAAGTAAGGAAATAATGTTTGAAGGGGCAGTAGAAATATATAATTTATTTTATTCTTAAGTTGCTTATTTATGAGAATTGAGACTTGGATAATTATACAAAAAACTGTGTTTATTATAATTGTAGCCAAAAGCAAAATATTCGTCCAACTATAACTCTCAATACTCATCAAAATAAAGTAAGCTGGGTACAATACCAAAAGAGATAAAAGAAAATTTAAAACAGTTGTAATTACTAATTTTCTCATAACTCACAAAATCTTCCGCATGCCGAGAGGCTTATATTAAGAAGTCCAATCAACATGAGGTTTTTCTGTATCTCCCTCGTCAAATTTAGAAAGGATAGGGAAAATTATATTATGTACATGCCCTGGAACAAAAAGTCTACCATCCTCTTGTGTTTCAATGATTCCTTCTTCAAGAGAAATTTCCAATAGTCTAGCAACTCTATCTGTATCAGGGAATCTTTGTTTTTCAGGTAGTTTCATTTGTTCAGCCATAACATCATCAACTACACTGCCAAAAGCTACTGTATCAAAAGTTGCAGGAAAAGGACCGAAGACGGCTGGGTAAACAATTGCTTGTGCGACACAGCTGGCAGCATTTTCACCAAACATAGCTTTATCTTGAGCTTTTAGAACCCCCCCACCAAAGACTCAAATTCTGACCTAGTCATATTATTGGTTAATTTATCAATAAGTCTAGTGCCTTCGACTTTTATCTCCATATCTCGCTATTATAGCATGACAAATTTGACAGGAAATGTTATACTTACTACAGGTTATGAAAGCTTTGGCAAGCTGGAGCCTAAGGAACTAAAAAGAAGTAAATAGGGTGGAACCACGAGACACACTCGTCCCTTACGATTATTATCAATCGGGGCGAGTTTTTTTATGGAAAATAAGCTCCGGACTGAGTCACAAATTGAGGCTGTGAAGGTGTGGAAAACTGGAGCCAATGTTTGTGACAAAAAGAGCGGTTTGCGCAGTGGATATATCGCAAATCGAAGTTGGGTGGAACCACGCGGGCGTCCTAGACACCTTCGTCCCTACTTTATTTAAAGTAGAGAGGAGGTGATCAAAATGAACGAACAATTTCCCAAAAAGCCGGAAAGACCAGCAGAAGTTCCATTGTTTGTCTGGCTTGTAACAGCAGCGATGTTGTTTATATCTGTCGCCGCTGTAATAGAGCAAGCAAAGCCAATTATTTGTAAATAATTGGACACTCGCCTTTCTAGGGTGGCGAGAATTATTTAAAAGTGTAATAATCAAATTATGAAACAAGATAATTTAATGGAAAAAATTGTTAGTCTTTGCAAGAGGCGGGGGTTTGTATTTCCAAACTCAGAAATATATGGTGGATTGCAGGGAT
>CAYHWU010000041.1:0-4383 GCA_964360495.1 uncultured Gammaproteobacteria bacterium
ACTTTTCTCAGCTTGGCTACAAAGAAGCCTTCCATGACGGGGCTGGGATTGATGCGCTCCATAGAGAGAACTTCGACTCGACCCGGCTCTTTTTTGAGTAGCCACTCAACTACTTCTTCGTTTTCTTGTCTATTAAGTGTACAAGTTGAGTAAACAATAATTCCTCCTGGTTTGCAGCAGCCAAAGGCAGATCTCAAAATGAACTGTTGTAACTGTGCCAACTGTCTAACTTTTTTTGGTGACCAATCTTTGTAAGTCTTGGGGTCTGGAGTATGGAAACGTCCTTCCATACTACAAGGAACATCGGCTAAAACTTTATCAAAAGTCTCAGGATATTTTTGCCACAGAGTTTGGGCCTGACTTTGAATGATTGAAGTATTGGTGACCCCAAGGTTTTTGAGGTTTGCCTCCAGTTTATATATTCGAATTCGACTATTGTCGTTAGCAATGATTTGGCCTTCGTTTCGCATCAAAGCTGCCATTTGGCTAGTTTTGCTGCCGGGTGCCGCACATAGATCCAGGACACAGTCACAGGGTTCAGGATTCAGAACGGCTGCCGGAATCATGCTTGATAAGCTTTGGACATAAATTTCACCATTTTTATAGATATCCAGGTCTTGGAGTTGCCGCAAAGGAGCCAGTAAAATGAAAGCCTGCTCATCACAATCGATTTTTAGAGTATTAACTCTGAAAGTTGTCGGCCTTTTGATACTAAAAACTGCAGGGTCAATACTTTTGTCCAATTTCTCCAAAAATTTTGCTGGGAGCATGATATGATTTTAGCGTAATGAATATTAAGTTGATAGTCATGGGTTTGTTGATGTTAATCGGAGTAGTTAAGCCCTATGTTGGTCGAGGAGTAGGCTATGCTGCGGTTGAGAAATTGGTTCCCAAAAATGTAATTTATGATGATTGGGAAGGGGTAGATCTCGATGGAAACAAAGAACCAGAAATAATTATCAAAGGTTATAAAGATGATCAGCCCTGGGTTGGCGTCTTCAAATATGGAAATGACAAATGGCAAATGATTGAATCCGTGGCAGATGGCGACTGGGAACCCAAGACATATTTTACGGGCTGGGAGATTACTAAATTAGATAATTCTATTCGTGAAGCAATGGTCATGATTTACAGTTTCCGAGACCAGCCCGATAAACGCCAATTTGTGGCCATTGCCGCCTCGGGTGACAAAATTGTCAAATATCTTTTTCCCCTCAAAGAATACCAAGCCAATGGTGGGACGAAACCCCTTGATGTAAAAGTCTCAGGAAATGGTAGAATTTCCACAGACGAAAAAAATATCCATGGAGAATTTAGGATAAATCAAAACTCTTTGGTTATTGAAGGAGTCTCAAAGAGATGAAGAAATACTTATTTATTGCTATTGGTATTTTTGTTTCATTTGGAATCTTTCAGTTTACTCTCAACCGCTTCGCCAATAATAACTTGTCAGTTGGTTGCCACCCTAGCACTTTTACAGGATTTGTAGACCCTACAGAAACTGTGGCCTTTTGGGAAAATCGACCAGTAACCCCTCTGGCTGTTTTAGCAGATACTCTAGACAACAAACAAAAAAAAGTTTTGGGTGCCACTACTTCAGACAAATGGATTGAAATTGATTTGGGTAAACAGAAACTAATTGCCCATCAAGGGGATGATATTTTTCTCGAGGCCTTGGTGTCCACTGGTTTGTTTAACCGAACTCCGGTGGGTGAATATCATATCTGGTACAAAATTCGAGCCACCAAGATGGAAGGGGGCAACAAAGCTATCCACACCTATTATTATTTACCCAATGTCCCCTATACAATGTTCTTTTTCAATGATTTTGGTATCCATGGAACCTATTGGCACAATAACTTTGGCAATCCCATGAGTCATGGCTGTGTCAACGCCCCGACCCCAGTTGCTGAAAAGTTGTTTTACTGGGCTGATCCCCAACTTCCCGAAGGGCAAATGGCAGTGATTGCCAGCCCCAAAGACTCGGGTACAAGAGTAGTGATTCATCAGTAGTTGTGATAGACTGCTAAAGATATGGTCTCCACTGTTCCCATTATTGCTCTCAAAGAAGGTGTAGTTTTTCCCCATACTGATCCCATTTTGACCTTTGGCCGTCCCAAAAGTAATGCTGCTGTCGAAGCGGCCCTAGCCGACGACAAAAAAGTAGTTTTTGTGGCTCAAAAAGGAGGTAGTAATGACCCCAAACGGACTGAACTTTACGATGTGGGAACGCTTTGTATTGTTGAGCAAGTTTCTCCGGTAGGTCAAGAGCTTTTGGTGATGGTCAAAGCCATTAATCGGGTTCAAATCGGCCCATTGGTAGCGACAGAACCCTACATGACCGCTGAAATTGTGGAATTGCCAGAAACCTATACCGAGTCTGACCGCAGCTTGGCAACAGCGCGGCAAATAATGGTGGAATTTAAACGGGTCTTCAATATGGGTAAAAGTATTGAGTTTTCTTTGTTTATGCGCCTAATGGGTGGGGTTTCAGCGGCCGAGCTGGCTGATCAAGTGGCTAATATTTTGGAAGTCAAAACATCAGAAAAACAAGAAGTCTTGGAAATTTTGTCTGTCGAGGACAGATTAGAAAAAGTTTTAGAATTACTAATTCATGAGATAAAAGTTATTGAACTGGAGAAGAATATTGTCAATCAAGCTCAAGCCAAGTTTGACAAAAGTGTCAAGGAGCAGGTTTTGCGTGACAGGCAAAAAACTATTTCCAAGGAGTTAGAAAGATTGGGTTCAGAGCCAGCCGAGGATGATGAATTTGCCGATCTGAAAAAGAAAATTAAAGCCGCCGGCATGCCCGAGGATGTGCGCAAAAAAGCAGACAAAGAGTTGGCCAAACTCCAGCAAATGAGTTTTAATAATCCAGAAAGCGGTTATATTCGCAGTTATTTGGAATGGCTGTGTGATATGCCGTGGAGTAAAAAATCTCCTAACAATATTTCTTTGACTTCCGCAGAAGCAGTCTTGAATAATGACCATTTTGGCCTAGACAAAGTCAAAGAAAGAATTATGGAATATTTAGCCGTTTTGAAGCTGCGGCACAACAAAAAAGATAAAGACGAAAAAGGTGGAACCATTTTGTGTTTTGCTGGACCCCCGGGGGTTGGTAAAACCTCACTGGGTAAATCGATTGCCAAAGCCTTGGGAAGAGAATTTGTGCGTATTTCTCTGGGGGGTATTCGTGACGAAGCTGAAATTCGAGGACATAGAAGAACTTATGTTGGAGCGCTCCCCGGGCGGATTATCCAGGGAGTAAAAACAGCAGGAACCAAAAACCCCGTCTTTATGCTCGATGAAATCGATAAACTGGCTTCAGATTATCGGGGAGATCCTTCCTCGGCTTTACTTGAGGCCTTGGACCCGGAACAAAATTCCGAGTTTTCAGACCATTATTTAGAAGTACCTTTCGATCTGTCGGCGGTGATGTTTATAACCACAGCTAATAATCTAGACTCTATTCCCCATGCTTTGCGTGACCGCTTAGAAGTTATTCAATTTACAGGTTACACTAGCGATGAAAAAGTAAAAATTGCCAAAAACTATTTGTGGCCCAAGAATCTAAGATTAGCAGGTTTGCCAAAAACCTTAAATATCGATGAAAAGGCCCTCTTGGAAATTGCTACTCGTTACACTCGGGAGGCTGGAGTTCGTGAGCTAGAACGTTGTCTGGCTAAAATTTGTCGGAAAATTGCCAGAAATATTGCCGAACATAAAAATAAAGAAAAACTTATCACTGTAGCCTTGGTACATAAGTATCTCGGTCCAGAGAAAGTTTCAGAAACTCTGGCCGAGAAAAAAGATGAAGTTGGCATGAGCACCGGTCTGGCTTGGACCCAGGCAGGAGGCGACATTTTATTTATTGAAGTTGCCAATATGCCAGGTAAAGGAGATCTGCAACTAACTGGGCAACTTGGAGACGTCATGAAAGAATCGGCCCGAGCTGCCTACTCATATGTTCGCAGTCGTTGGAGTAAGTTGAAACTGCCAAAAGATTTTTACAAAAATATGGATATTCATGTCCATGTGCCCGAAGGCGCTGTTCCCAAAGATGGACCGTCGGCTGGAATCGCCATGGCCACAGCCATTATTTCCTCTCTGACCAAAAAACCCATCAAGCGTAATTTTGCCATGACGGGAGAAATTACCTTGCGGGGTCGGGTTTTGGAGATTGGAGGAGTCAAAGAAAAGGTGATTGCGGCCCATCGGGCAGGAATTACCGATGTCATTCTGCCAAAAGACAATGCCAAAGATTTGATTGATGTCCCCCCAACCGTCAAAAAGGAATTGAAGTTCCATTTCGTAAATCACCTAGACGACGTGCTAAAATTGGCAATGAAAGCCTAATTTTTGGCTCCATCGTCTAGCGGCTAG
>CAYHWU010000042.1:0-4299 GCA_964360495.1 uncultured Gammaproteobacteria bacterium
GTGGTCCAGTCAGTTGTCCGAAATTGTGACCATTTCTCGAACAGGAATTTACATAAATGTACACAAACGGACAGTAAGTGAACAGTGCCTTTTGGCTTATATGAGATAATACCGGTATGAATGACATTTTTGATATGCCCGACGAATGGAAAATAGCTGGTCATGATGAAGTGGTAGGAATGCCTACAGAAGATAAGGGTTTAATTATTACTGGATTAGGTGGAGATGATAAACAATTTCGCTATTTTGTTGCGATTTCAGCCAGTAAACACTCAGTATTGAAATCAAGTTTCAAGACCAAGGTTAAAAAGACTCTTGGCTCCTTATTTTCGCAAGCAGAAGTAAAATTAGAAAAAATTACAATAAAACCAGACCACATCAGACTCATGTTGTTGGTTGGTATGAATAGCTCCGTCAATGAAATTATTATGCCTTTTATCCGAAAAGTGAACGCAAACTCCAGTCAGTTATTTAAACACTACTTTGCGGTAAACACCAACGTGCCCGAAGATAAAGAAATTCAAAACTATGTTGATCAAATCAGAAAATCTTAAAATAAACTCATTTGATTCTTATTAACTAACTTCTTTTTTACAGGGCTGGCGATTTTAGTTAATCCCATACTTCGATAGGTTCGTAGTCGTTTAAAATACATTAGTTTCAACATCGGAACTTGATCGTCAAAATAATCATGGACAATAGCTTGGATTTTCCCTTCACTATTTCTTTGCACTCTGCCTACATACTGGATCAATTTACCCTTCCAAGAAAATGGAAATGCCAGAAATAAATGGGTAACGGCTGGCCAATCAAAACCTTCACCTATTAATTTACCGGTAGCGATCAGGAGTTGAAATCGTTCTTGATCCATTCGTTTAGCGATTCGTTCGCGTTGCTTTTTTGTCATAACCCCGGTAGCAATAGCTGCATGGATTCCTTTGGCTTTTTGCCGAACCAATTCTAGTAGGGTTTCGCAATGTTCAACTCGTTCTGTAAGTACTAAGCATTTAGCGCCAGTTGATAAAACTGAAGCAATGTCACTGGCAATTTGCTCGTTTCGATCTACATCAGTGATAACGAGCCGACAGGCTTCCTGAAAGTCTTCTAATTTACCATTGCCTTTGAATTGTGTCTTTCGGGTGATTAATTCCGTTTTTACAGTTAAACCAGATCCTTTGTTTTCATCAAGGGCATTGTTTGTGGCAGTTACTACCTGGTCACTAACATATAAATATATTAGCTTTTCTAATTTATCTTTGCGAAAAGTAGTGGCGGTTAGACCTAAAATATTTTTTGCCGGAAATTGTTTGACAACAGTACTAAAAGTGTTGGCGGGGACATGGTGGCATTCATCAACAATTATTAATCCAAAATCATTTTTAATCTCATCAACGCCTCGTCTGGATAAAGTCATATAAGAGGCAATAGTAACTTTTCTGCCGATTTTCCACTTATTATCTCCGATCAATCCTAAATCGTCTTGTGCCAACGAAAAGTAGTCTGTAATTCGTTTTTGCCACTGATGCAGTAGGGTGTTGGTATGAACAATAATCAGTGTTTTTTGACCCAACTTTCTCATTAAAGCTAGAGCGACCATGGTTTTCCCAAACCCCGGTTGAGCTTCCAGAATCACGCGATTATTTATTAACAGTCTGAATAAAACTTGCTTTTGATCTGTACGCAGAACCAATTTTGATGAAAATCTTATTTGTTTAGTTGAAATTCGTTGATCAACAATTTCAGCCTTTAGCTCTTCCTTTTGAATATAATCATTTAGTTTGTTTAAAAACCCTATTGGGATGAGAATACCATCGGGTAAAATCTCAAGGGTTTTGATAAATCTGGATGTTTGCCAGGTCGAATAACCAAATCTTTCTTTGACGTAGAAATCAGGATTAGGGAAGTTCAACTCCTTTTTCAGATAACGATAGAGCTTATCTGGTAACCAAATGTTGTGGATAAATATATTTGCTCCTAAAACTAACTTCGTTTCTTGGCTTTGAGTTGTGACTACTATCT
Organism: uncultured Gammaproteobacteria bacterium; assembly: GCA_964360495.1. Lineage (GTDB taxonomy): Bacteria > Patescibacteriota > Microgenomatia > CAZETR01 > Amesbacteraceae > CAYHWU01. The sequence goes on from CAYHWU010000042.1 coordinate 2,020, forward strand.
GATCGTCAACCTCTTCATTTTCATGAGTTTTGATATTCTCGTCAGGTGATACATCGGTATTTGCTGAGAGTTTTGCCGGAAGTTTTATACAGTGCTCAAGAAATTGATCGATTTCTTGTCTAGTTATTTTTCTAATCTTATGCAGATACTGCCATTGATCGGGGATTGTTAGACCGTCTTGAGTAATAAATACGGTTTTTCCTTCAGTAACAAATTTTCCTTGAAGCGGAAGACAAATTAAGTTGCCATAACCCTTGCCAGTGTGTTCGTCTTGACTCGGGAACATTCGATCGAATGTTTTTCTGTTTTTGATTCCCGTTTGATCAAGGAGCAACTTACCCATCTGGCGAGCTTTATAAGCAGGTAGTCTTTCATTAAAGAAAAACCACAGATGCCCACCGTTGCCGGATTTTGACCGCTCTATATTACAAAACAATCCATTGTCTATGGCAATGGCTAGCACTTTTTGAATCAAGTTCAACCAATCTGATCCATCAAAATCGATAGCTAAGAAAGCGGTGGTATTATCTGGGAACAAGGGATAAGCTCCGATGGTTTGATTCCCCTCAAGGTGAGTCTGAACAACGGTGTCAGTTAAAGCCTGTGGGCTTTGGTTTAGTCGATAAACTGGGGCATAACCTGACTTTTTGCCCGGTAAGTCTTCCCAATAACGGGCAAAGACATCATCTCTGGTATTAAACAAAGATCTGTAAAGCTTTATGTCCTCGATTGATATACTAGGCATATCTTTTCATTTATATTGAAAGCAACTGATTAATTGTTTTCATTGACAGTGAAAACTAATTGTATTATAGTAGATAGCATATGACGGATCAACAACAGACCCAAATAACCAAAGAAGCCCTTGCCTCCGCCTTAAAAGAGCAGACTGAGTCTTTTCAAGTTCGCGATCTAGGGGTTGAAAGGGAAATCTTGGGAGAACTGAAAGAGACTATTTTTGCGCCTCAAATTACAGTTATTACTGGCCTACGACGAGTCGGCAAATCAACTCTTCTCGCTCAAATAGCCAATAAATATCTGAAGGATGGATATTATTTTGTTAACTTTGAAGATGAACGACTTCTAAATTTCCAAGTCAAAGACTTTGACTTGCTTCACGAAACACTGATTAGCATGTTTGGCGAAAAGAGAACATTCTTATTTGACGAAATTCAAAATGTGCCGGAGTGGGAGCGGTTTGTTCGTCGTCTCCACGATCAAAGTTACAAATTCATTGTGACGGGCTCCAACGCCTCTCTTTTAAGTCAAGAGTTGGGAACTCGACTAACTGGTCGTTCGATACGAGTTGAACTATTCCCATTTTCGTTTCGGGAGTTTCTGTTATTTAAGGAAGTAAAAATTCCTGATCCCAAGGTATTGACTACCAAGCAACGAGGACAACTTCTGAGGTTGACGAAAGACTACATTGTTTCAGGCGGCATTCCCGATTCGCTTAAATATCCGGAACTAGAAATTCACAAAACACTCTACGATGATGTTCTGTATCGTGATATTGCGACTCGATATAAGTTGGATAACGTTAAAAGTCTGAAAGAATTGACATTTTATCTGGTCAGTAATATTTCCACGTTAGTTTCCTTTAATAAGCTTAAAGAATTTCTTAAGCTCGGGAGTGTTAATACAGTAAAAAGTTATATTGATTACCTAGAAAATAGCTGGTTATTTTTTGTCGTTAATAAATACGCCTATTCTGTCAAAGAGCAGCAAATTGCTGCTAAAAAGGTTTACGGAATTGATACCGGCCTGGTTGGTTCAGTTAGTTTTAGTTTCTCTGAAAATATGGGTAAATTGATGGAAAACGTAGTTTATCTACAACTGCGGCGAAAAAGTCAAGATATTTACTACTATAAAACCGTTCAAGATTATGAGGTTGATTTCTTTTTACCGAAAGAAAATGCTTTTATTCAAGTATCGCAACATTTTGATGCATTAGAGACTCAGGAAAGAGAGCTCAGAGCGATCACAGCCGCAGTTTTGGAGCAAAAGGGAGTTACAACACACATTGTAGTCACAGAGAGAGACAAGCAGACGATAGACAGAGAAGGATTACATATCCAGGTTGTGCCACTATACGAATGGTTACTCAAATAAGGCTTAAGATTGTAAAAAGTGACCAATTTCTCGAGCAATGCATACACTGCCAGACGATCTTAAGAAAGCTCTTGCTTCTAATTCAAAGGCACTCAAAACTTGGGAGATTGTCACGCCACTGGCCCGTAACGAATGGATATGTTGGGTAACATCGGGGATGCGCAGACC
>CAYHWU010000043.1:0-4173 GCA_964360495.1 uncultured Gammaproteobacteria bacterium
CGTTAGGGCGGCTGCGGTTAGGGGTAATCCAACCTTTTGCATTTTTATGTATTGTTGCACAGTATCAAAAGCCGCGTTTAGGAGAGAGTTTGGGGTTGTTTCCAGTGTTTCATATTGAATCAATTCTATAGATGCTTCCATCAATCTGTTTTGTCTTTCCAAAACTCTTCTTATTTCTGTAGGATAATTTGAAGGATGCTTGGTAGCTTTAGTAAATGTTTCAGGAATTTGAATTTTATGATATTTCATCAACCAATCAATATTAGCCTCCATGGTTTTGTTTATAGTTGAGAGTTGAACGTCCGGTGTATCCAAAAGTAGACCTAGAGAAGTAGTAACATATGTAGCAACTTTTGCCATATCGTATATTTTGTTTGTCTCGCTTCCTGATAAAAGTCTTTTTGCATTAAGTTCCGATCCTGGAGTCGATAGATCAGAAATTAGTTGAGTAGCAAGAAGTTTATTTGGATCGTCAGGGTTTAATTCTGGGGGATAAATATCAAAAACGAGCACACTTGCTGTTTTGCTATGGCCTGTATTAACCAAGGCTCTAAATTTCTTTGCGGCACTTTCGGCATTTAAAAAAAGTTCGGAAGGAGCCGATGTAGATCTTTCAACATCACCTGAATCGATTATCATGGACATATGTTAACATTATCGCATTTCTTATGGAAGTGTGCTATTATCTTTCAGAGTATGGCGACACGGACAAAAAAGATAACAAGGAAATTAGTAGTAAAAAAAGAAGTGGCACCAGCGTCAGTAGTGGTCGCCAAGAAGAAATTGAATTTGGGCTGGGTGAAGTATGTACTGATCGCAGCTTTAGTAGTAGGGTACTTTTGGTACAAGACTAATTCCTGGCCGGTGGCGGCTGTCGTAAACGGTTTTCCAGTAATGCGCTTTCAGCTGGATCAATTGATGTATCAGCGGGTAGGACCAGATGCGCTGGAGGAGCTTATTACCAAAAGATTGATCGAGGATGAGTTGAAATTTAAAAGAGTAAAAGTTTCCGATGTGCGGGTTCTCGAAAAATTGGGTGAAATAAAGACACAGTTGGGGGGAGATGAAGCTTTCAACCAAGCCTTGACTTATTCTGGGATGACGACAGAAAAGCTTAAGGAGCAAATAAAATGGCAGTTGGGACTGGAAGCGCTGGTCGAGACATCTACCGATTCGGCTGTTTTGCAAGAGAGAGTGCAACAGAAAGTAGAAGAGTTACGGCAAAAGGCTAAAGTGTGGAAGTTGACAGGTGCTTTATAAATTTAGTATGCTGTAGCCAATGCCCGTGAAGGAAGAAAAAGAAGAGAAATCGATGTTGGTGCCGGAGGTGGTAGTGGAGGCAGTACCGGAGCCGATGCCGGAACCAATACCAGAACCAATACCAGAACCAGTACCAGAACTACCACCAGTTTTGACACTTGCTTCGGAAGTGATAGAAAAATCTGATCGTGGTTGGGTGTGGATGCTGTTGGCTTTTGTTTTGGGTTTGGTGGCAGGAGGAGTGGGGGGATTTGTATTGGCAAAAATTCAAAATTCGAAAGCAAAACCTGATCAATCTGTGGTTGAAAAAGTTGTAATTTCTACTCCGTCTCCGTCACCTGCGGTAGTGGCTCAGGCAAACCGGGCAGATTTGAAGGTTCAGGTTCTCAATGGAAGCGGGATAAAAGGAGAGGCGGCCCGGGCCAAAGAATTCCTGGAGGGGTTGGGATATAAAGATGTAAAAGTGGGGAATGCTGATGGGGATTTTCAACTGACCGAAATAGCCTTCAAAAAAGCGGCGAGCAAGTATACGGATACGCTGGCCAAGGACTTGGAAGCCAAGTATAAATTGGGTCCGAATGTGGAATTGGAAGAAGCCTCAGACTATGATGTAGCGATTACCTTGGGAGCGGAGTAATCGCGTGTTACACAAAGTCTGAAGGTTTTTTCCCCTGGTTTCTCACCATAAATTCTAACCAGTCATTTGCCCTTTCAACCCTCTTTAACCCCAAAAATGCCGCGGCCATATCGAGATTTCCATGAGTAGCCTTTAATGTGTCATCAATAGGATTGCTCAAGACACTTATATTTCTGGCCAAAACGAGAGCGTCTTTTTTGTGTCCCGATTCTTTTAATTTCGTAGCTTTTGTAGATAAGCTCTCTAGGGTAGAGGATAAACTGGCCATGCGAAGAACACCTTCTTCATCTAAGCCGTCAAAGTTGAAATTTGGGTTATTTGCTTGAGTTCTTTTTTGGGCTTCGTTTGCAGAAAACGTCACTTCGACATGTTTCGTAAAATCAGGACTAGTTAGAACATCGTGTAGCATTGAATGAGGCATCAAACTTATTTGTACTTCGTTTGTTACTTCTGGCATGTTCATATTGTACCAATTATTACTGCAGAAGAGCTGTTATCTCTTTCAAAATATCCGTTTTTGTAACTGAATCCATTGTGGACATGTAATATATTTGATCAGATTTTGTTTTTAATTGATTGTAGACACCTTTGCCATATCGTTTATCTACGAGGTTTTTTATTGTTGATTCTTGTCTTGTAAAATATGCTTGGAACATATTGTCTTTGGATAGTTTGTCCAATAGCAGTGTAATGACCTCTACTAGTTCAGGGTAGCCCGAATCCAACGATTGTGTTTGTAGAAATTCTTTAACAAGATTCGATGCTAAATAATCTGTGACTCCCTCTTCTAAAAACTTTGGGAACTTGTCTGTTGCGTTATTATTCTCATAATGGAGATATTCGTGCACTAGCGTTTGAAGGTATTCAGAAAAAGAAGAGCTTTCTATTGGATCATATTTTATGTAGATATTATCTGGATAGACGAAAGCTCCAGCTTGATATTCTGGGGTAACCGGATCTCTAAGAAAGTCCTCATATGCTTTTCTTCTTTGGTTTAACGCCAAAAGCCATTTAGGCTTTACTTCTACATATTCCTTTAGCCGTGTTTCTATTTGACTCTTACCAACTCTTGATTCTTGAAGGCTTTTTTCAATTGTCTGTTTACCCTCTAGGCAAAATGAATCAGTCGGGCTTAAAGCAGATTCACACTCGTTCAGCCAATTTTGTCCATATGTTTCATACCGACTATACTCAACGTCGGCAGCAACAAGAGCAGATTGTAATTGGGAAATTGTATTTTCAATATTTTGCAATCCATTACTAACTTCTTGCATGCCGTTTTGATGATCACGTTTTAATTCCTCCTGCTTTTTTTGAAGCACCACCAAGTACTGTTCGTCTTCAAGAACGGATATGTTGGGTGACTTTTTAGGTTTCTTTATATATTGCGCATAGTTTGTTGAAAGTAGTTTTTTGGTAAGGATAGGGGTCAGTTGTTTGACAACGCTTTGATTGGCTGATTTGATAATAAGCGTGTTAGTTGGGAAAAGCAGGACATCAAATTGAATTTGCTCTTTGAGGGAAGCTGATTTAGTGGCGTCGTAAAGTATGCTTGGAATAATTACTGATCGATAGAGAGTATCTTTGTCGGTGTGAGTAATTTTTTGAAGTTGAAGAATTGCTTCTACTTCGGGTTCATGTTCAAAGAACGTCGGTATCTCTGCCGTTTTTTCCAGCGCTTTACCAATATCGTTTATCGTATTTATGATGCCGAGATTTGTTCTTTTTTCTGCGCTTGCCAAGACAGATACAGATTTGACGATTTCTTGGTCTGCTTGTTTTGATAAATTACTAACGACAGCGTCCGGAACATATAGATAGAGAACGAATAGCAGAACCGGATAAATTTGCTGAATAAGCACATATGCAATAAGAAATCTCTTTGCTATTGTTTTCCGTCTTTTTATTATTACCCATAGAACAAAACCTTCAATGAATAAAAAAAGAAGTATCAAGAGCACTGCATCAAACCCACACCACGACCAGGTGTCAGAAGATGTGGAACAGGTAAATCTTTGGGTTAGGAGACTAACAGAATCAGTTTTAAAAACATCGGTAACTTCAAACAGTTTTTCGTTGAGCGCAAAGCGTAAATTCTGATTATAGGCAACCCACAAGACAGCAACAATGCCTGTCGAAATTATGATGAGGAAAATAAGATAACGGATGTTGAGAAATAAACACTCAAGAGTTTCTTTGAAGCTATATTTTGAAATTAGAGCCACAATGGTTCAACTCTACCATTTTTCATTATGAAAGCTAGTGATATAATCCCG
>CAYHWU010000044.1:0-3961 GCA_964360495.1 uncultured Gammaproteobacteria bacterium
AAATAGTATGACTGTGTCTGACTTGAAGTGTTCCCAAAACTTGCGAAACAACTCTCTCCCCTAACCCTTCAGGCAAAACCAAATGTCTCTGGCCATCCTCTCCCAAAATAAACACCTGGCCTTGTTCGTCCAGCCACGCTGGAACCCCTGACCTTATCCCACTCGGACTCCCCCTGTCCTCCACCAACACCACCTCGACTCCGTCTGGTACTCCTTTTGACGCACCTTCTGGCATATCTAAAACTAGAATACCAAATCTGCTAAAATTAGTCCAGTTTAACGAGATTCTTCTAAACATTGACAACAAACAATCGAACTTAGATAATAGGTTGTACAATCAATGGCCTACAACATAAATATTAAGGAAAAAGCGATCCTCCTGAGGAAACAAGGGCAATCAATTGGTGAAATCTCAAAAGCCGTAAAAATTGCTAAAAGCACTGCATCTGTATGGACCAGCAAAATCGCCATAGACCAATTGGCAATAGATATATTAAACTCAAAAAAACTAAAGGCCTGGCAATCTGGGCTTCAGGTCCTCAAGCAAAAACGAGATCACTATAAAAATGAGGTCGCGGAAGTTACCAAATTAGAGCTTTCAAAAATTAACTTCACCAAACCAATTTACAAACTCATCTGTTCTATTTTCATTTGGACTGAAGGATCTAAACTCACAGGAAGATACGTCGGATTCATGAACTCGGATCCAGCAATGGTCTCGACATTTTTAAGTTTGATAAGAAAATCATTTCCGTTAGATGAGTCCAAATTCAGAGGGCTCGTGCATATCCATGAGTATCACGATGATCCGGAAATAAAAAGTTTTTGGATACAATTGACAAAGATTCCTTCCTCTCAATTTAATAAAAGCTATGTAAAACCTCACACTGGAAAAAGAATAAGAGAAGGATATAAAGGATGTCTGTCAATTCGCTATTACGACTACAAAATTGCCCTTGAGCTCAAAGCAACTTATAATCAATTTGCCCAAAGTCTAGGGGTGTAGCTCAGTTGGTAGAGCACTCGTCTCCAAAACGAGTTGTCGCAGGTTCGATCCCTGCCACCCCTGCTACATTCAGCTCGCTCCGCTCGTGAACGTAGCAAGCTATTATATTTTACCTTGACTCATTAGAACTACGAGCCTGAATCGTAGCCTGCTACAATGTTTTATTTCTATATTCTTCGAAGTCTAAAAAATAATAAACTTTACCTTGGGTACACGTCCGATTTAAAGGCCAGATTAAAGTCACACAGCCTTACGCCCCATACAAACTAATCTTCTACTCTGCATTTACAAACCAATCCGATGCCCTTGAATGCGAAAGATATTTCAAAACAACTGCAGGTTGGAAACGCATTCATTCCATGCTCAAAAACACTTTAGTACAAGCATGAAACTGCTTGTACCATCCACCCCTGCATGGAAGCTGAAAAACCTTAAGTTGTTGCTTCTTAAATCGTATCTGCACCAATTGCTACCAATGTTGCTTGAGCGACAGCATTATCTTGTTCGATAGTCCCCCCGGCAATTCCTAATCCACCGCCCAATACTCCACTGAATCTAAGTGGAACCCCTCCAGGAATATTGGTTAATATGTTACCACTGGCCATTGGTAAGGTTTGTGCCAATTCTTTTTCCATCCAACCCGTTGCTTTCCCGGTAGACGCAGCCGTGTTTGCCTTACGCCGACTCGTTTCTGCACTGTGTGGAGTTGCACCATCACCTCGAGAAAAGGCCACTAAGTTTAACGAAAGATCTACCACCGCTACAGAAATATTGATACCTATCCTTTGGGCTTCATTAAAAGCAGCTTTAAGTGCTTCAATAGCAAAAGCTGATGTAATGTTTTGTACAGAATGAAGCTGTGTTGTTGTTTTATTCATAGCTAATTGATTATACTATTTTTTTGGTATACCAATTGCGAATCCTTCGACTTTGCTCAGAACAAGTTGTCTGACATCCAGGGCTGCCAAACTATAAAGAAAGAATGCAATTTTGTTCTAGTGTAAAATGTAGTTATGCAATTATACAAATTGTTATCACTGGACGAAAGCGGTAAAGCATCTTTTAATCATCCTTCTAAGCTCTTTATCCTGTCCGGAGTAGTTATCCCAGAAAAATTGAAGGCTAAAGTAGATAACCAAATGAGAAAGATTAAAAAGAAGTTTTTTGACAATGAAGAAATAGTGCTGCATGGTCGAGATATGGCTCGTGCTGGTTCTCAGTTTGCGGCACTTTCAGACACCAAAGTCGCAGGTCTTTTTTGGTCGGAATTTGTATCAATAGTTAATAACCCGGAAATCTCCCTTTATTTTGTAGTTACCGACAAAACCAAAGCCAAATCTGCCAATTGGCAATTTAAAACCATCCTTGAGAGATCCTATCTCCGCATTCTTTCTGAATTCGCCAGAAACCTAAAAATCACTGATCATTGCGGAAGAATTATAAATGAGTCTGATTCAGAACAAGATCCCTATCTGATTTATGCCCATAACCGCCTCCAATCAAATGGAACCGGAGATGGAGGAGTTAGTGGTAAAGAGTATCAAAAGATTGTCACATCATTAAGCTTGGTAAATAAGGCTAATCACGACGTAGACTTGCAGATAGCAGATACTGTTGCTTTTGTTGGACGTCTTAGATACGAAAAGGAGCTTCTTGGCAAAACACATACCATGACTGTAGCCGAAAAGATGAAATACCGATTGATTGATCGGAAAGTAAATAATACAGCCAATCCTGGTTTATTTGAAGTCCTTATTTAAAACAAAAAAGCCGGCCATGGCTTACGCTCACTCACCGACTTCTTATGCCCTACAATATAGCAGGATTTGTCAACAAAAGCAATTACCTGTATTTAAACCTGAGCGTAATATGTTCGAATGTCTGACATCCAGGCCTGCAGGGCGTGAACCAAACCCCGCAGCTGCGGGACGATTCCTTCCGCCTCTGCTACGTAGCTTCAATAGGCACATTTCTGATATACTTCAGGAATGTTTTCAAAAAACAATCTTAATAAGATTCCCGTTGAAGAAACTCCTCATTCCACAGGTTCCAGAAAAATAATAGTTAATAAGCAAGAAATCCCATCTAAGTATTTTGAAGCCTTAACATATGGCTATCTTCCCCCAACAGAGAGTTGGAGTCTCCATAAACACGAGGGTATTGTTGAAATTTGTTTGGTAATAAAAGGAAGCGGAAACATTGTTGACAAAAATAATAATTTAGAAACCTTTGAAACTGGTGACCGTTTCATATTCCCGCCAGATACAGAGCATGCCATTATAAATACATCAAAGGAAATTGACGAGTTTTTCTTCTTCAGACTAAAGGCGTAGTCACAACCAAATAACCTATAGTTGATAACATTTCCCTGGTTTGATACAATAATCTCATGGCAAATAAAAATAACTACATCGCAAAAACTCTCCGCGACTAGAGGCATCTTTCAGATGCTCTAATTGTCGCGCCATCCTCTCAGACAACCCGCTAGGCACAAGACACAGAAATCATTGTCCACTTTGCCTGTGGTCTAAACACGTTGATTTGAATACGCCGGGAGATCGTAGATCAGACTGCTGTGCCAGAATGAGACCAATGGCCCTGGCCTTTAAGAATTATGAAATTAATCCATTTACCGGAAGAGGTGGTGGTGAACTGATGCTTATTCATCAGTGTGCCAACTGTGGCAAATTATCCCCAAACAGAATAGCTGGGGATGATAATGAATATCAGATTCTTTGTGTTTTAAAAGAATCAATCGATCTAAACCAAAACTTGGCCAATCAACTTAAGAAATTAGGGTTAATTCTCATTACGTCTAATAATAAGGAGGAGGCCTTGGTTTCCTTATTTGGTACAATGTAGTTGAGCGTACCAAGTTCGAATACTCCCCATCCAGGCCTGCAAAGCGATCTATAGTAGCCTTAGTTCCGTGAATTTGATAAAATTACTCCATGG
>CAYHWU010000045.1:0-3951 GCA_964360495.1 uncultured Gammaproteobacteria bacterium
ATTTAAAAGTTCCTGGAGATCACAACAAAGCCAATGCTATGGGGGTAATTAAACTAGCTGGGTTACTTAAGATACCTTACGAAAAATCTCTGGGAGAATTTAGCGGTATCGACAGGCGTCTCCAAGAGTTAGGGACTGTAAATGGTGTGACCGTCATCGACGACTATGCCAACCACCCCACTGCTTTTGGGGCAAATATAAAAGCTGTCAAAGAAAAATACCCAGGAAGAGAAATCTGGGCAGTCATTGAACCACATACTTTTTCAAGACTTAGGGCCGTGCTTCCTGATTTAGCATCTGCTTTAAAAGAGGCCGATCATGTCATAATTTCCAAAATCTTTGCTAGTCGTGAGACAGACCCTGGGGACTTTACTGGAGCAGATATTGCAGCTACGATTCCCAGCGCTCTCTACATTCCAGAATTTAAGGATATCATTGAACATTTGTCATTGAACACTAAACATTCGTCAGTTGTGCTAGTGATGGGTTCCGGCAAATCCAATGAATTGGCTAGAGAGATTTTGGCAAACCTATGAATACCATAAACATTTCTGCTCCTCACAAAGATTTTGAAAGTATCAAAAAGATTGATGAAGATGGAATTGAATACTGGGAAGCACGGGAATTAATGCCTTTGCTTGACTATTTGCGCTGGGAAAACTTTGAGCCAGTAATTCACAAAGCAATAATTGCTTGTAAAAAAAGTGATCAATCTGTTATAGGCCATTTTCGTGATATCACGAAAAAGGTGGCTTTAGGTTCAAAAGGTGTTCGAAATGTTAAAGACTATAAGTTGTCTAGATATGCCTGTTACTTGATAGCCCAAAACGGAGATTCGTCAAAACAAGCCATTGCTAACGCCCAAACCTATTTTGCCATCCAGGCTCGTAGACAGGAATTGGCTCAATCTCTGGACGATGACAAAAAGAGATTATTTATTCGCGAGGAAATTCGTCAACAAAACAAACAGTTATTTAAAACTGCAAAGAAAGCTGGAGTTACGGAATTTGGAAAGTTTAATGACTTTGGTTATTTAGGTTTATACAACATGCACATTTCAAGCATTAAGGAGAAAAAGAAAATTGGTAAAGATAGTATCATTGATCGCTCCGGCTCTTTGGAACTAGCCGCCAACTTATTTCGTATTACCCAAGCCGAAGATAAAATAAGACGAGAAGATATTAAAGGTCAAAGCAAAGCCAATGTTGCTCATTTTGTGGTGGGCAAAAAAGTTCGCGAGACCATAAAAGACATCGGTGGTACTATGCCAGAAGACTTGCTTCCACAGAAGAATATTAAGAAGTTAAAACAAAGACAAGTTAAATTAATTAAATAAGCGACGATAATCCAAAGATTAGTTTCCCAGGTATGATCTCTATGTTTGGGGGAACTATAAATATTTCAGAAACACCAATGGATGGACTAAAACGCGAACTTCAAGAAGAACTAGATTTTATGCCAGTCGACTCAAACATCGAAAAGCTAAACATTTATATAAAAACAAAAGCAGTAGACGGAGCTGATTACACTATTAATGTATTTATTATCCGGGGAGTAGAAATCGAAAAGTTGAAATTAAAAGAAGGAGCCGGGTTTGTTCACGACTTCCCAGAAGTTATTATTGCTAATCCAAAACTTACAAGAATCTGCAAATTTGCAGTTCAAGATTTCATTGACAAAACAGCAGCTTTAAATTGATCCCCACGGTCTTTGTAGTTTTTGAACATATCAAAACTGGCGGCTCCTGGAGAAAGCAAAACCACATCACCTTCGCTTGCGATTTTCGCGGCAGCTCCAACTATTTCTGGCATATTTTTTAAATCTTTGATAATTGGGATTTGTGAATTGTGAATTGCCGCATTTATGCGGTCTGTCATCAGGCCAATCAAAATAACTGCTTTGATATTTTTACTTTCCGAAATTACTTTTCCCAATTCTGTAAAATCACTCCCCTTTTCACTGCCACCAGCAATAAGAATTAATGGCTCAGAAAAAGATTTGATAGCAGCAATCGTTGTCTCGGGTGTAGTCGAAAACGAATCTTCAATATAAGTTACACCTCTTACTGTCGTCACTTCTTCCAACCTATGTTCCAGCCCCTTAAACTCTTTTGCCACTTCTTCTACGATCTGTGATCTAATATCTAAAATCTTAGCAACAGCTGCAGCCGCGGCTATATTTTCTCGACTATGATCGCCTCTTAATCGTAATGGCTTATTCCAATCTCCCCTAGAAACTGGAATCTTTTTTCCTTCTCCTTGTAATCCAATTTTTACCGAGTTGGGATAATCTTTATTGTAAATTGCAAAATCACTTGGGGTTTGGGATTTGGTAATTGAGGCTTTCGCGTTGACGTATTCGTCAACGTCGGCGTGCCAGTCTAAATGTTCGCTCGTCGTCATCAAGACGACAGCAATATGTGGACTTTTATGAAGATCGATTAATTGAAAACTGGAGAGTTCCAAAACTACCCAAGAATCTGCATTCATCTTTGGCAAATCAGCAAATATTCCACGGCCCATATTTCCACCCAAATAAACATCTTTACCAGCTTTCTTCAAAATTTCATAAATCAGTGTTGAAGTAGTCCCCTTGCCTTTGGTCCCCGTTACTCCAATTATTTTCCCCGGACAAACGTCAAAGAAAATCTTTATTTTACTGGTAATATTTAGGCCCGTAAATCTTTTTATATTCACTCCAGGACTTCTGACGATCATGTCATATTTATCTAGATTTTCAAAAGGCTTTTCTTTTTCATCCAATACAGTCACTTCGTGTCCCTGAGCTCTCAAATATGGCTCAACATCTTGTGTATCAATTCCCCATCCCAAAATAGCTACTTTCATAAATGCGCAAGATTAATTTTAACACTCCCTGCCATGGCCTTGAATTGTTGGGTCAAATCGGTCGCATAATATTCATCCACAAAATCTTCACTTTCAGAAATATCCAAAGTCTTAGCGAGTTCTGCTCCAGAACTAATAAGTGTCACCCCAGGCAATTTCTGGGAAATTAAATCACTCACCAATGGGTAATGGGTGCATCCCAAAATAAGTGTATCTATTCCCCAGGTCTTAACTACACCAAGATATTTGTCCAAAGCCGAATCAATAATTGGACCAGATAATTCTCCCTCTTCAATCAAAGGCACTAGAAGTGGACAAGCCAAACCTTGGACACCATAGGCACCACTATTAATAGTGGCTCTTGTGGCAATGACACCAATCTTGCCATTCTTTGTGGCTTTGACGGCTGCATTTTTGGCGGCTGTAATTACTTCGTAGACTGGAACGGAAACAGCTTTTTTGACAGCAGCGGTCGCGACCGCAGAAACTGTGTTGCAAGCAATAATAATCAAATCGACTTTTTTGTTTTCCAAAAATTTTGCATCTTGGACAGCAAACTCTTCAATCACCTCTCTACTTCTTGTCCCATATGGGACGCGGGCAGTGTCTCCCAAATAGACAATACTTGATTTGGGATATTTCTTTTTGATTTCCGAAACCACAGTTAGTCCCCCAAGTCCTGAATCAAAAACACCAACCTTCATTGACCCATTCTATCAAAATTGCCTTGCTCATATATAATAGAAAGGCATGAATATACGGATTAAGGGCGGAGCTAAGCTAACAGGCGTTATTACGCCCTCGGGCCTGAAAAACTCCATTGTTACCCTCATTCCAGCCTCAATTCTTTTTAGCGAGCCCGTCACTCTGACCAATGTACCTGAAATTACCGATGTCGAGCGTCTAGTGGGTCTACTGACCCAAATGGGCAGCCAAATTAAATGGGAGAAATCCACCTGCACCATGACCATCGACAACAGTAATCTCAAATATGATGGTTTGGAAATGAAAGGCCTCAATCAATCCAAGGGCATCAAGGGCACTTCCCTGCTTTGGGGACCAATGTTAGCCCGATTTGGAAAAACTGAAATTGACGAACTCCCAG
>CAYHWU010000046.1:0-2128 GCA_964360495.1 uncultured Gammaproteobacteria bacterium
ATTTCAAAACGGATTGAGAGACGGGCACCCAAAGCAGCAGCGACTTTTTGAAGTAGGGAAATAGAAGGTTTTGAAACTCCTGATTCAAGCCTAGAAATAGTTGCCTGGTCGGTTTTTGCAATCTTGGCGACTTTGGATTGGGTCAACTTTCTCTTAATTCGAGCTTCTATCAAGCTTCTGGCCAATTGGAACTCTGGCTCTTGTTTGGCCATCTCCTTAACAAATTCAGGATCTTTCATCCATTCTTTTTCCAGTTCTTCAAAAGGAATGTATTTCATAATATGTCAAATATAACATAATTTATATGCTTGTCAACAAAGCTTGTCTTTTGACAGCGTATTCAATTTCTCGAATTGGAGTTTTATTTGTCTTCTTAATAAAGCCATGAAGGATATAAAACTTACTTTGAAAATGAGTATAAAATAATCGAACAGGGGAGTTGCCTGAAGTTCTCAATTCAAATAAATTTTTATAGCCAGTAATCTTTTTAGAATGTGGTTGCCGAAGTAACGGACCGTAATCTCGAAGTAGAACTAAACAATTTCGTGCTTTTAATTGTGTAGCAGTTTCTAATTTGTTTAGGAATTCAGTAGCTTCAGGATGGACAACAACTGGCCACATGAGTTTAGTTTAGCACTACTTGGAAAGCTTGTGGATTCGCAGAGCGTTGAAAGTAGAGGGGATAGAAGCGGTAGTTCCTATGACAGCAATTTTGTCTCCGACTGCCAAATCTGCAAGTTTTGTTTTGATTGAGTATCGAGTGTCTGTCGAAAGACGAACAGACCAGGTTTCTTTTTTGAGGTTCTCAACCCCCAGAGAAGTTGTTCCAGTTTTGGTAACTGTAAAGATAATTGTTTTTCTCTTGTCCTCAGCTCCACGATCAATAACTAAAATTCTTTTGGCTGTCATGTTATTTTTTGCATCAGCGTCTCCCATAGCAATGACAAAATCTCCAGATTTTAAATCTTTAAGTGTGAGTTCTGTGGCTCCTTTTTTAATTGTGGTTTCGGCTGTGACAACGACGTTACGGGTTTCTTTTTTGAGATTTGATAAATCAAAACCAGTTTCAGTTTTGGTGCCAATCGTCCCCACGTAAGCCCGCTTGTTAATGCTACTTTTAATAGTGGCTACCTCAGCTGCCACCTTTGCTTTGACAGCATCTAGAATTTCGCTGCTTGGAGTTGCCTGAGCAAGTAGGGTAACTGTGAGTAATAAACTTAAGATCATATTTTAGTGGTTGAATAAGTAACAACTCGAGTTTCTGTATTTTCTTGATCTGAAATAATTATTATATTATACCCACCAATCAAATTGATTTTAGTAGAAAATTCACCCTTATCGTCTGCTTCAATTATTGTTTCATCTTCCTCAAAAATAATTGAGATCACGGCGTTAGGAGTAGATTTGCCGGAAACGGTGATTGCGGCCACAGCAGAAATTGATTCATCTTCCGGCGCAGTAATAATTAACGAATTAATCACTGATTGATCGATTACCACAACAGGTGAAGCACTGGGGGTTGGGGTTGGTACCACCTTGGCTTGCTTGAGACTCTTGTTGGCTGTCCAAATTCCAAAAGTAATCACTAGGCCTAGTCCAAAACCGACAGCAATGGCGAGTAAGACTTCTTTCTTCATCTTAGTGCAGAGGATACCCAATTGTGCTACTATTGTCAAGGCACGCTTATGGATATCTCGATTGTCAAAGGAAAAGTAAAACTCAAAGGCAAACAAGCCAGCTGTGAAGTGGGAGGCGGAGCGGTAATTACTCGTCCCGATGGAAGCAACTTTGCCATTGATGGGCTTGGTGAATTTGAAGCAGCTGGAATATCTATGGTTATTACAATTGGAGTGACAGTAGTAGAAATTGAAGGTATGAGAGTATGTATTTTGGAAGAAAATGCCGAAAATCTCCCCACAGATTCTATTGATATTACAGTTTCGACAAATTTAGAATTGGCAAAAAAAACTGATCCCTGGGTAGTAATAACTACTGGTTCAGAAGGAGCTCCCAAATATTCCATCACCAAAGACAAACTTCCATCCGATTTGCAGGTTGTAGTTTTGACATCGAAGTAGTAGATTGGGGACATGGACAGTAAGCTTCGTGTGCCTCCTCATTCTCAAGA
>CAYHWU010000046.1:2228-3936 GCA_964360495.1 uncultured Gammaproteobacteria bacterium
GATAATGCTGAATCTAAAGTTTTTTCTCTGTCGCAACAACATCTGTCTCAGGTCTTTGTCCCAGTAAAAGATATTTTGGCAGAAAGTTTTGACCGTCTCGATGAGTTGCATAAAACTGCCGGCTCAATGCGGGGCGTGCCCACAGGATTTGCCGATCTCGATGACACTCTAGCTGGAATGCAGGATTCTAATTTGCTTATATTAGCGGCTCGTCCTGGTGTGGGAAAAACTGCCTTTGCTCTAAATATTTGCCGGTATGTAGCCTTTAATCTCAAGC
This sequence comes from uncultured Gammaproteobacteria bacterium, assembly GCA_964360495.1. Classification (GTDB taxonomy): domain Bacteria; phylum Patescibacteriota; class Microgenomatia; order CAZETR01; family Amesbacteraceae; genus CAYHWU01. The sequence continues at coordinate 2,506 of CAYHWU010000046.1, forward strand.
TCCCAGTGGGTTTCTTTTCCCTAGAGATGAGCAAGGAAGAATTGATGGATCGTTTACTTGTGGCTCAGGCTGACATTGATGCCTGGAAGTTAAAGACTGGTCACCTGGAGGAAGATGAATTTACCAAGCTTTCTGACGCAATGGGGGAGCTCTATGAGACCCCTCTATATATAGATGACACTCCTGGTATGTCGATTTTGGAGATGCGCACCAAGGCAAGACGACTCCAAGCCGAACACGGTTTGAAATTAATTGTGGTTGACTATTTACAGTTGGCCAGAGGACACAAAAATTATGATAGTCGGGTTCAAGAAGTAGCCGAGATTTCCCAAGGCCTAAAAAATCTGGCTAGGGAATTAAAAGTGCCCGTGTTGGCTGTGGCCCAACTATCACGTCAAGTTGAACAGCGGGGTATTAAGAGACCCCAGTTATCAGATTTACGTGAAAGTGGATCGATTGAGCAGGACGCGGACGTGGTCATGTTTATGTGGCGGGAAGATGAAGAATCTTTGGAAAATATGACTTTGGATATTGCCAAACACAGAAATGGCCCTCTTCGTTCAATTAAACTCCGCTTCCGCGGCGACCGAATCAGATTTTATTCTGTAGATGGAAAACGAACCAATTGAAACTTGGAGATGAGGGGCATGAAGTTGATAAGAAATTCTGTCCAGTAAGCGATGTCTCCGAACTGATCGGGGTAAATAATATATAAGGCTTGAGCAATGTCCGGAGCCATACTAGCGTCAAGTTTGCCCCCACCTGCTTGCAGCCTCTGAGCAATGGGAATCAGTTTGTTAGTTTGTTCTTGGGTCAAGTTTAATTTTCCGGATCTAACTTGCTCAAATATTTTTAAAATATCTTGCATATCTGTTGGTTTTTTAAGTAGTCTGTCTCTGTTTTTCTTAAACCAAGGACTATTTAATATTTCATCTGGAATCTTGCCTTTGGTCGAAAAGCCAGCTTGAACAAGTTGGTTACCAACAGAAACTTTGCCTTCGTCAACAAAAATATCGTCGAGTGTTACGGCAAATGAAGTCCCACGGACAGTGGCCAAAGCTGTAGGTGTCTCGACTTCGTAATTTTGGTTGCCCATGAGTTTGACGACGCGAGACCATGTGCGACCCAAAGTTTGGGAAATAGAAACTTTATCAACTGTTGCGTCTTTGATTTTTATTTCAGTGTTTTCGTCGAGTCTCAGCTCTGAACCATTAGGGAAAGTAACTATGGTTTCAGACTTTGGCCCAGTTTTGACTGTGTCTCCAATATGGCCAACAGTTGTCCCTGTTTCGGTAGTCACGGTAATTGGTCTGGTCAAGAACTTGGCCTGAATATATCTGTATCCAAAATATCCCACCACAGCATCAAAAAGAAGAAATATTAGTAGGGAAGTAAGACAACCTTTCACAAATTTATTGTAGCACAATGTGC
>CAYHWU010000047.1:0-3819 GCA_964360495.1 uncultured Gammaproteobacteria bacterium
CAGAGCCAAAAAAGGCTTTTTTGTTTTCTTTAGCTTTTGCCAGAAATTCATCTTGCTAATACTAACCCATAAACTTTCTTTACTCCAGCCCTTTTGAGCACCCTTGCACATTCGGAAAGTGTGGCACCTGTGGTCAAGACATCGTCAACCAGTAGCACAGCTACTGGAATTTGAAATTTGAAGTTTGAAATTTGAAATGCACCATTAAGTGCCTGTAAGCGTTCATGGCGATTTCTCAAAGTCTGGTGTCCAGTATCTTTAGTTCTAGTTAACAAGTTTACTACTGGAATTTTATAAATTTTGGAAATCTCGTTGGCAATCACTTCTGCTTGATTGAAGCCTCTTTCCATCAATCTATCTCTATGGAGTGGAACTGGGATTATTGCTTGAATATTTGGAAATTGAGATTTATTTGGGATTTGGGATTTGAGAATTGTGAATTGCAAAAGATTATATTGTCCACTGTATTTAGCTTTTTTAATAATCTTTTGCATTAGTCCGTCGTAAGCCCAGAGGCAGGTCAGGCCGTCGAGATTGGCGGGCTTTGGCCTAGGTTCTGGCTCCCACAAGCCTACCTGGCAGGCAGTACAAACATATGAGCCAATCTTTCCACAGCCGAGGCATTTCTTGGGGAAAAGAAGATCGAGGAAAAACTCAATCATTGTGGAGGTGGTGGGAATTGAACCCACGTCCATAATAGTCATTCTCAAGCATCTACAAGCATAGTTGGTAAATTCGGCTGCCAACAGCCTTCAGTTGTTTGATCTTGAGTTTGCTTTGGCCAACTGGGGCTATGCAAACAGCATCTCGATTGGTTTTCACCTTAGAAATGCAGTCGAGAAAGCAAATCTAAAATGCCTTTAGGCTCTTGCGAATGCAAAAGATTGAGGATATCCCAAAAGTGAACTTACGTTCACGTCTAGAATACGTGCTGTTTTAGCAACACTTAAGTTTTGAACTTGTTTAACGAGTTGAGCTCAAACTCGGCTTGCAGCTTTTCAAAGTTCTAAAATGTCGAGTGCCTAGCACCCCCATGGCCTGTAGTATATCACTTTTCTCGGTCTAAGTCACGCTTCTTAATCGCCTCACGTTTCTCATACTTTTTCTTCCCACGGGCCAGGCCCAATTCAACTTTGATGGTTCCAGATTTGGTGTACATAGCTGTAGGAACCAGAAGCATGCGTGACTGTTTCATTTGTGACTGCAAGCCTAGGATTTCTTTTTGATGTAAGAGAAGTTTTCTGGTACGGATAGGATCGTAGTTAGTATTGTCTGCATGCTTGTAGGGATAGATATGCGCTCCAACGAGCCAAGCTTCTGTACTTCCAAATTTTGTGGGTTTAAATTTGACATAGCCATGGGACAAATCTAATTGCCCCAGCTTAGCGGATTTTGCTTCTGGGCCTGTCAAAACTACGCCTGCTTCAAACCTCTGGGAAATTTGATAATCAAACTTAGCTTTTTTGTTAACCGACTTCATAACTCTATTTGTAAAATCTTACTTCCTGTGACAAAGTAAGCTTTATTTTGTTTCTCATCAACAACCACACTTGTGACTTTTCCTAAGTCAGAATTTAAATATTGAGATAAATATTCACCCGTTTTTTTGAGAGAAACCAAGCGAGAGTTATCTAGATCTAAAACATATAACTTTTCGGCCTCGTCATTGGTATAGATTTGTAAATGGCTGCCCAAAGGCTTGTCTAACCCAGAAATAGCAAAATTTTCTTTGTTGCCACGAATATATTTCAGAAGTTCTCCTCCCCGAGTGACCCAAACATTGCCATCGATAGCCAGAAAGTCCCCAGCAGTCAGGTCTACCCAAGATTGTTTATTTCCAAATCCCGATTCAGCAGTTTGATGTCTCCAAATTTTTTTATCGGAAAGTAGGTAAATATTACCGGTAAACATGGCCATATCTTTGATTTCCCCCCAATCTTGATCAAATTTTATCTTCACCGAACACTGAACACCAGACACCAGACATTCTATGACGCCCTTGTCAGAAAAAATTTCGATTTTTCCAGGATATGAAGCGATAAATTTTGCCTCTCCCAAAATATCTTTTCCAGCAATCACTGTTCCACTTTTCTTGACGGGGTCAACACTTACTAATCTATCTGAGGTTGAATCAATTACATATAATTTACCATCGAGAAGAGTCATTTTATCACCAGTTAATCCGTCCCTAATCAGGGATAAGTCTAAGACTTCAGTCGTTAAAATACTATTGATACCCATGGCCTTGTTAACAACTGTTGAATAATCTGCTTCGATTTGTTCTAAATTGAGATTTTTGTATTTGCCTCCCCCAAGGGATCTGATATCGGTCATTTCAGTTTTGACTTCTAAAAGCATCTCTCGGCTACGGACAGAATTGAGAATTGACAGAGCCCTGGCTTCATTAAATTTAAATGCCAGCTCTTCACTTCGCTGATCAAGTTTGGCTTTACCTGAAACTAAATATTGATAACGAACTTTTCCGACAACCGCCAGGAGAATAAATGCCACCAAAAAACTAATTCCCAAAATCATATTTTTTTTGGAGCTAATTGGTCCATGTTGAGTAAAGATTGGTTTTTTATAAAAATCATGTTCTATTTTGGGTGGCGAGAAATCTTCCAAAACTTCCTCTTCTTTTCTAGTAACCAACTTCATATCTTCAAAACCTGTAGTCGTATTGATAAGAATAGCGGCGGCCCCTTCGGCCTTAAGACTTCCATGAACCAAAGCCCCCAAAGTTTCTAGGGCTTGGTCTAATGACGACTCTAACGCAGCTCTGACTATTCCCATTGGAGTTTCCTGCCAAAATTGACGGTTACCTAAAATAAATTGCTGATTGGGAACCAGCCTACCACTCAAAGAAATAATTTGATTGTGAGGGTATTCGATTAGCCAGCCGGCCTGTTCTTTGTAAGAGAGCCAGACTCCCCCACTATTGGAAACCAGATAAATAATGTCTTCCAAAATTACAGCGCAATCTAACCAAACTTCGTAAGTCGTTGACAAGGTACCAACTGCTTGCTTTAACCGCTCGTAGGCACTGTCTTCGAGATTACCAAAATAAAGCTCGTGCAGGTGGGCCAAAATTTCCCGTCCTCGTTCCACCACAGTAATATCCGTATCCTCATCCTGTCTTTTCAAAGTGACGATGGCTAAAAGTCTACCCCTGATGGCAAACTTTTGTTCTTCATTGGGCGAAAAATCGTGAACCTGGGACCAATAACCCTCATCGACTCGGCCAACCACTTTACCTATGTTTAAACTAATCATTTATAGTACCGTCAATGCGGCTACAAAAAGCAATATGGACATGGCAAGATGTACCCATGACAATACTTTGAAGATGATATTCACTTCGCATTCGACCGCTTCACTCATAGCTATAACTTGGCGAATAACCACAATCGCAAAAGCCGAATACATAACGAGCCCAATCACAAACATCCATTTAACAAAAATAAACATAATATCGGTCATATTATTTTCCCTGCTCCCTTCTTTTTTCCAACTCTTCAGATAACCTACTAATTATTTCGACAACTTTATCTGGATATGGAACTCCCAAAGCTTCAACGGTTGGTTTTTCAGAGGCTGTGGTTACCCAAACATCACCATATTTGAAAAGTGATCTAATAAAGCCTCCTGTAACCGAAGCTGGTTCTTCAATGTGATTTAAATTGGCATAGGTGACAATCCGAAACATTAGATTATAAAAATCGATATCGACAATTCTTTCATTTGTAATAATAAATACTGAGTAAAACCAGTAGAGGACTTTTTCCATAATAAACATTAGAGTCATGAGGTACCAAGTCA
>CAYHWU010000048.1:0-3754 GCA_964360495.1 uncultured Gammaproteobacteria bacterium
TGACGTAGGCGATTAAATTCATTTGTTACTGTCCAGACATCGTATCCATTGCCCCATCCCAAAAAATGAGAATGTTCGCGTGCATAAGCTTTGGTAATCTTTGGATATTTTTTCTCAAATTCTTGACGACTTAAATTTGGTGCAATTAAAATGTCGAAGGGCTTTTTTAAACCAGTATATTCTTGAAAGATTTTCAAATAATCATCAGAGCCATAGTTGTGAGTTTGATTGCGATTGGAAGTTAGGTTAGTAATCAAAATCTTTTGCGCCTTAGTTTCTTTGAGTGCTTGTTTTACTCCAGCGGGCAAGAAGTTGACTAAAATCGAACCATATAGGCTGCCTGGGGTATAAATAATAAAATCGGCATTTTTAATAGCGATTAGAGATTCTTTTGTGGCTTTAACTTGGGGTTCAATCCACATTTTGATCACATTATTTGCTGACATCGCTTGTCTGTCCAGTTCGTGTTCACCTGACCAAACCTCGTCTGAAATAGTTTTAAATTTAATCTGGGTGGGGTCGAGTGAGATAGGGATGGCCTGACCTAAAAATTTTATGCCCAAAAGTCTTTCAAAATGATTTTGGACAGCCAAAAAATTATTATTATATTTCTCGAGGAGGGCGTAGTAGATGGTATAACCAAGGTTACGGTTACGACCATCGACAAAGTTGAGCATTTCGGCAAAGGCAGAGTGATTTTTGGGAATCATGGCCAAAAGATTGCGCAAGAGATCTGATACCGCAATTACTTTATCTCTCTCATCTGAGCGAATAATTCCCGTTTTGCCTCCCGAATCCATTGCTGCACAGATGGCAGTTATATTTTCAAATCCAGCTCCAATCAAAGCCTTAATTATTATTGGTGATCCCGTTCCTCCTCCAATGGTCACAATCTTCATCGAATTGGATTATACACTTCTTATTTCCTGACGAACAATATGGCATTGGGGATGTCTCGGCCGGGTCCAACTTTATAGCCACCATTCCAGAGAGCTGTAGATCCTCCACTGTCTAGATTTAGAGCATTTTCCAACCCCATAGACTTAAGAACTTGGGCACTTTCAGCGACAGTAACGTTGAAAACAACACCAATATATATAGTATTGCCTTTATTACCCACAAAACTGCGATTACCTTTTGATCCTTGTTTGGGATCGGCATTGCCTCCAAAATTGATATTATTGTTGAAAACCGTTAGGGGATAGTTGGAGAGCATGCCGTCGATGCCGGTGTCTCTGCCCCATTGGGAGACGGCGGTTACAAAGCGGATATAACTTCCTCCAAAAATAACTCCAGGGTTATTGCTGTAAACATTATTATCGGAGTTAAAATACTTTTTATTCTTGTTCATAACCAATAAATCAAAAGTATTGGTTTTGCCAGCGCATGATGGGTAGGCAGCGGGACAAAAATATGATCCATTTATGCCTGCAAAAGCGCCATTACGAGAAACAAAAGTGCTCAATGGGAGAACTGGACAATTATTGCCACAATCACTATCGGAGGCAGTATCTACAATGACTTTGGTGTTACTCAAGTCCGCTGTGACATATACAACCTGACCATTATTATTGGTCGATTTTGGAACAGCAGCTGCCACAGCTTTTATGTCAGAAGACAAAGTATCAAGCTGGCTACTAGCAGTGGCATAATTTTCAGACACCAGCAAATTAATAATATTGGCATAGGCTATATCCTGTTTGGCAGTAGTTTTAGATGCAAGTCTAAAATCAACCAAATCTTCATAAACAGCCACTGATTTCTTGTAGACAGCTTTGATTTGGTTGATGGTGTCTGATAGAAGCTTGTTTACCTTGCGTTGGTCTTCGTTTTTTAGGGATTCAACCTCTTTTTGTAATTCGTTATACTTTACGTTTTGATTAAAGATAATATTTTTTTGGATATATCCCAGATATAGTGAAAGCCCGAAAGCTGGCAATATTATAATTAGAGGAATCCACTTCTTCATCTATCTAGTATACTAATATTAATGAAAGAATTACCAGCTCCTTGGCCTCTAAAAAAACTGATTGGCCCCAGCTTTATTATTCTGGGTGTGGGGTTGGGGAGTGGAGAGCTGATTCTTTGGCCATATTTGACAGCCAATTTTGGCCTGGGCATCATGTGGGCTGCGGTTGTCGGTATCACTATGCAATTTTTTATCAATATGGAAATCGAACGATATACTTTGGTGACCGGCGAGAGTGTCTTTATGGGGATGACCCGCAAATATGGCAAGTGGATCCCCATTTGGTTTCTACTGACCACTCTGGTGCCTTGGATGTGGCCGGGAATTATTGCCTCAGCGGCTAAGGTCTTGGCCACAGCTGGAGGCTTTGAATACTCTAAATGGTGGGGCATAATCCTACTTTTGATAGTTGGTATTTTGTTCAACTTTGGTAGTATTGTTTACAAAACCCAAGAGCGTATTCAAAAAATAATAATAATGGTTGGAGTGCCGTTTATTTTGGGCTTGGCCGTCTGGCTATCAAAAGTCGAACACTGGCAAGCTTTGATAACAACTATAGATTTGCCCTCGGGTTTGCCAATGGCCACTTTTTTGGCAGCCCTGGCTTATGCGGGGGCGGGTGGAAATTTAAATCTGGCTCAAAGTTTGTATATCAAAGAAAAGGGTTATGGAATGGGAAAATATTTTGGCAAAATATCTAATATCTGGAATGAAGAGAGCGAAGAAACACAGGTAGAGGGAGAGCAATTTGAATGCACCAATGAGAATTTATCGAGGTTCAACCTCTGGTGGAAGCGGATCAATATTGAGCACGGAATCGTCTTTTGGGCGACCGGAGCCTTGACCATGATCATGTTATCTATTTTGTCTTATGCTACGGTTTATAAACATCCCAATGTCGCAACTAGTATTAATTTTGTTATTTTGGAAGCTGTTGAAATTGGCAACAGGAGCTGGCCAATTTTGGGCAGCATATTTTTGGTTTTGGTGGGAGTAATGTTGTTTGGAACTCAGTTTTCGGTCTTTGGCTCCAACTCGAGAATTGCCGGCGAAAACTTGGCCATTATGTTTCGGCACAAGGGAGCTCATAGGCAATTGCATAAGTTTTTTTATGGATTTTTGTGGTTGCAAATTATTGTTGGAATCCTAATTTTTGCTCTGGGTTTTACCGAGCCATTGCGGTTGGTAATTATTGGCGCAGTTATGAATGCGGTCTCAATGTTTATTTATACCGGTTTAATATTGTGGATGAATATGACTGCCCTAGATAAACCTCTAAGACCAGCCAATTGGAGAATTCTGGCGGTTCTAAGTGCATTTTTGTTTTATGGCTTCTTTAGTTTTTATATTCTCTTTTGAAGATGTGAGATACAGGATTTGGCGCCAAAAAACTTTTTGCAATATTCTTCAGTTTTAATAGGATCAAACCAGGCGCAGGAAAAGATATTTAAGTAAACCGCCTTTTTGTATTCTGAAAAATGAGCTGTGACGTTACTAGTTTCTATAAGTTGTACTAGGGAGTAGCCAGAAGTAATTGGGTTTTCGTGTCCAAAATGGGGGATTAGAGCCTCTCCGTAGCGCTTCATCATGATGACTTTGTCGCAAAGCTCAACGACAAATTCTTTGATTTTAGCGCCATCAGAAATTGTGTCCAAATCACAATCATAAAGATCCAAAGTCAACTCTTGGCCATAATTATTTTCTTCATTAGGGACAGGGGAATTAAGCATTCATTAATGAAACTATTTTTTGAAGCAGATGTCAATTGGGTATTTTTGGCAGGCC
>CAYHWU010000049.1:0-3700 GCA_964360495.1 uncultured Gammaproteobacteria bacterium
GCCCAGATCTTAGCCTCGTCCCCCCCCACTCCTTGACGAATTTCCATAATCACAGTTCTAAAATCCAAAACTTCTGGTGCTTTATTTCCGCCTGTTCTTTTCCATTCCTCGTAATCCATATTACTTAGATTTTATTTTATCCAGCATCTCTTTGAGACTCTTAGGAGTAGCTGCTTCAGCATCGGCCTCAGCTTTTTTCTTCAAAACTTGCTTTTGTTTCTTGCTGACATAAGTCTGTCCTGCAGTAGCTGCTTGCTTCTTTTGGAACTTTTCGACACGACCCATTACGTCAACAAATCTCATCTCGCCAGTAAAGAATGGATGACACTTAGCACAAATTTCGACGTTTAGACTAGGCTTGGTTGAGCCTACAACAAATGTATTTCCACAAGCACAGCTGACTGTAGCCTGGTGATACTGGGGGTGAATCTTCGCCTTCATACACTCATTATAGCATCTCAATAGCTTTTTTGAGCTGAAGATCATTTTGTTCTTCGGCAGCAGTATCGCGAGGCTTGGATTCATCGATTTTTTCGGGTTCGACTTTTACATCAGGTTCAATACCTTTTTTGTCTATCCACTCATTATTTGGACGCAGCCACTTGGCAACTGTAATATGAATTCCAGAGCCATCTGGAAAATCCTCTGGGCTTTGGACACTGCCTTTGCCAAAGGTCTTCATACCTATTATTTTTGCGCGATTATGATCCTTAAGAGCCCCAGATAAAATTTCTGCGGCGGAGGCCGACCCTTCATTGACCAAAACGACTAATTTGTTTTTCAACAAACTTCCATTTCTGATTACTTTATGTTCAATATTTGAACCATCCCCTGCTTGTTGAACAACCACCAATTTGCCTTGTGACAAAAATTCAGAAGCAATATAGACAGAACCCTCCAAATATCCTCCAGGATTGTTGCGCAAATCTAGGACAATTGGCATATCACCAATCTTGGCAATAGCGTCCTGCCATTCTTGAGGGGTTCTATCTCCAAATTTCGAAAGTCTCAAGTGGGCGATCTTATTGTCAATAATTTTTAGAGTAACGCTCTTATCGATAATAGTGTCTCTAACTAAGTCTACTTTTATAGGAGCAGATGCTCCCTCTCTTCCAAAAGTTAGACTGACAGTTGTCCCCTTCTTACCCCGAATATAGCCAACTGCTGTAATGATGGCCATTTTGTCGGTATCTAAATCAATTTTTTTCTCGAGATCTTTAATATGCAAAATTAAATCTCCGGCTTTGACTCCCGCTCTTTCGGCTGGGGTATCGGGAACAGGAGCGACCACTGTTAAAATATTGTTTTTGTATCCCAACTGAATTCCCACTCCTCCAAATTCGCCTGCCAGATCGGCTTTGGCGTCTTTATTTTGAGTGGCAGGCAAATAGGCTGTATATGGGTCACCCAATGAAGAAACCATGCCCGAGATAGCCCCTTCGATCATCTTTTTTGGATCCAGTGCTTTCTTGTCAACATACTCTTGACCCAATTTGTCCCAGACTGTCCAAAACATCGAAAAATCGGCTTGCTTTGCTACCTCAGGTTCTTTGTTAACAATTATGCTTGGTTTGTAATTGTAAAACTGCCAGGAAAGTTGTTTGTTGCCAAAGAGAAAACCAATATATCCAGAGACTAATATAAGCAAAACTACACCAAAAAATTTTCCCATTAGCTCACGAATGGCAGAAGTGACAGGTGGCGGGCACGCTTAATCTCCAGTGTAAGTTGACGCTGGTGCGTGGAGCAGACACCAGAGCGTTCTTTTGGTACTATTTTTCCTCTTTCAGTAATATATCCAGACAGTAAAGCCACTTCCTTAAAATAAGGCTCTCTCTTGTCTTTGCAAAGTTGGCAAACTGTTCTATTTTTGCGAACCTTGGGTTTTGTTAGCATGTTTTTCAAAATGGTATATCCTCTGCTACTTGTTCAGCCGTTGGCTGGTCATTAACTGGTTTTATTGGCTCTGCCTGCACTACCTGTGGCCTGTTGGCTGCAGAGTCCAATAATATCATATCTTCGATCACAATTTCAGTAGCTGTGCGCAATTGACCATCTTGACCAGTCCATTGACGGGTCTGCAGCCGACCTTCGACATAGATACGACGACCCTTGGCGCAGAGTTGATTACAGAGCTCGGCAAGCTTGTTCCAGGCGACTATGCGATGGAATTCTGTCTCTTCTTTCTTTTCACCCTGATCTGTTACCCAACCCCTGTTGGTAGCGAGGCCCATGGTACAGACTGCAGTCCCCTGGGGAGTATAACGGAGTTCAGGATCCCGGGTAAGATTACCGATTAATGTGACTTTATTTAGTGATCGCGCAGACATACCAACAAGTGTCTCAGAACTTCTTTATCATTAACTAGTTTCTTTTCCAATTGTACGACTGAAGCTCTCGGCAATTCAAGTACCCAGGACAAAAACTGGGCCTCAGTTTGTTTGTCAATTGGGTAAGCCAATTGTTTCTTGCCCATATCGGTCACCCGGCCCAATTTACCGTCCAAGGCTTTGACTAGAGCTTCAATTTTGGCGGCAAACTTGTCATTTTTGACCAAAACTGTTAAATCGTATTTCTTCATTGTGCCCAAGTATATCAAAAAAATCAGATCCCCGCTACAACTAACCGGTCCTCAATATCATCCACCTTTCTTTTCAACTTCGTAAACTCCGGTTTTTCAACCATATTTGAATCGATGTCTTTGATAACTTTATCCATTTCGCCCAACTGTTCGTGGACTAATTCAAATGCTGGTTTTACCATGTCGTCAAAAAACTCATGTAGGGTTTCACCCATTATCTCTTTAAGTTCTTGTTTCTGTTGTTTATTGAATCCTGCCATATTTTTAATGTTACACCCCTACTTTAAATTCTACAACATCTCCATCTTGCATTACATAATCTCGGCCTTCAGTGCGGACTTTGCCTGCTTCACGGCATTTGACCCAACCACCATATTTTATAAAGTCTTCATAATTTACACAGTCAGCTTTTATAAAATGTTTTTCAAAATCGGCATGAATTTTGCCTGCAGCTTGGGGTGCTAGTGTCCCCTTCTTTATGGTCCAAGCCCGAGCTTCAATTTCTCCTGCTGTCAAAAATGTCTGTAGTCCCAAAATGTTAAAGGCTTCTTGGATAACTTTTTCCAACCCTGTTTTTTCTATGCCAAGTTGTTTTAAATATTCGGCTGCGTCAACCTCGCTCAGCGAGGCAAGTTCGGATTCAAGTTTGGCACAAATTCTCAAACCTTCGCCGTTCAATTTGTCTTCGTCAGTATTTAATACAACTATTTCTGGCTTTTTGATATTCGCGAGCTCCAATTCGAGACGTAAAATATCCAGATCGTCCTGGGGATTTGTGGAACCTGCTCTAATAATATTTTCATCACCAAAATCGCGAATAACAAACATAATGGCGTCCACTTCACGAATATGAGACAAAAATTTGTTGCCCAACCCCTCTCCTCGAGAAGCACCCTTAACCAATCCTGCAATATCTACAAATTTTACAGTGGCGTTGACGATCTTTTGTGTACCTACTACTTTTGCAAGCATCTGCAGTCTCTCATCTGGGACAGGAACAATACCCACATTGGGTTCAATAGTGGCAAAAGGATAATTGGCAGCCAGAGCTGCTTGCTTTTTGAGAAGAGCATTAAACAACGTCGACTTTCCCACGTTCGGTAATCCCACAATTCCTAT
>CAYHWU010000050.1:0-3662 GCA_964360495.1 uncultured Gammaproteobacteria bacterium
CTGTTTGGAATTTCTGGTGGACCCATTGATCCCAATGGACCAGGAGCTTGCCCGAAAGGAGCCACATGGTGTTAGCAGCTGACTCATTTGATATTACCAATCCAGCTATTAGCCCAAAGGTCGGCACTGGAAATGGGATTGATATACTCCAATTATTCTTGGGTAATTTTTTGCAAATCATGTTTATTGCCGGAGGCGTAGTTGCCTTTTTTATGTTGCTTCTGGGTGGGTTTGAATATATTACAGCCGGCGGCGACAAAGAAAAAACTCAAAACTCAACCAAGAGAATTACAGCTGGGATTGTAGGCTTAGCAATTCTTTTTTCAGCTTTTGCCATCATCAAACTTGTAGGCATGATCTTTGGTATTAATATTTTAAAATTTGAAATCCCTGTTTTATGATTGACCTAGAAACCCCAATAAAATCAAGTCAGTTTAATTTGCTTACTACTTACGATATCCCCACCATGATTTTGACTGCCATAAACTTGATCTTAATTACAGCCAGTGTGGCTTCATTTATATTTTTACTGGTTGGAGCCCTGCAATGGATAATGTCAGGGGGCGATAAAGAAGGACTTGATAAAGCCAAAAAAAGAATTACTTCGGCCTTGGTAGGATTGGCTATCACTTTTTCTGTCTATGCGCTGACAGCGATAGTAAGTTATCTCTTTTTTAACGGACAAAACAATTTATTTAATTTCACTATACCTACAATTCCTATTAAGTAGTGTATACTTGAATATATATTTGAATGGAGGTGACAAAGTAAGATGACAAAAATACAAAATTTTGTAAAAGTGGCGGCCGCCACAGCCACGGTCTTGGCTTTGTCACCATTGTCCGTGTTTGCAACTTCAACTGACACCATAAATCTCAAGGTTACCAATAGTGATTTTAGTGCAATCACTAATCTTAAACCCTCAGGGTTTGTGACTGCCGGAATTAACTTGATCCTGATTGCTTCCGCAATCATTGCTTTCTTCTTCCTACTTATTGGAGGAGTGCAATGGATATTTGCAGGTGGAGACAAAGAAGGAACAGAAAAAGCCAGAAAGAGAATCACTGCATCCTTAGTCGGATTGGCAATTGTTTTCTCAGCTTATGCCTTAGTGTTCATAATTCAAGCCTTGTTTGGAGTAAACATTCTATCTTTTGATTTAAAGCAAATCGGTAACTACTAAAGTAGTAGAGATAGATCCAAGAAATCCCGGTATACACCGGGGTTATTGGTTTGTGATGATATAATCAACACATGGCCAAACAAAGTCAAAGCGTGCTCAATTACAATGCGGTGTTTCAAGAAGAAACTGCTGGCGGATATTCTGTCTGGGTTCCCGAATTACCAGGATGCGCTTCCCAAGGTGAAACTTTAGATGAGGCCAAGAATAATATCGAAGAAGCTATTCAATTATATTTGGAAGATACTCCAAAAGAGGAAATATTGGAAACTCTTAATATTAATCGTCAATTTTTTGTACCAGTTTCCATTCCTCTAAATATTGCCCATGGGTAAATTGTCCAGCATTTCAACAAAAGAAGCTATTCATGCATTTGAAAAAATGGGTCGGTTATTACAAAATGGCCAATTCCAGACTATAATTGTTCCCAATCACAAACTTCTCAAAGAAGGCACATTGCGAAGTGGTATATTAAAACCCATTGGCATGACTTCAGGAGAATTTATTAATTTGTTAAAAAAATAATATGGCAGCAGCAGACCCAGCTCAACTTATTCAACTACAAAGTGTTTTTGAATCTGTAGTCAAAGTAGCCATCAGTTTGGCTGGGGTTGCCGTAGTGGTCATGTTTTTGGTTGGTGGATTTGGATTTTTGACAGCAGGTGGTGACAAAGAAGCCACTCAAAAAGCCCAAAGAACTTTAACCTATGCCATTGGAGGTTTAATTTTGGTTCTCTCAGCCTGGGTAATCATGAGTTTATTGGGCAATTTCTTAGGCATCAGTTTTGATAACTTCACTCTCAGTCTGCCTACCCCCTAAGCTATAATAAAGTCATGCAACGGTTCTTTGCTACTCTGTTACTTTGTTACTTGGTTACTTTGTCACTAGTCCGTGCCGAGAGTAGAATTTACATCCCCCATCTCAAAGAAACTTTTGTACTTTCCAAAATACTACAATCCTTCTTTAGCCCTATATCAATTGATAATATAAAGAAAGTTGTTGTAGATGTTACGAAAAAAGATGATTTAATCGCTCCACTAACTCAACGAGCGACAGATGATAAAACAGGAAAAGTGCAAAACGATGCACCGGCTCCAAATATTACCAATTATTACACTGGTTCAAATCAATACAATTACGATGGCCAATGCCGAGTGGAAAACATTCGAGTTAATCCTGGTGACGATCTCATGGGTCCAATCATCAAAGGCAACCTTCAATACACGCAAAAATTTACCTATCGTCCTATCGACGACTCCAAGTGCAATCGCAGTGGCAAAGTGGAACCATGTTGTGCTGGATATAATTCCGAAAAAGGTATTTGCAATCAAGCACCGGATATAAAGCTTGATACCAAAGGTCGAATGATTGCTGGGGTGAATTCTCCCCTACTCGAAGAGCTTAATAAAAACTTAGTTGTCGGCGATCAGTCCGTATTCAAAAGAATTTATCCTCAAAATCTTCCCCGTGAGATTAAAGAAATCCCCAGTGTGGCAGACTACAAAACTTCTGAAGGCACATCCAAAATTTATTTTCCTCATTTGGGTACTATTTATGATTATTTCCTCAAGGGTATCCAAACAGCCCTAAGGCCATTTATTGGCAATGTTCCTGTGGCAGATGATTGCAAACCTATTATGCCAACTCTACCTACCGCTGATTATACTTGCAGATCGTGCGCCAACTTTAAATTTCCATCCGAAAAATTACGCCAAGTTTTTGAGTCTGCCGCCACATATTATAAAGTTCCGGCTACAGTTCTAACAGCAATTTTTTATAACGAGGGAGGATTCAATCAATACGATTGGGACGATGATTTAGTGGTTTCTTCGAGTGGTCCAAATTGTAAAGTGCCAAGTTGTGATTCTAAAAACGTTAGTTCTTCTGGTGCCGCTGGACCTTGGCAATGGATATCTGGATTTTTTGATCAATATAAAAGTGCTGCAAGCGAAGCAGGAGTTAATGATGGACGCACACCCAATCGGTGCAATTTAGTTGATGCCACATTTGCTGCTGCAAAGAAAT
This sequence comes from uncultured Gammaproteobacteria bacterium, assembly GCA_964360495.1. Classification (GTDB taxonomy): domain Bacteria; phylum Patescibacteriota; class Microgenomatia; order CAZETR01; family Amesbacteraceae; genus CAYHWU01. The sequence goes on from CAYHWU010000050.1 coordinate 3,207, forward strand.
TATCGAGAGAAAAATACGGCACAGATTATCCAGAGACTCTCTGTACAGGAATAACACTAAACAGAGGCCAAAGTTCTTCTGGAAACTCATGTGAATGGAATGATTCAGATACTGTAACTGCCGCCCGGCAATATTTAGGTTATTGTCAGGGAGAAAGTACTGCTTCATATGCAGTTCCCTGTTCTGGTGGATCACAAAATTGTTATCAAACTCGTGTTTTGAGGCAATCTCAATGTAACTGGCAATGAAAAAAATAATATTTTTATTTTTAATATTTATTATTTTCCCTGGGGTTGCTCATGCCCAAAACATCTTGCCAATTGGCGATTCTCTCACTTTGGGTTATACCAAATATTTAACAACTGGTTTTGTATTAACACCAGTTGCTTCGGTTGCTGCCAGAAGTGAAAAAATACTTAATGATGTCCGTAGTAGCTTAGCCGGTCTTGAAGCTGG
>CAYHWU010000051.1:0-3543 GCA_964360495.1 uncultured Gammaproteobacteria bacterium
TGTGCCGAGTATCCTGGAGGATGCACTTCGGACTTAGTTTGTGGAGTCACAGGCTGTTACAACTGTGCACAGGCTGGTACCTGTGGACCAAGTTTTACACCCCCTCCATCGTGTTCTGGCTGCGAGTGTGACAACTCTTGCCCACCACCTCCTGGTCCACTACCAACTCCCACTGGTACATTTACCTCTGGTAACTATTTTCAGCTCAAATGTGGCAGTGCTGGCGTTTTGTCTGGTCAGATCCGCAATTATGGCCAACCCACAGGCAGTTTCTTTTCCAAAGACTGTGATGATAGTACCACTCCTGGAATTCCTTTGGTCAATGGAGCTTATGGTTTTGGAGGCGGGAGTGCCAACAGCAAAAATTGGGTAGCCGGTGACAGCGGAGTACTATCTAATAAATTGAGTTGGAAATATGACATGGATCAGATCAAAGGCAGAATTATTTCTTCGGTCAAGCCCAGTGCGTTGCTGATTAGCAATATTGCTTCAGTTAACGATTTACTACAAGGAGTAATTGCCGACGATGGTGCCCGTTACTTGCAACTCGATGGAAATTTAATAGTCTCTGGCAATATCGACATTGGGGATAATAAAATTATTTTAATCGTCAACGGAGATGTGGATATTTCGAAGAACATCAATATCAATGATAATAATGGTTACTTTGCCATCATTGCCAGTGGCGATATTAATGTCGATCCCAGTGTCGGGGGAGCAGCAACTGACCCAGATACCGTAACCCCCAATCTTGAAGGTATATATTTTACTCAAAAAAACTTTAATACTGGTTCTGGATCAAATCAAATCAGAATTGACGGAGCCGTCATTGGCATGGAGAGCGTAAATTTGCAACGTTCTGGGGTCTCAGCTTTTCCATCTGAGTACTTTGTCCTTAGGCCTGATATACTAATGAATACTCCCAAGTATATGTTGAGAAGAAATAATATTTGGCAAGAACTGGCACCATAAATATGATAGGAAAACTGCTCAAATTTTTGGTTTTGTTACTAATTATTGGAGTGTTTGGTTTCTTGGGATATATTGTCTCAGGTAAACGGATCAACATAGTGGAACAAGTGAGACCAACGATCACAAAACAGGTATTCCCGGGAAATATTTGGAAATATTTTCCCGATGTAGTGGCTTCTGGTATTTACGATTCAGAAGGTTATTTACAAATTGGTGAGGATAAACGGTTTTTAAGTGGGGAAGATGTCTACTTTGGAAGTTTGTATCAGCTTGATAATCAGGGCTATTTCACTTTGGTTAATAGCAAAAATCTAACAGATGAGTCTCGGATTTATTTTGATTTTTATCATAGTAAAGATTGGATCATTGGAACTCTCAAAACTCGCAATGGGGATATGGTTACCTATGAACACGATCCCAAGAGCTTGTCTTATTCCATCGGCTCAAAAGACAAAGATTTCTTTGTGACCGATCCCTCAAATAGTTTTGGTTTGAGGAAAGATCATCCAGAAGATGTTAAACTTGGAAGTATTTTGGAAATTTCTCCTAAATATTATATTTTTATTGCCCCTCATCTGAGACCAATTATTGGCAAAGCTACATTTGCCGAAAAAACCAATTCTAGTTTGCATGTCTGGGTGGGAGAAACCAGTGTGCCTGTAGTTATTGACTCTAAAACTACTCTGGTTTACAACTATAAAACCAGAAAAACTATGTCCTACTCAGATATCAAACCTGACACCAAGATTTATGTGATGTATTATTTTAAGTACAAGACTTTATTTGCTAAAGAAGTGGGTATTGATCTATGAAATGGTTTCTAATAATACTTGTTTTCTTTTTGTCAGTTACTGTAGTGAAAGCTGTTTGTGTAGATCCATGTGCTGGTAACACCAGTTGCGGTCAGTGTGGCAATCCAAATTGCCCTCCTGCGCCTCCACCTCCCCCTCCCCCCTCAGATCCGTGCGCTGGTAATGGTAATTGTGGTGAGTGTGGAAATCCCAGTTGTGATAACGGCGGCGGTGGTGGTGGCAATCCTGATCCTTGCGCAGGAAATTCAAACTGTGGTGAGTGTGGGAATGGACCTTGTGATGGCTGTTTTGTAGCCGGAACTAAGGTTTCATTGCCAAACGGGACTCAAAAAAATATTGAAGATATCAAAATAAACGACAAAGTGTTATCGAGCGAGAATACAACTTCTAATATTACCTCATTGGTCGTCAAAGAAAGTAACGATGTTTATCAAATTAAGTTTGAAAATAACAAAGAATTGATGGTGACGGCTAATCACCCAATTTATACCTCTGATGGCTGGAAGGCCATTAACCCTGTTGCAGGGGCTAAAGATGCTCCAGAAACAACCATTGGTCTCTTGACGACTCAAGATAAGGTTATAGATATTTCGGGAAAATCCGTCGCTATTGCCAGCATCAATCATGTGCCAGCTACTTTTGTAGTTTATAGTCCAGCGGGAGTAAACCCAGCTAGAAATTTTTATGCTAACGATTTCTTGGTTCACAACAAGCCTGCAGGAGATCCGCCAGCAGACCCACCACCGGCAGACCCTTGTGCCGATTGGTGTAATTGTAATTGTTGTTGGGGCTGTGGAGGTGGAGGGGGTTGCTTCGTAGCTGGATCGACAGTATCTCTGGCCGACGGGACCGAAAAGAATGTGGAAGATGTTAGCCCCAAAGACTCGCTGTTATCTCGTGATCCCAATGGAAAAAATGTTTTTTCCCAAGCCTCTTCACTGTGGATTCAAGCCAGTAGCGGTGTCTACAAAATTACTTTTGCCAACAAAAAAGAGCTTTTGCTAACTTCTAACCATACCGTCTATACTGTCGATGGTTGGAAAGCGATAGATCCAGTCTCGGGGGCCAAAGATGCTCCCAAAGTTAAAGTTGGCCAGCTGACGGTAAAAGACAAAATGGTAGATATCAAGGGTAATGTGGTTCAAATTATCGATATTCAGTATGTTCCAGCTGAATTTGTGGTCTACAGCCCAGTCAGAGTCTCTCCTTTTGAAAATTTCTATGTCAATGGCTTTTTAGTACACAATGCTGAAAAATAAACTATCAGTTTTACTTTTGATATTGGTTGTTATTGCTAGTTTCTTCTTGGGTTTATGGCTAAATAAGCGTAATTTATCTAGGGGAAATGGTAAAACAGGCCAGTGGAGCTATTTGGCTACGGTCAAAGAAGTTGCCGGTAACAAGTTGACATATGTGCTTAAGCTGGATGGGTCTGAGGAAATAATTAAAGATGTTACTAAAGTGGGACTTTTGACGCGCACAGAATTGTCTGGCGATTTTTTGACCACTTCCAGCGATTATAAATTACTGAAAATCGGTTCCAAGATAAAATTGATAATAAATGAAGATATTCACAAAATACAGTCAATTATTATTGTTCAATAGTTATGATTAAAGCTTTTACCCTAGTTGAAACTGTGGTGGCAGTTGGTATATTTGCAATTTTGGCCACCATCGGTAGTTTATTGTTGTTTGGGGCTTTGCGCGGAAGCAAGAAAGCCTCAGCCATTTCTTTGGTTCGCACCGAAGGAGTATTTGC
>CAYHWU010000052.1:0-1806 GCA_964360495.1 uncultured Gammaproteobacteria bacterium
TTTGGAAAATCGGTCTGGGAATTGGCTGACATGTTTATAAAAGATTATTTTGAGACGATGGACAAGCTTAATATCTTGAGACCAGATATTGTTTGTAGAGCAACTGATCATATTGCTGATATGATCGAATTAATTCAGAGGTTAATTGACAAAGGGTTGGCTTATGAAACACCAGAGGCTGTATATTTTGATGTGTCAAAATTTCCGAAATATGGACAAATGCTTGGACAACAACTTGAGGACAAACAAACAGCAGTGCGTGATAACGTAAAAACCGGGGACTACAAAAAGAATTCTGCTGATTTTGTGCTTTGGTTCAAATTGGTTGGTCGTTTTGAAAAACATATCATGCAATGGGATTCACCTTGGGGTAAGGGATTTCCAGGCTGGCACATTGAATGTAGTGCCATGAGCATGAAATACTTGGGCGAGTCGTTTGATATTCATACAGGTGGGGAAGACCACCTGCCAATTCATCATCCCAATGAGATAGCTCAATCTGAAGGGGCAACTGGGAAAACATTTGTAAAATATTGGTTTCACACAGTGTTTTTAAAAGTTGATGGTCAGAAAATGTCCAAGAGTTTGGGTAATTTCTACAAGCTAGATGATGTTGTATCAAAAGGGTTTACTCCTATGGCTCTTAGATATTTGTATTTAACTGCACATTACAGATCACCATTAAACTTTACTTGGTCGAGCCTGGCGGGGGCGCAAACGGCCCTCGATAAATTAAAAGCTTTTATGAAAAGTGAGACAGTGACAAAGTTGCAGAGTAACAAAGCAAAAAAAGTCGATGAATATAAAAATAAATTTATGGATGCAATAAATAATGATTTAAATTTTCCAATGGCCATTGCTGTTGTTTGGGAAATGATCAAAAGTAATATTCCCGACACTGATAAAAAAGATTTATTGCTAGACTGGGATCAGATATTGGGCTTAGAATTGGGAAATATTGCTGATGTAAAAATTCCCGATGAAATCAAAAAATTTGCTCAGATTCGAGATCAACTCCGTCATGAAGGAAAATTTGTTCAAGCTGATGAAATAAGGGTGCAATTGGAAGAAAAAGGCTATATAGTAAAAGATACTGCCCATGGGACGGATATTAGTCATCATTAATCTGGTTTTATTAAATTTAGGATTGGGTTGGTTGTTTTATAAATCTCAGATACCCGTAGTTGCTCCAACTTCTACTAATAGTATTGAGTATGTCGATCAATGTGGTGAGGAGTGTAAAAAATATATTGATTCAAAAATAATTATTCCCACACCTTCGACATTTATAAAAACTGTTTATCAGACTACTCCCAAGACAAAGACTAGAAGTGTAGTCTATATTCCAATCCCAGGGTCAGGATTTACAACCAACAACACTTGGTCAGATTTACCAGGGACAGATTTTTATTTCAATAAAAGTGATTACCTGGGGATTATTGATGTAGCCTTTGAAGCCAACCTAAGACTTTTTAATGGCAATGGCACTGCCTATGTCCAAATATTTGATGTCACACATGGGGTAGGGGTTCAGGGGAGTGATATTTCCACTAGTTCTCAAACTTCTACAGCAGTCATTTCTGGCTCTGTCAGCTTTTGGGCTGGCAAAAACTTGTATCGCATCCAAGCCAAATCTCTCACTGCAGATACTGCAATGTTCGACGGTGGCCGCTTAAAAGTAACGCTTGAACAGTAATTAATTTGTGCTATACTTCTGGACATGGCAACGAAAACTAAAAGGGTAACCAAGAAGAGTAACAAAGTTACAAGTGACAGAGTAACAGAGAAGATTTCGTTAAAAGAAAA
>CAYHWU010000052.1:1906-3469 GCA_964360495.1 uncultured Gammaproteobacteria bacterium
TTTGAATTGGATCAAATGATGTATTCGAGAGTCGGTGCCGAAGCTTTGGACGCGCTTGTTACTCAAAAATTAGTTTCTCAAGAGTTGCGCAACCGAAAAATTTCTGTCACTTCTGCCGAAATTGACGTCAAGATTGAAGAAATTAAAAAACAGTTGGGCCCAGACAATAATTTTGATGAAATTTTGAAACTTCAAAATATGACTCTAGAAGATCTTAAATCCCAAATTGAATTTCAATTGAAATTGGAAAAGCTCGTTCCTGCCTCGACTGATTCTGCAGCTCTCCAAGAGAGTGTGGCTAATGAAATTTCCACACTTCGTACCAAAGCCAAAGTTTGGATGATAAAATAAATAGGTGAGAGTAAGATTGTTAGTCTTTGCAATATTGGGTGGAATGTTTTGGTTGGGGTTGGCTTCTGGGTGGCAAGAAAAAATTGCCGATAATTTATTTTTACCTCGGGTTGTCCACAATGATATTGTGATTATTGCCATTGATGACAAATCGATAAATGCTATTGGCCGATGGCCTTGGGATCGCAAAGTCCATGCCCAGCTTTTGGAACTTCTGGCCAACGGCAAGCCGAGAGTAATTGGCTATGATGTGGCCTTTCCCGAAAAAAGCAATCCTCAAAGCGATGAAGCTTTAAATAAAGCTTTGGCTTTGCACAATATTGTGTTGCCTGTTGAGCAAGTCAAAGATGGCCTGCAAAAACCAGCCGAAATATTTAAGTCCCAAACGGGACTGGTTAATGTATTGATTGACCCAGATGGCGTTGTCCGCAAAATTCCAAGCCAAAGTTTTTCATCGCAGATATTGGACCAAAAAATTCCAGGAGATTTTATGAGAATAAACTATGTTGGCAAACCTGGAAGCTTTACCACTTATTCATTTTTAGATGTTCTAAACAAACAAATACCTCTTGAAAATTTTTCCGATAAATATGTATTGGTAGGGGCGACAGCCGTTGACCTACATGATGTTCAGATTACGCCAGTCTCTCAGGGCAGTGAGATGGCTGGAGTCGAAATTCATGCCAGTGCTATGCAGACCATATTAGATAAAAAATATCTGGTCTTAGAACCAAAAATTCAAACACTTCTATTTATATTTTTAGCTTGTCTTTTGGCGCCATTAAATATATTTATTTTAATTGCTTATATAATCTTTGCCTTTTGGTCTTTCGACAATGGAGTAATCCGAAATCTCATTTATCCACCCTTAGCTATAATTCTTATAAATATTATAAATATTATATTTAAATATTGGAAAGAAAAGGCCCAGAAAGAATATATCAAAAAAGCCTTTTCTTATTATTTGTCGGATTCGGTACTTGCTGAAATTCTCAAAAATCCATCAAAATTGAAATTGGGAGGGGAGAGAAAGGAAATAACTGTTTTGTTTTCGGACATTGCTGGGTTCACTACTATTTCTGAGAAACTCGAGCCTGAGGAATTGGCTAAAAAGCTAAATGATTATTTAACCAGAATGACAAATATTGTCTTTAAATATGGTGGCGTTCTCGACAAATATATTGGGGACGCTGTCATGGCCTTTTGGAATGC
>CAYHWU010000053.1:0-3437 GCA_964360495.1 uncultured Gammaproteobacteria bacterium
ATGAAATATTGTTTCAAAAAGAAATGCTTAAATACAACGTTAAATATATCGTTGGACGATTGACTAAAGAGGTTTTACAAAACCTAATTCCAGATCTGACTGTGCATGAAGTCTACATCTGCGGTCCCCAAAGTTTTAATCAAAGTATGAAACAGTACTGTCGCGAATTTGGTGTAAAATCTATTCATCTAGAGCAATTTTCAACATGATAACTACACTTTTGTTCGATTTCTCGAACACCCTATTGTTTGCAAAAGATAAGAATTATTCTGGTGGATTGAATAAGCTTCATAAAGAACTATTAGCAAAAGAACAAAACTATAATTTTTGGAATAATTTTGAATTGAATGATGAATTGATAAACTTTCTTGAAACTGTTAAGACAAAATTTAATTTATATATCTTTACAAGTGGTTCGGTTCAAAACACACCAGTTGTTAGAGAAAGACTGGACAAGATATTTTCTGAGGTCTATTCGGCTGAAGAGCTGAATGTTTCAAAAAAAGACCCAGAAGCATTTTTATTGATTTCAAAATTGGTTAAAGCTTTGCCAAATGAGATACTGTTTATTGATGACGATAAGCAAAACCTAGAAGCTGCTGGTCAAGCCGGGTTGAATACTATATTATTTAAATCTAATATTGAAGTAATAAAAAACATAAATGAACTTTGATGATTATCAAAAGCAGTCAAAAAAGACAGCGGTTTACCCAAACCCAGGAAACAACTATGTCTATCCCACACTTGGACTAGCTGGTGAGGCAGGTGAGGTGGCAAATAAAATAAAAAAGATTTTGAGAAAAGATAGCGAGTTGACTGACGAAGCAAAACACGAGATTTCCAAAGAATTGGGAGATGTAATTTGGTATTTGGCTCAGTTGTGTACAGAATTGGGTTTATCTTTTGACCAAGTTGCTGCTGAAAACCTCGAGAAACTTCTCAAGCGTGTAAAAGATGACAAAATCCATGGTTCGGGAGATAATAGATAATTGCATTATGAATTTAAAAAATAAAATTGCTGTGGTTACAGGTGGGAGTAGCGGAATTGGGCGAGCTATTTCTGTTGCTCTTGTGCAACAAGGGTGTAAAGTTGTTTTTACTTATAATTCTAGTGAAGAAGGGGCCAAGGAAACACTCAAATTACTTGGTAAGAATGGAATTAAATATAAAGTTGATTTACACAACGAAAAACAGATAGATGATTTATTTGATCTTGTAAGTAAAAAATTTGGAGGGCTGGACATTTTGGTCAATAATGCTGGTGTCAACAGACCCAGAGATCTTTTTGACACCAAAGTTTGGCGAGAAATCTTTCAGGTCAATTTATTCGCTACAGTTTATTGTGCAGACAGGGCAGTTAAACTTATGAAGACCGGGGGAAAAATTCTTAATATATCCTCAGTTTATGCGGATGGAAAAGCCTGCTGGAAAGGTTTATCGGCCTATGGAGCGGCCAAGGCAGCAGTTAGTCACTTTACTCAGACACTAGCCAAGAACTTAGCTCCAAAGATTTTGGTAAACGCGATTGCTCCTGGTTATGTCAAAACCCCACTTTGGAAAGACACAACTGAAGAAGGTTTTAAAGAAAGCGGCAAAGAGCAATTGATTGAAAGGATGATCGAACCGTCCGAAATTGCCCATATGGCTGTTGCCATAGTAGAAAATGATGCAATGACAGGCGAAGTAGTTATAATAGATGGTGGAATTAGTTTAAAGACAATTTAATATGGACCAAAAGGCTATAAATTTACTAAAAAGCGAAAGAGTCTGTGCTCTATCAGTGTGTTTACCAGACGGAGGTTGTCACAACGCGGCCATGCATTTTTCCCTCAATGAGAATCCATTAACGATTTATATTCAGACCGAAAATACCAGCATCAAATGCCAAAAATTGCCAACACGAGCTTCAATTGTGATTGGATTTAGTGAGGAGACTATGCAAACTTTGCAGCTAGACGGGGAAATTAAGAAAATCGAGGGTGATTTGACCGAAATTCATAAAATTCACTATGTCAAAAATCCTACGGCTGAGCAGTATAAAAATGATCCAGGAACCGTTTTTCTGACCTTTACTCCCACCTGGTGGCGCTATTCTGACTACAAAAACGAGATTTTCTTAGAAAACACATAATCTTCTCTTTTCTTATCTTATTTTATCTTATATTATCACTTCTTATCACGTCTTGTCTTTTGTTATCACATTTGATACAACTAAATTATGACTATGGATCAATTCAAGTGGATCATATCGCCATCCATAATTTCCAAAACTGAGGAAATAGAAGTACTAAAGAGAGTATTTGAGATGTTACCTTTGTCTCCTACCACAACAAAGATCATCAGAGACAGATCTTTTTTAAACAGTGCTGTCTCCTCGGCGCGAATCGAAGACATACCCTCGACAATTCAATTACCGAGAAAAGAAGGTAAAAACTTAGAAGGAGCATACCAATGGATATGTTCACAACGTCAATTGCCTGATTTGACAATTGAAATAGTCAGAGAATTGCATAATAAAACAATGTATGGACTTTCTGGTTCTGCTGGAAAGTATCGCACAGAAGCTTGGGGAGTATTTAATCAGTCTGGAATGGAAGTCATGCATGCTCCGTTACACACATTAATACCTGATTTGATGCAAGAATTTGTAACATTTATTAATAGTCTTAATGAGCATCCCTGTGTAGTGGCAGCTATTGGTCAATTTGTATTTGAAAAAATTCATCCATTTGCAGATGGAAATGGTAGAACGGGACGTTTGATTTCTACCTATTTGCTAACAAAGTCGGGATACGGGTTTGGAGGGTTGATTCCAATCGAAAAATATATTAATGAACATAGAAATTGGTACTATCAAACACTCGAGCCGAGCAGCAATTGTACAGAGTTTGTTGATTATTTTCTTGAGTCGCTGATTTCTCAAGCCAACCAAACGTTAGAAGAAGTAAAAAATCCACTAATTGAAATAGATTCATCAAATCTTCTTCCGCGCAGGCGAGAATTATTAGAAGTAATCAAAGACCATCCTGAGTGCTCGTTCGATTTTCTTCATAGGCGTTTTATGAATCAATCTCCACTCTCTCTTCATCGTGACCTAAAGCATCTAATGCAGAAAAAATTGATAAAAAAGCTGGGTTCGACCAGGGGAGTGGTATACGATATTGCTTAGTTTTGGCCGCGGTTGGCGCGGACACGATCGTTTTTGGAGAGGAATTTCTTTCTCAGTCTAATATTTTCTGGAGTTATTTCAATCAGTTCGTCATCTTCTATAAAATCCAATGCTTGATCGATACTCATTTCAATGGGAGCAGTTAGGGCAATTTTCATTTCTTTGTTGGCGGAGCGAACATTAGTTTTGGCTTGGCCTTTGGTGACATTGATGTCCATATCTTGATCACGAGAATTTAGACCAATAATCATGCCTTCATAGACATCGA
>CAYHWU010000054.1:0-3391 GCA_964360495.1 uncultured Gammaproteobacteria bacterium
TTGAGAGATTTGCGAAAGCCATAGATGGGGTCCGAAATAATTGGGTGATGGAGATGCTGCATGTGAACACGAAGTTGATGAGTTCTCCCTGTATGAGGAGACAGTTCGAGCAAAGAATGCTCTGGAAATTCTTTCAAAACTTTCCATTCGGTTATTGCGGTGCGAGAAAAGTTTTCTGAAACTGCAAACTTGTGAGTATCTTTGGGATGACGGTCGATAGGTGCAGAAATAATCCCGCTTGGTTCTGACATCTTGCCATGAACCATGGCCCAATAAGTCTTTTTAGTTTTTCTTTCCAAAAATTGCAGTTTCAATTTTTCATAGGCGTCTTCATTTTTAGCCAAGACCATCACTCCACTAGTATCTTTGTCTAGTCGGTGTACCACTCCCCCTTTTTGTAAGAATTCTGATTCACCAGAAGGTATATTGTATTTTGTTGTAAACCAAGTCTGGACAGTTTCTGATTTAACAGATTGAGCATTATTAACCACCACACCATAAGGCTTGTCGATAACGCAGATATTCTCATCTTCAAAAATCACCTTAATGTCATTCATAGGCATACGATAGTCATACAATAGTCATTCATTGCAATAAAAATTCGGGTTTATAATCTTTGTCATTTTCGTATTGGATATCTGATATTTTTTGTACTATTAATCTGACGTCCTTTTCATATTTCTCTATAGCGATTGCCAGTGTTTTCATAAATAATAATTTGTTCAAATGGATTATTCGAACTTCTTCATTCTCAATAGCCCCCTGAGAAAGAAATTCATAATGAAAACCTCGTATACACTTCCATATCTCAAAATCATATATAGTTACACCTAAATCACTCCCTAAATCTCTCTTGTAATTTGGGTACCTTTTTGCCAAACCTAAATAGTCTTCAGTTGTTACGATTAAATCTATATCTTCCCCCGATTTTCTCAGATTGTAAAATTCCATGGCCATACCACCCACCAATAATGGTTTTGTTAAAAATTTATAATCCAATTTATTTAAATTAATTTGCATCTTGTCTACCGATAGAATTTATAAAGTTATTTAGTTTCACTGATAAATTGTTTAATTTGGCAAAAAGAGTATTTTTCTCTTCTTCTGTAATATACTCCATTCTATATGCTATTTCCAAAAAATGTTTGACTTCGAATAATGAGCCACGTGAGTGGTAAAAGAAAACTAATTTATCTTTAAAATAAAATCGCCCAAAGCCTTCCGCTATGTTTGCACCTATTGAGGTAACTGCTCTTTTTAGTTGATCGACTATTCCGTAATTTCTTCTTTGGGGAATTTCTTGGTTAGTTTATAAACGTCAATTGAGACTTCAACAGAAATTTTATATATCTCAAGATCTTCGTATCTTGTTACCATCGTATTTACTATTGTATGACAATTGTATGCCAACCGTATGACTACTGCATGACAAATTTACTTTTCCTTTTGCTTCTCGCAGGCGATACACAGAGTACTTTCTGGCATGATCATTAGTCTGTCGGTATCGATAAACTTGCCGCAGCGTTCGCACAAGCCATATTTACCAATCTTGATTCGAGACATGGCTTTTCGGATTTGGATCATGCTTCTGTCCAATGTAGATTTGATAGCATTGGCCTGCATGTGGCCGACTTGTTCGGCAGCATCAGTATCGACTGCAGCATTGTCATCTATTCGAGTTCGATCGTTGAAAGGATCTTCCACTTCAATGTCTGCCTTACGCTTGTTGAGCTTACTAAGTTCTGCACTCAAATGGTCCTCGACGGGTTTCAAAACCTCTTTGGGATATGAAACTGATTTTATTTTTTTCGTAGCCATAATATTACTTGGGAGATAACCACCATCCAACCCCCTAGTATTGCAGAGTATACATTGGCTTTAGTCATAAAAGCAATCACTATTTGAGAAAGACCAAATATTGAAACTGCACACAAACCAACAAACCCAGGTTTACCACTTCTATACCAAGAAAAAGTCCGATAATAGCGCTTTAATAGCCATAGTATTCCAAAAGCAAATATAAAATACCATGAATAGATTACTAAACTCAAGGTCCCATACAGACCAAAAGAATCTAACCACTCTCCCCAATTCCATTTCATCTTATGACTCCAAATAACTAAAACCGAAATCATGGCTAAAACGGCAACAGAAAAGCTAAACTTACCCACCAAAAGACCTACTACTGCCAAAAGACAGGTTAATGTAAATATTTCCTCAGGATCATGCTGATCCTTAAATTCTCGCCAAAGAATAAACGATAAGACGATGAAAACTAGTCCCAATAGAAGTGGCATGCTAAAATAATACCACAATGCTAGAGTTACCCCACACCCTAGTCGGCGCAGCCATCGGAGTATCCGTTGGAAATCCCCTTTTGTCCCTTCCTCTTGCTTTGGTTTCCCATTTTATTACCGATTATGTTCCCCATTGGAATCCTCATTTACATACTGAAAAAACCAAGTTGGGGCATATTACCCAAAAATCATATGCCATAGTTTTAACAGACGCCATTGGAGCCCTTGTACTAGGCACAAGCATTGCTTGGCTCAAGGCACAGAGTTGGCAACAATTTGTAATAATTATGCTTTGTTGCTTTTTGGCAGTGGCTCCCGATGTTGTCGAAATCCCCTTCTACTTTTTGGGGATGAAAATTAAATGGATCGAAAAATTAATTACTTTTCAACGTACTCATCAGTGGAATGTACCAGCGTTTTGGGGAGTACTTGCCCAAGTGATTGTTTCTCTCGGAGCCCTCTTTATTATATTTGCTTAACCCGTTCTGCGTAACTTCCGTCACGAGTATCAACCCAAATCTTCTCCCCTTCTTCTATAAATAGTGGCACGCGGACTGTCATACCATTATCGAGAACTGCAGATTTGTACATATTGGCAGCAGAGTTACCTTTGATTCCTGGGTCAGTTTCGGCAACTGTAAATTCCATTTTAGGAGGAAGCTCAATCCACAAAGGACGCTCTTCCCAAAATAAAACATTGACCAAAATACTTTCTTTGAGATAAATCCCATTTTCAGCAACGACGGCAGCTGAAATTTCTGCTTGTTCATAAGACTTGGGATCCATAAAGACAAAATCATTATTATTTTTATATAAATACTGCATCGGTCGACGAGAAGTATTGGCTTCTTCGACTCTGGCTGAATTGACAAAACTTTTGTCGGTAGTTGCCCCAGTCAAGAGATTCTTGGCCTTGATTTTGATAGTGGCCGATCCGCGTCCAGTCTTAATATGCTCATATTTGAGGGCCACATAGAGCTGTCCATCCATCAAAAAAGTGGTTCCATTTCTTAGTTCCTGTACCCCAAGCATTGCCATACTACTTGGTATTTTAACTCAAAATGAGATAAAATAAAAGCATTGCCGAGGTGGTG
>CAYHWU010000055.1:0-1407 GCA_964360495.1 uncultured Gammaproteobacteria bacterium
CCCCGCAACCAAATTAAATTTAAGGAATTTTATTTAGGAGGCGAATCAAGGCCTGATCTTTCTCTTGAAACACCTTCTCCTATCTCAAGAAGATCCTTTTCTGTTCTGTAATATTCTGGCGAGATATCTGCAATCGTCATGAAGTAATTTTAGCAGACAGAGCAAGATAAGTGTTGTAAAATCAGGACATGAGTAAAAAAATAGTTTTTTCAGGGATACAACCTTCTGGAAACCTACATATTGGAAATTATATTGGGGCGGTCAGGCAGTGGGTTGCCGGTCAAGATGATGGCTTAAATATTTTTTGTGTGGTGGATATGCATGCTATTACAGTGCCTCAGGATCCCAAGACTTTAATTCAAAAAAATCGGGAAATTACAGCTATTCTGTTGGCAGCCGGTATTGACCCAGCCAAATCTTTATTATTTATCCAATCACACAATCCCGACCACGCCAATCTTGGTTGGATACTCAATTGTTATTTGTCGATGGGCCAACTTAACCGCATGACTCAATATAAAGAAAAATCCGAAGGTAAAAAAAGTGTTAGCGTCGGCTTGTTTGATTATCCTGCCCTGATGGCTGCGGATATTTTGCTGTATGACACGACCGGTGTCCCAGTGGGGGAAGACCAGAAACAACACGTGGAACTGGCCCGCGATGTAGCCGAAAGATTCAATTCTAAATATGGGCAAACATTTGTCCTGCCCGAACCAAAAATTCCGGTGGCCGGAGGCCGAGTGATGAGCCTTGTTGATCCACTCAAAAAAATGAGTAAGAGTGATGCCAATCCCAATGGAGCGATTGGCCTTCTCGAAGACCCCACATCTGCCCGAAAAAAGATTATGTCAGCGGTTACCGACAGTGGCTCTGAAGTTAAAATGGATTGGGCCAATAAACCTGGCATCTCTAATCTTTTAGAAATTTATTCTCAACTTTCTGGCAAAGAATATGGTGGTGGTCATAATTATGGTGAATTTAAGACTGCAGTTGCCGATGTTGTCGAAAAGTTTTTGGTAGAATTTCAAGAGAAATACAAAGCCATTTCTGAATCTGGAAAATTGGATGCCATTCTCAAAGAGGGGGCTTCCAAATCATATGCTCTGTCTCATCCCAAGCTTTTGGAAGTGTATAAGAAGATAGGTTTTTTAATATGATTACTATTGATGATTTTGCAAAAGTCGAGATAAGAGTTGGACTAGTAACTGAAGCTGTTAATAAAGAGGGAAGTGAGAAGCTTCTTCGTCTGACTGTCGATTTTGGAACTGAGACCAGAACTATTTTTACAGGTGTGCGGACTTATGGTTTTGTGCCAGAAGATTTCTTAAACAAAAAGTTTTTATTTGTGACTAATTTAGAATACAAAAAAATAATGGATGAAGAGTCCCAGGGGATGATTTTGGCTGT
>CAYHWU010000055.1:1507-3332 GCA_964360495.1 uncultured Gammaproteobacteria bacterium
CTTTGGCAACTTTGGAAAGCAGGCAGTAGCACTGTACATGAAGTAACTTTGTCTCAGGCCTTGTCTGACATTAAAGATAAAAAGATTGAAAAAGTCGAAGTCTTTGCTGACCGACTGGCTTTGTATTACACCGACAAAAAAGGTGAAGTTTATTTCTCCAGAAAAGAGCCCAGTGAAAGTCTGACTCAAATACTCGAAAGGGCCAAGATAGACGCCAGTACTGTCAAATATGAAATCAAAGACCAGACCATGTCCCAAGTCATTGCCCAGACTTTGCCAAGTCTTTTGGGAACTGGATTTGTGGTCCTAATTATTTTGTACATGATGCGCAAAGCCCGAGGGGCTCAAGATAGCCTATTCTCCTTTGGAAATTCTAAAGCCAAGTTGTTTGCCAAAGGGAAACTAGACGTCAAATTTGCCGACGTGGCCGGCGTCGATGAAGCCAAAAGAGAGCTCGAAGAAGTAGTCGATTTTTTGAAAAATCCCGCAAAGTATAAAATCGTTGGAGCCCGTACTCCCAAAGGTGTTTTACTCGTGGGTCCCTCGGGAGTCGGTAAAACTCTCCTTGCCAAGGCCGTAGCTGGTGAAGCCAATGTGCCATTCTTTTCGATGGCGGGATCTGAATTTATGGAAATGTTGGTAGGAGTGGGTTCGGCTCGTGTTCGCGACTTGTTTGCGACCGCCAAAAAAAGTGCCCCTTCGATTATATTTATCGATGAAATTGACGCCATTGGTCGTCAGCGCGGACATGGAACAATGGGTGGACACGACGAACGCGAACAAACTCTAAATCAGATTTTGGTCGAAATGGATGGATTTACTGCCAACGATAATGTCATGGTCTTGGCTGCCACCAACAGGGGAGATCTTTTGGATTCAGCCCTTTTGCGACCAGGAAGATTTGATCGTCGAGTGATGGTCGATTATCCAGACATTGAAGGTCGAAAATCGATTTTGGCTATTTATGCCAAAAACAAACCATTTGTAAAAGATATCAATTGGGAAGCTGTTGCCAAGCGCACAGTTGGTTTCTCTGGAGCCGATCTCGAAAACATGCTCAACGAAGCAGCAATCTCTGCAGCCCGCGAATCTAAGAAAGAAATTTTTTATGCTGATATTGAAGAAGCAGCTACCAAAGTAAAAATGGGTCCTCAGAAGAAACGTAGTCAGTCAGAAGACGATCGCAAGATGACGGCTTACCACGAAGTGGGACATGCCATTACCACTTGGGCCCAAAAAGATATGGATCCAGTTCATAGAATTTCCATTGTTTCTCGAGGTATGTCTCTTGGGCACACTTTAGTTCCACCAAAGAACGATGTTATTCATATGACCAAGACCAAACTCTTGTCCCAGATTGCCATGATGATGGGCGGCCGAGCCGCTGAGGAATTGGTCTTTGGTGAAATAACCACTGGAGCTGCAAATGATATTGATAAAGCAACCTCGGTTGCTCGCAATATGGTTATGGAATATGGCATGAGTGATTTGGGACCTATTAATTATGGACCACAACAAGATGCCATCGATTGGGGAAAAACTTTTTATGAACAAACTCTGATTTCACCAGATATGCAAAATAAAATTGATGCCGAAGTTAAAAAGATAATTGATACTGCTTACAAAAATGCCATGGTTATATTAAAAAAGTATCGTAAAAAATTAGATAAAGTTGTTGTGAAATTGATGGAAACAGAGAACATGGACGGAGATGAATTTGTTAAGATAATGGGATGAAACTGCTAATCCTCGATGGAAATAGCGTGCTCCATCGAGCCTATTATGCCATGCCAGATTGGCGAAACAGAAGTGGCGAAGCCACAGC
>CAYHWU010000056.1:0-3302 GCA_964360495.1 uncultured Gammaproteobacteria bacterium
TAGCTGATGCAGGCGGGGGCGATGTAATTATTCGAAAAACCCGCACCGGCCGCAGCTTCTACGGATGCTCAAGCTATCCGAAGTGCGACTTTGCATCTTGGAATAAACCTGTAAGTAAACCAATTTAAAATTTATTTTTTGGAAGTAGTACGTGGGGAGGTCTTTAAAACCATATACACAAACAATAATACGACGATGAGTAGTAGTGCGTAGCCAATTGAGGTCGTTGATAAAAAATTTTCTATATTCATAATTCCAGTGTATCATGTTTTAAAAAATTTATTTCTGCCTTAATTGTCTCTCGATTTCGGTTTCGATTTGACACCGTTGTATGGAAAGCATACAATGTTTGTATGGACACAATAACTATCAATATTTCAATGCCAAAGGGCTTGTATACTCAAGCCAAGGTTGAGGCTAAGAAATTTCACTACAATTCCGTGAGTGAATTTATCCGCGATGCTACCCGTAAATTGTTATACCCTCGATTGACCGTAAATGGATTTACTCCACAATTTGAAAGTATGGTTTTAAGGAGAGAGAAACAGTCTACAAAAAATGATATAGTTTGGGAAGGAAAGGAATCAGATTTAGCGAATTATGATAAAAGTCCAAAGAAACCCAGAATATATTCAAGATCTAAAAGAGTTGCTTCTAGAACAACCAGATTTGATGGACGAGATCGATTCGCGGGTGCAATGGTTTAGAAAAAATGCAGAAGATACTAGACTCAAAAATCATGATTTACACAAAAAGATGTTGGGGAAGTTTGCATTTTCAATTACTAACGATGTTCGTATTGTATATAAATGGTTAGGTAAAAACGAAGTTCGCTTTTTGGCAATAGGTGGACACCCAAAAGTTTACAAATGACTTGATCTTCGGCTCGTCAATTAGTTTAACAGATTTTGTCATAAAATTGTTATTTATACGACAGTATGCCAACTGTATGCCCATTGTATGACCACCGCATGACTAGTCAAATTTTGGGGATTGAAAAGAAGGAGGGGGTTTGGTAAAAATCTCAAATGATTGTTGAACGAGAAAAGATTTGTGTTTTTACACTTTATGATGGAACAGAAATTAAAGTTGCTCTAGTCGATTTGTTGAAATATGCAGGTGCGATTGGCAGTTTCAAATTGCCAGGTGAAAATTGGGTAGAAGTTGGTCCTACAAAAACAGCAGATGAAATCTCAAAAAAATTGGGGATTGAAAAAAGAGGAGAGGTTTGATAAAACCTGGACAATGATAGTAGAAGATGAATTCAAAAGATTGAAAGGGGAAATAGTTAATGGGTTTCCAGTTATTGATTCGGCTGTTTATACAACTCTTAAGGGTACTTCATATTTAAAAGCTCCTGGGGTGGCAATGGTAATGAAACCAGATGTGTCAGTAAACCCAATAAAAGGATATTTGTCTGGTTTTGGTGAATTGGGATTTGGGCAGTATTTAGATGACCCCGTCAAATTAGAGTCTGCTGCGCAACTAGTTAAGTTTGCTGGCCAATTATGTTACGCCAGTTTTGGTGTCAACCGGACAATGAATTTTGAAGCAAGAAAATATTTTGACAACATTATGGCTTCTGGTCATGGATCGGTTTTAGAGCATCCCAATTTTTCTTTTTTATGGTATGGAGTTTCAAGAACAGTTACTCATGAACTAGTCAGACACAGAGCGGGAATGGGTTTCTCACAATTAAGCCAAAGGTATGTTTCTGGAAAAGTATTGAGGTTTGTTGAAAGACCAGAGTATCAGGGTAATCAGAAATTGCATCAAAAATTTGAAGACCGAATTGATAAGGCTGCAACAGAATATGAGTCAGTGGCACAAGAACTACTTTCAGAGCAAAAAACTGGAGGACAGATATTGTCTGCAGATTCTAAGACGGATTTACGTAAGAAAGTCCAACAGGCAGCGCGATCAGTCCTGCCTGGAGAAACTGAAACAGCCATCGTGTTTACTGGCAATGTGCGAGCATTAAGACACATTTCAAATATGAGAGCCAATAAACACGCAGAAGTTGAGATAAGAGAGGCAGCATATA
Source organism: uncultured Gammaproteobacteria bacterium (assembly GCA_964360495.1). Taxonomy (GTDB): domain Bacteria; phylum Patescibacteriota; class Microgenomatia; order CAZETR01; family Amesbacteraceae; genus CAYHWU01. The sequence goes on from CAYHWU010000056.1 coordinate 2,045, forward strand.
GAACCTTTTTATGCTTGGCGATGGTATCTGGAATGTTGTTTGAAGATTTTAAAATAGAAGAGTTGTCCGATGGGACGAGAGGCGTAACAACAGTATATCCAAAAGTTTGATTTTGTGATAAAACTTGCGACAGGATGGCAGACAAAGAGTTTCCTTTTAGACGATTAGACGACAGTTATGAAAGGTGGAATGGTTTTAATTTTGTCTTGACATCTGTCGAAGGTCCAAATGGTGTTGGAAAAACATCGGCGTATAAAACAGCTATTAATATTTTGCAAGCATTGCTAGTACTTACATCTGAGAATAGATGTTCGATACCCGTGATCGGAGTGGCAGAACCAACAGCATTGCCGATTGATGTGGGACGAAAAGATACTTGGAGAAGTTTGGCCAAAGAAGGTATTTCCAGAGATGGAATTTTAGAGACAGCTGATCTAAAAAATCCACTATTTCAAGCCTATTTATTCTTGTTAAACAGGCGTTTAGTTGAAGGGGCGATGCTTCGAGTCAACGAATTTACAATAAAGGATCTCTTGTATGGGTTAGACGATGTTTGGATTAGACCAGATAGAACAATCTTGAACAATAAAGATTTAGTTTTAGGAATGGATCAACTGGCAAATGCAGGAACACTGATTGGTTTTAAGGATAGGGGAACTGGATCTACAATCAGATATCAAGGAAAAGAACCAAGAGTTGTCGAGGTTATAAAAAGGCTTTACAATGAACAGTTTTTAAGAAAAGAAAATTTAACTATTTTGATTACGCCATATAGTGCCGACTCTTTAAGAGTGGTAAGAGACGAAAAAGAAAAAGATCAATATAGCGATAATGGAGATGTACAAGCATATCGGAAAATCAAGAATTATCGGGGAGTATTCACCGATAGGATTATAGAGATAAACAACGATCCTACTGGTGAAAAGGGAAGTATTTCCACCACCAGTGTGGTTATTGCGGTTCTCTCACTAATGGCGGCAAGAGGCAAACCGTTTCAAAATGAAATCATACATAAAATTCATGCTCCAGTAATTAAAGCGTTAAGACTTTTAGATGGAAGTGGAACGCCAGGTTTTGGAGCTATGAGTAGCCAATTAATGGAAGATCAACGTAAATTTGGGAATCCGATTATATCGGGCGATGTAGAGCTTAAATTGATTGGAGATGAAGTTGAAGTTAAAATCAATTAAAATATTAATATGGACAAAGTTTTTGAGCTTATAAAAAAAGAAGAAAAGAGGCAGGAGGAGACACTGAT
>CAYHWU010000057.1:0-3300 GCA_964360495.1 uncultured Gammaproteobacteria bacterium
AAAAGCGCTCCCCAGCGCTAGTTCATTTTACCATAAAATTTATGAATAAGTTTAACGATCCTCTTATAGACAATTTGGCCCAAAAGTTTAGACCTATTAAGCCCAATACCCGTAAACGAGATATTTTTGAAGATTTGATCGACAGTATCACTTCTCAGCAGCTTTCAATCAAGGCAGCAGCTACTATTTATGGCAGAGTCAAAGACAGATGTGGCACTTTGAATCCCCAAAGTGTCTTGAAAGTTAGCGATCAAGATTTGCGTGATTGTGGACTGTCTTGGAACAAAGTCAGTTTTGTCAAAGATTTGGCCAACAAAATCTTGGATGGGACAATTCAATTAGATAAACTAGTAGATATGACTGACCAAGAGATAATTGATCATTTGGTCAAAGTCAAAGGTATTGGCAGATGGACTGCAGAAATGCTTTTGATATTCACTTTCGAACGCCCCGATGTTTTTCCAGTAGACGATTTGGGTATTCAAAAGGCTATGTGTAAGCTCTATAATCTAAGACCAACCAAGACGTTAAAAGTGCGCATGCAAAAAATTGCCAAAAATTGGATTCCCAACCGCACTTTGGCTTGCAGATATTTATGGAAGAGCTTAGATAATGCTTGACATACATTATCAAAACGGTATAATCATATTATGAATACAGTAACTTTACAGGTACCAATGAGTAAAACCCTTCGTCAGCAAGCGCAGGTTGTGGCCGATGAATATGGTTTTTCGTCGATACAAGAAGTAATTAGATTATTTTTAAATAGATTTTCCCAAAAAAGTATCTCTTTAAATTTTGGTGAACCCACCGTTATTTTGTCTGACAAAGCGGAAAAGAGATATTTGAAAATGGAACAGGATTTTAGAATCGGTAAAAATGTTTATCGTGCTAATGATGTAAATGATTTGCTCAGACAGCTAAATGCTTAATCTGGTTTATCATCAGCAGTTTCGTAAACACTATAAAAAGCGTATTCAGCCCAATTTGAAATTGAGATCAAGATTTGAAGAGAGATTGAAATTGTGGATAGTAAATAAAAATGATCCAATTTTAAAAGACCATAGTCTATCAGGAGATAAAGCTGAATATCGGGCGTTTTGGATAACCGGCAACATTCGGGTAACTTATAAGATATACGATAAAGATGTTGAATTATACGATGTGGGTACCCATAATCAGGTGTATTAAATAATAAATAAGTAGTAAAATACCCAAGATGACCAACGGAAACCAAATGACAATGAGTTCCAAAATGTCTCTTTCTTCGCAAGTGGAGATAGATGATAGAGAGATAGGGAAGATTTTATCAGAGATATTTGGGAGGACTGAAGCCAAAGAAATAAGACATTTATCATATGCCTTTACCAACAAGACTTTATTGGTAAGGTTTGGGGAAAATGACAATGATCGAGTAGTGGCTAAAATATGCATAAAAGAAGACCGCTTTCCTAAGTTGGAATTGGAAACAAATTTAATATCAAGAATTGCCTCAGAAACTGAATTACCTGTTCCTGATATTTTACACAAAGACTTCTCAAGATCAAAGATTAAATATCCCTTTGTTGTTTATTCTTTTTTATCGGGAGAAAATCTGGCTGATTCAATTATGCACATTGAAGAAAAGGAGAAATTGGGTATAGAACTTGGAAAATTGGCGAGCGTCCTACATCAGATTAAGTTTGATGATCCAAAATTTTCATTAGCGTCAACAGAAAAACACAATTCATGGAAAAAGATTCTCGAAGAAGTTATAACCACAGGAATAAATAAGCTACAAATTAATAATTATGCTCATGTAAAAGGGGTAGAAGAGTATATCAAAAAAGAATTTTCAAAAGTCCAAGAACCCAAAAAATATTCCCTTGTACACAGAGATTTACAACCACAAAATTTACATTGGGATAATGAATTACAAAGAATAGTGGGAGTTTTTGATTTTGAATCGGCCATGGCAGGAGATCACCATTTCGAATTCAATTTTTTAGAGAGAAGACTATTTAAAACCTATCCAGTCATTAGAAAAAGTTTTTATGACACTTATTCTAAACATGGAAATTTGGATGAAAACTATGAAAATCTTGTGAGGTTTTACGAAGTGATTCGTGATCTTTATTTTTATAACCGAGACATTCAATATGGTGAACTCGACCGAGCCAACGAAGATGTTGAATCAATCGAAAGATTAGTTTTTGACAATTGGCAGGTCGGGTAGATGTAACATGGATGATTTTTCAAAAATAAGTAAAAAGATCATAGAAAAAATAAATTCAGTGAATAGAATACTGATGCATTGCCATGTCCGACCCGATCCGGATTCAGTTGGATCGGTTTTAGGTATGAAACTAGCGCTAGAAAAACTAGGAAAGGTGGTAACAGTGATCTCTGGAGATGATTTCCCTCTAGACGCAGTAAGTTTCTTACCTAAATTTGGTGAAATTGTAACTAAAAGTTTTGATCAGGTAGATTTTGGTCAGTACGATTTATATCTGTGTTTAGATACAGGTGGACGGGAACAGATAACCTACAAGAAGAAAGTCGAGTTTCCCTTATCTATTCCAACAATAGTAATTGATCACCATAAAACAAATCCAGAATTTGGCGAAATAAATTTAGTTATGCCAGAAATATCTAGTTGCGCTGAAATTGTTTATTTATTACTAAAAGATTGGAATATTGATATCGATAAGGAAATAGCGACCTGTCTTTATACTGGAATTAATGCAGACACAGGAGGATTTAGATTTGCAACAGTAACCGCTGATACTTACAGAATAGCTGCTGATCTGATCGAGAGAGGCGCAAATTTTAGTGAGATAATGTTTAAGCTTAGTTCCATAAAGTTCAAAAATCTATTAGCTTTTGCTAAATGTCTTGGAGAGACTAAATCCTACTTCAATAACAGACTTGTAATTGCAAAAATTCCATTAACCAGATTCCATGATTTAGGAATTTTTGGAAAAGACATTAGTCATACTAAAGAGTTGATAGCTTTTCAGTTATCGTCTTGTGTCGAAGCGGAAATTTCAGTTGTTATTTATGAGTATGACAAATTAGAAAATTCTAGTATTAGTATTCGATCTAATAATCCCAAAAAAATTTGGGATGTTTCTCAACTTGCAAGTGCGATGGGCGGTGGTGGTCATAGACAAGCGGCAGGAGGGAAGTATCAAGGAAATATAAATGAAGCAGAGAAGTTTTTCCTGGAAGTACTGAAAAGTATTTATCCGGAGTTTGAAAAATGCTAATATATAAGTAATGTTTGGACTCCTGCTCAAATTAGTTCTGGTAATTGCCGTA
>CAYHWU010000058.1:0-3254 GCA_964360495.1 uncultured Gammaproteobacteria bacterium
TGACAGCGCTTATATTTCTTTTTTGATCCGCACCAACAAGGATCGTTTCTACCAACCGACTTGTGAGTATTTTGAGTACCACCTTTTTGCAGTCCTTGCATTGCTGAAAGAAAATCAGTTGGTTTTTTTACTTCAGTGATTTTTGGGATTTGGGATTTGGGATTTGGGACTTGCGCCTGGTTCCCAACTTGAATTCTAAACAGGCGTCTGGCGAACTCTGCATCGATTTGAGACAGCAGGCGTTCAAACATTCCAAAGGCTTCACCTTTGTATTCGACCAAAGGATCACGCTGTCCGTAACCCCGAAGGCCAATACCTTCTCGCAGGTCGTCGATAGCATCGAGATGGGCCACCCAGAGATTGTCGATACTCGAGAGATAAGCAAAACGAATTATTTCTAGCCAATTATCATGCGAAACTTGGAGCTTACGACTGGCTAGTGTATCTGCCACAATTTGGTCTGAAAGTTTTGTGACTTCAGAAGCCACACCCAATGATTTTATTTGGCCAAGAATTGCTTCTTGTGAAGCATCATCAAAAGGAATGACATCGACAATGGCTTGGACAATTGGCAAGACCTCGTCCCCTATAATTCCCTTGGGCGCATAAAGCTCGATAGTATTGGAAATTTGTTTTTGGATCTTTCTGATAATTTCTTCATCGGTCATGCCACCTGCTAAAATCTTGTTTCTCAGACCATAGACAATTTCGCGTTGTTTGTTCATGACATCGTCATATTCGACGACGTTTTTTCTAGCATCAAAATTGAAGCCTTCGACTTTGACTTGGGCTTGCTCAATAGCTTTGGAGACCATGCCATGTTCAATAGGCTCAACGTCAGGAATTTTCAAAAAGCCCATAATCTTGGCTACTTGGTCACCACCAAAGATGCGCATAATTTCATCATCGAGAGCTAGATAAAAACGAGTACTTCCAGGATCTCCCTGACGACCAGATCGACCTCGCAACTGATTATCTACCCGACGAGATTCATGCCGTTCGGTACCAATGACATACAAACCTCCAAGTCTGACTACTTCATCGTGGTCTTTCTTCCATTTTTCCATGGCTTTTTCATATTGCTTGGCTGTCAGTTTTTCTTTGCCCAAGACAAATTTGGGATTAGCAGGGGCAGAACCTCCCAAAATAATATCCACACCACGCCCAGCAATATTGGTAGCAATAGTTACTCCACCCTTGCGTCCCGCTTCCGAGATAATCTGGGCTTCGCTCTCATGATTTTTGGCATTGAGCATTTGGTGAGGTATTTTTTTACGCTTCAATAAATCAGACAAGACTTCGTTTTTCTCAATCGATGTCGTACCCACCAAAATTGGCTGACCGGTGCTGTGAATCTTGGCGATATCGGTGGCAAGGGCAGAATATTTGACACTAGTTGTCTTATAAACCACATCGGCCAAATCTCCACGGACATTTGGTCTATGAGTAGGAATGACGACGACATCGAGTTTATAGATTTTGCGCAGTTCTTCAGCTTCAGTTACAGCAGTTCCAGTCATACCAGCCAGTTTGGTATACATTCTGAAATAGTTTTGAAATGAGATTGTAGCCAGAGTCTTGGATTCTTGTTGAATGTTGACGTTTTCTTTGGCTTCGACAGCTTGATGAATACCCTCTGACCAACGACGACCTGGCATCAGTCTTCCTGTAAACTCATCGACAATAATTACTTGGTTATCGCGGACAATATAATGTTTATCACGTAAAAACAGAGCTCGCGCCTTGAGAGCATTTTCCAAATGCTTGATCAATGAAAAATCTTTCTCATATAAGTTTTCTATTCCCAAAAGTTTCTCGACTTTTTTTAGACCAAATTCAGTCAGGGAGGCTGCCCTATGTTTTTCATCTAAGACATAGTCCCCCTGCGCATCCAAGTGAGTTACGAGTTTGGCAAACTCATAATATTTTTGAGTCGGTTCAGTGTCTGGAGCAGAAATGATCAGGGGGGTTCGGGCTTCGTCTATAAGAATAGAGTCAACTTCATCGACAATAGCAAAGTGATGGCCACGCTGGACTTTGTCTTCCAGTCTGCCCACCATATTGTCACGCAAATAGTCAAAACCAAATTCATTGTTAGTGCCATAAGTAATGTCGCAAGCATAGGCTTCACGCCGTGTACATGGTCGCAAATGAGCCAGTCGATCATCGCCGTGTGCAGCATCGGAGTATTTGGGATCATATATAAATGATTGATCGTGAACAATAACTCCAACCGTCAAACCCAAGAGGTGAAAGACTGGTGCATTCCAACCAGCGTCACGTCTAGCCAAATAATCGTTGACGGTTACCAAGTGGGTCCCCAAGCCAGATAAAGCATTGAGATAGAGAGCTGGAACTGCCGATAAAGTTTTTCCTTCTCCTGTTTTTTGCTCAGCTACTTTACCCGCGTCAAACGCGGCTGCTGCCATTAACTGAACATCAAATGGCCTTAGACCTATAGCCCGGTCAGATGCTTCGCGGACAGCTGCAAAAGCCTCGGGCAAAAAATCGTCTAAAGTCTGGCCATCTAGGAGTCTCTTCTTAAATTCAGCGGTTTTTGCAGCCAAATCTTCGTCTTTTAGCTTCTTGTATTTTTTTTCAAAATCCAAGACTGGTGCAATCTTTGTTTGCAGACTGTCAATCTCTTTTTTATTTAAGTCAAAGAATTTGGAAAATAGGTTAAACATGCCCGATAATTATAACATTGGTCAGCACGCGTTGCAGTTTTATATCCTTGAAATACCGCCCCATTTTGCCAATTAAGTATTCTGCCTTGGCTTTTTTGTCTTTGTCGTAAAAAAGATGGTTAATAATCACAGTTTTTCCCGATTTCTTTAGTTTTTTTAAAAAAGCATCTGAATATAAGAAACTTGGGGGTTTGTCTCCTAAATATAGGTCTACAAATATTACATCATAGCTTCCCACAAAATCTTTGGCATCTTTATTTACTATTTTTAAATTGGGAATTTTATCTAGGCCAAAATACTTTTTACTAATAGTAATCATGGCTGGGTCAATTTCATAGCCAGTAATCTGGGCGCCTTTTAGCAATTTTGCCAACGTTCCAGTGGCAAGTCCTAATATCAAAACGCTTGATACTTGATACTTAATACTTGATACAACGGGTTTCCAAAGATCATTTATAATTCCTCCACTTTGTGAGAGTACACCAGTGGTTACATAATAATGCCAACCCCAATCCCAAATCTTTTTGACTATCAACTTGCCTGAATACTTAGATTTAACTTCTTCAA
>CAYHWU010000059.1:0-3240 GCA_964360495.1 uncultured Gammaproteobacteria bacterium
CCCATGTAAGGCTTGAGGACTTCAGGAATGTTCACCGACCCATCGGCATTTTGGTAGTTTTCTAAAATAGCAATTATAGCTCGGCTAGAGGCGGGGATAGCTGTGCCATTTAACATGTGAATGTAACCGGTTTCACCATTTTTCTTTTTATATCTGATATTTAAATTTCTAGCTTGATAATCGGTACAGTTTGAAGTCGAGGTAATCTCTCCATAATCTCCCCTGCCTGGCAACCAAACTTCAACATCATATTTACGAACGGCCATTGACCCAAGATCACCGGTACACATTTCTAAAACTCGGTAGGGAATATTTAAGGCTTGGTAAATTTTCTCTTCCATTGCCAACATCAACTGGTGATATTTTTCAGATTCTTCTGGTAGACAATAAATAAACATTTCAGCTTTGGTAAACTGGTGTACCCGATACAAACCCTTAGAATACTTTCCATAAGCACCTGCTTCTTGGCGGAAACAATGCGAATAACCGATATATTTAATAGGCAACTGTTCTTCTATTAAAACCTCATCAGCATGTTTACCAGCCAAAGTCACCTCAGCTGTAGCCACCAGTCCCAGATCTTCACCTTCAATAGTATAGGTCTGGGCTTCATTACCTTTGGGAGCATATCCAGTTCCCAAATAATAACGGGCTTTGGCCAAATCTGGGGTTATTACTGGCAAAAAACCTTCTTTAGATAATAAATCAAAAGCAAATCTTACCAAAGCAATTTCCAGTAAGGCCGCATCGCCAACCAAATAATAAAACTGTGATCCAGCTACTTTAGCCCCAGATTCAAAATCCAAAATCTTTAAATTTGTTCCAATTTCCAAATGGTCCTTTGGTTTAAAATCAAATTTTGGCACAACTCCCCACTTCCGGACTTCAATATTATCTTTGTCTGACTTGCCTTTGGGAGCTAAGTTTGAAGGTGGATTTGGGATTTTGTTTAAGATTTCAAATAACGATTTCTCCACTTCTTTAAGTTGTGGTTCCATCTCTTTGAGTTGGGTCTTCAGTTGCTTACCTTCTTCAATCTGGTCTTTAGTCAATTGATTCCGTTTGGCTCTCAAATTTTCAACTGTGGTCATTAGCTCGCGATGTTTTTTATCCAGTTCAACCGCCAAATCTACAATCTTGACATCATAACCCTTATCCAGGGTACCCCGACGTACTAGATCAATTTGATCTCTTAGTAGTTTAATATCCAACATATCGCTAAAAAATATTATACCATTGTTAATATGCCCAAAAACAAATATCCATATATTGGCCAATTTGTGACAGAGTTTGAACCACAGATAAATTATCCCCACACAACTAACCAGGCTAAAAAAATTTGTGAGAAATTGGTTCTGGAACTGGGTTTAACTAAAGTCAAAACTTTTGCTCACAAATTTAATCCCTATGGGGTTTCGGTGGTGGTGGTCATCGCTGAATCACACTTGGCTTTACATACCTGGCCTGAATTAAATTATATTCACCTAGATCTGGTCAGTTGTAAAAAAATCAATAAAAAAGATTTCAAAAGAGTTATTCAAGATAATTTCCATCCTTCGGACATGGATTTTCAGGAAATCAAAATCCGCTAGAGACCAATCTGGGCAGAAATAGATTGCATTGCAGATAAGGCAATTTGTACAAAGTCTGGAAGTTTAATTCCCAATTTTTCTTCACAAACTCCAATTTGAGATCTATCAACTGCTTTGGCAAATTCCTTTTTGGGAAATTTTTTCAAAACCGATTCTACGGTCAAGTCAGCAATCTTTTTACTGGGTAGGACCAGAGTGCAAGCGACAATAAAGCCTGTTAGTTCATCGCAACATTCAAGTGCCCATTCCATTGGCCCTTCCAATTCTGCCAAGTGAGTATGTCTGGTGTTGTGAGACTTTAGAGCATGGACAAAACGTTCGTCGTCTACTCTTTGCAATGTTAGGACTGTGTGCTTTTCAATAGCGTCCTTGGTCTCTTCCCAGTCACTGTCGTGAATAATACCTAGGATTTCCCAGACTTCAGGGTCTCCATCCAATTTTGTGGCCAAAGATTTCATGGTAGCCCCAACCGCCAAACAATGCCTTCGCAAATTGTCATTTTTGACATGGTCTTCCAAGAGTTGTATTGCCAGATCTCGGGTTAGCGTCATTTCTCTGGTCTTAACAGAGGAAACAGTACGGTTTCGCGAACGGACTTGTTGGCCAAGAAAGAGAAGAGTCTTTCCGAAACTCCAAACCCAGTTACCGGTGGCATACCATATTCCAAAGCGCGGACAAAATCGTAATCATGCATTTGCGCTTCTTCATCTCCAGATTCACGCAATTTCTGTTGGTCTTCGAAACGCTGTTCCTGATCTATGGGATCATTTAGTTCTGAATAACCATTCCCCATTTCTGTGCCAGCCAAAATTACTTGATAACGCTCTACAAATTGAGAATTTTTTTCTTGGCGCTTAGCGAGAGGAGAAACTTCCACAGGATGTCCAACCAAAAACACTGGACCAGTTATACTCTTGCGAACAGTCTTCCAAAGTTGATCCATTTCTTTACCGGACATCGAATCTTTTTTGATGTCTTTCCCCGTTTTTTCCAAAATAATCTGGCTAAAATCAATCTTTCCCCAAGGCTTGGCCAGATCAACTTCATGATTATCAATTTGGAACTTCAAAGTTCCAAAGGCTTCTTGAGCCACATGTTTATACATCTCCTCAACTAGTTTCATAGAGTCTTCATAATTGGCATATGACCAATAAAACTCCATCTGTGTATAGTCCTGCAAATGTTCGCGATCGATACCTTCATTTCTAAACTGTCTGCCAATTTCAAAGGTCTTTTCAAAACCAGCCACCATCAATCTTTTTTGCCAAAGTTCTCCCGTGGAAATTCGCAAATATAAATCGATATCCAAAGCGTTGTGATGAGTTATAAACGGTGTAGCATCGGCACCTCCAGCAGTATTTTCCAAAACTGGAGTCTCAACTTCCAAGAAACCTTTCTTTATCAAAAAGTTTCGCATACTATTCCAGAATTTTGATTTAGCCACAAATAGATTTCTCAATTCTTCATTTGCCATAAGATCAACATATCTTTGACGATAGCGAACTTCTTCATCTTTTACTTCATTCCAGTCATCTGGAATTGGTCTGAGAGATTTTGATAGAAGTTCAAAGCTTTGGACATCGACAGTGGTCTCACCTGCTTGGGTAGTGGTGATTTGGCCCCTGACCCCCAAGAAATCCCCCGCATC
>CAYHWU010000060.1:0-3126 GCA_964360495.1 uncultured Gammaproteobacteria bacterium
CAAGCATTTAACCCAAATGATGAAGAAGTAAAAAGTCTATACCAACAATATCTTAAGGGAGAATTAAAGATGGAGGAGTTAAAAGAGATGACAAGTGGGTTAATTATTAATGAGTTAAATAGATATGAAATTTGAACGGCTACCAAGTCCAGGGGAATATGCACTGTATATATCTCTGGGTACGCCACGGGTTCAGTTGGGCGATCTGACGAGGACGGTGTTGAACGGTCTAATGATGTCTGACTCAGAGACGGTTTTAGGATGGATGAGACATTACGACAAAACGATTATTTGTGTAGGAGGTTCCGCAGGTTCTGCTAATCTTATTAGGACTTCTGATAAGAAAGCTAAGGCTTATTATCCAATTAGCACCACCAAAATGATCCGGCCAATAGATTTTATTTCTGAATTACCCAAAGGTGAAACGGGGACAATTTATATAAATGAGAGAAGCACGACAATTGAAGCATTGTTGATTACCTGTCTTCACATGTTGAATGAATTGTTGTGGAGGAGGTACGAAAAAGCCGATTCCGTACCATATGCCGAGGTTCTAAGAGATGTTGCGAATAGGGGGTTTTCTGTTAAAGCGGCATCCGAACATGTAATAATCGGGATGGAGGGTGACCCTGATACCTTTGTCCGACGCTATGGGAGCGGAACAAATGGTAACGTACCAAGAATAATGGGTAGTGTAAACCTTTTAGGTCAGTCTGATCGAGGAGCGCCACAAGCTTTACCAGTTATTTTTTCGACACCCCGGCACAAGGTAGTAGGAGGAGGATCGGAGGGCGGCAAGGTTGGTGAGCTATTTGTGGCAAACATGATTACCCTGGCAAAAGAAGTGCATATGGGGCATGCATTTTTATTTGCTTTGACTGAGTTGATGGGGAATAGTTTGGGAAGTAAAAATACAACACATTTATTGATTAACAACGACACCGGACCTAGAGCGGCTGCCACATTGGCGCTTTTAGCTAAGGAACGCAGTCTCACCGTTGATGAAACCGCCCAAAAACTTCATACTGGTCAAATCCATTTAAGTAAAATAATAAGAGCGTATCAGGCCAGAGATAAAGCCAATAAGCCTCTTTCCCAAGAAGCGAATGATGTCTTGGAAAACAACCCTTATGACATCTTTTCAGTGCTCAGTGTTGAGGCAAATAGGTGTTTGACAGTAGCTGGATTTAACATACAAATAGTCCCCGAATCTTCGATGAACGGGGGATCGGCGGTGGTCAATCCTCTTTGGGGAGGTACGGGCTTTGATTTTGGTGTATCTCGTGGCGGAATAGTTGTCTTTCGGGAAAAAGGAGAGCTTACGCCTTACGGAAAACTGGCGAGGGCACTAATGAATCTAGGATCATCCAAAAAGTCTGAAACCAATCGGCTGTTAGTACTTGTTGACTCTACTCCTAAATCAAAACAAACAATTGAGGCGCTTCAGGATCTCCAAGAAGGATCCACAAATTATAGAAGTTTAGTGGGCACGGGAGTTGCAATAGATCGGCAAACGGCAACCGGGTCTAATAACTTAGCTTTAACCTTACGAGAAGTTTTAGAAATGGTTGAGGGCAAAATTCCTCTCAAAGATTTACATTTAGCCATTCAATACCTCGTTTTGACCAGGCCGATCATAATTAAAAATGGAGCAAAAAGGATTGTCGGCGGAACAACAAATTTTGGTTATAAAGACAACAGAGCATTGACAGAAGACTTAGTTTCATGTCATACCGAACGATTAGATCTTTTTACCAAAGCACAAGAAGCGATAGTACGGTTAGGCAAAAAAGCATCCGATGTCACTGTTTTAGACCCCGGTCAACTAATGAAAAATACTAAAGAAATCCCACAAGCCGATCCCGGTAAAATAGTCTCGTCTATGGATAAGATGAGATTAATTCCGCGCAGGTCGGACGGATTCAATAAATTATACAATAAATTAGAACGCCATAATGTCAATGAGCCGATGGAATTTATACTAAAAGCTCTATTAGATGGAGAAAAATCTGCAGGAGCCATCCTAAAAAAAGCAAGAGAGAAATATCCAAAGATTCCTGAAATGCCAGGTATGGATTTTACAGTACAAAATGAAATTTTAACCCTGGTGTTAAAACAAGGGTATCGTGATACGGAGGCCATGGAAATGACGATGAGGTATATTTCTGGTTTAGAAAGATTAGCACTACGGAGAAACTATTTTTATGATAGGCTGAATTATCTATTGAGATTTGAAAAGACAATTGAGTCCGTCTCTAAGACGGATATGGAGTATATTGAAAATAGCATTTTGTTTTGTTTGAAAAGACTCGGATATGAATAAAAAAATAACAATCAACTGTGTATTTTGTGAAGTTGCCGCTAGCAGTTTGATGCCGAATTATGGAAAGATTTTTAAAAATAGAGACTATTTTGTAATGCTATCTGCACATCCTCAAACACAAGGACATCTTTTAGTAATTCCCCAAGAGCATATGACCAATCTTTCCGGCTTATCTCAAAAATTGATGGCTAATTTACTGGGCCAAGCAGTTAAATATGGTGAAATGATTAAAAATAGGTTAAATGCTGGGGCATATACAATAAAAATTAACAATGGTGTACACAGACTTGAAAACTCAGATGTGAGACATGTAAATCATATTCATATTCATGTGATTCCAAGGTATTCGTCCAACGACAAAATTAATACCCCCCCAAAAAAAGCGTCGGACAAAATATTAATGGGAACAATGCGTTTATTAATGTTAGATAAATCTGTAGCTTTAAAGAGGAGCTTGAAGTTATAATATGAATATGAACGATTATGAGAATAAACTGAAAGAACTCGGAATTGCTTTTATAAAAGCCGAACATCCAGATTTGCGTACTCCAGCCGAAGTCCAAAGCTATTTAGGTCTAACTCTTGCCGATGGATTATCGACAATGATCATGAAGATTGACGATAGATTTATTGCTGTTATTAGACGTGATGATTGTAGATTGGACTTTAAAAAACTAAAGAAAGAGTTGAAGTGTAAAAGTATCCGAATGGCAAACGATGAAGAGTTCGAAAAAATAACTGGAATGCCTATAGGGGCAGCACGAGTCTATAATCCCAACCTCAAAACATATTTAGACAATAAA
>CAYHWU010000061.1:0-3005 GCA_964360495.1 uncultured Gammaproteobacteria bacterium
AACCAGTAGAGGACTTTTTCCATAATAAACATTAGAGTCATGAGGTACCAAGTCATTCTGCCAATAAATAAATATTTAATTGGAGTGGCCGCAAACATTCCCGTACTTACCAAAAGACCTGGCAGAATTAGCATCAGAATAGCGACCAAAATCCAAGGTATATTTGTAATCGGGTGAGCCCTTAGTAAAACTACAATATCTTCATCTTCTTGCTGGGTTACAAATTTTTGATCAGGTAAAATATTGTATGCACCCATAACAGCACTTCTTTTGTATTCACCGGAGTTTTTCAAGACATCGGCCACAACTTCTTTCCACCATGCGATACTTTCTTTTTGATCTTTTTGATATTCCGTCTGAGTGTTGGATGTATATAAATCTGGCATGAGCTTATTTTACTACTTCTTCTCAATATTAAAAAATGCAAACCCACTTTGGGGAATTTGAAGTCTACCTGGAGCTCGCAAATTAAAGGCGGTTTTGAAACTTGAACCACTTAAACGAATTTCTCCTTTGTCGGTTTGGAATATCACTTCATTTGTGTTTCCGTTTCCTTGGGAGACAGAAACCGAAGAAACCGACGATGGTCCATTGGCTTTGGACCTTAATTCTGCATAAGAATATGGATTACCTCCCCAACAGGAAGTGGTCACGGGGGTGACTCTGTCATCTCTGTAAAGTGCGGCATTGATTATATCTGCCATTTCTTCAGATGAAAGCCAAGGATTCCCCCGGCCACAGGAGTCTCCACTGGGTGAATACCCTGCCCGATACCAAGCTTTGTAGGCCCAAGGAGAACCACCAATTTTTTCGTAACTTTTGTCAAAGAAATTTGATCCCCCGCCACCATCGGTAGTATCCCAACCCATGGTCGTAATATATCCACCAGTTGTAGACGAATAATAAGTCACCACACCTTCCAATATTTGACCACGGGTTTCTTGAACTGCACTTCTCCACTCGCCTGGAGGATTATCAGCCTTTGATTTTCTAAATACTTGGCAATATTCATCTGTACAAATTGTCCGTCCTTCAATCTTATATCTATAGGCATAGGTTCTGGCAGCAATCGCTTGAGCTTTTAGAGCTTCTTTGGGAAAACTAGATGGCATCTCTGCAATTCCCATTAAATAATAATCCTCAAAATTTAAGTTCCCATAACCTTTGACACTGATTGCCCCTCCCGTATCTTTGCCCACTGGTGAAGTTTTGTAATATGCTTGCAAGATCTGTTTGAAGTCTTGGCCACTTTGGGCACGGCCTTTGGCTCCATATTGGCCCATTCCCATAGCGCCACCTTTGTGCGTATAAGCACCAAAAGAAAATACTGCAAATGAGCCTCCTGGGGCCGCTTCCCTAAACCCACGAATTGATGAATTATAGTCATCTGACAACTCGCTATCTCCAATACTGGCCGTAAAGTTTCCAGACCGGGCGGCTAGAATTTCGTTTTGGCGGGCATTGAGTGCAGCCACTTTACTAGACAAATCTGAGACATATTTGTTGGCCTTGTCGACTTCACCTTGTAACCAACCAGCTTGCTCGTCGACTCTTTTTTTCAAAGCATCTAAATTTACTTTTTGGGATTTGAGACTTGTGGATTGGTCATTCAGGCTTTTAACCTCTCCCGAAACGGTTTGAATTGTATCGTGATCATTTCTAGCTAACTTCTCGCGATAAGAAATATCTTTGAAAAATTGACTGGCGGATTTAGATGAGAAAAGTAGTAGCAACAAGGGTTGACTGCGTTTTTGGATATAATCTTGAGCAATCTTGGCTGACAACAATTCTTGTTTGACCCCAATCTTTACTTCCCGATCAAAAACATCTTTTGTCAGTTTGATTATTTGTGCTTCTAATCCGTTTATTTGAGCCTTAAGATTTTGAATTTGAGATTTTAACGAATTTAGTTCTTTGGCATTTGTTGAATTCGCGCGCGAGATAGCATCAGCAAAACCATTAAACTTATTGATGCATGGACCTATTTGCTCTAGATTCAGATTGCTAATATTGTCACACTCATCGGCATGCACTACCATTGGAGTGACAAAGTAACACAGAGACAGAGTGACAAGTAAGAGAATTATTTTGAGCATTAATTTATTCTACCGCATTGTGCTAAACTTGAGGGATGAAGAAGTGGATTTTTATAGTGCTGGCGGCTCTAATCCTTCCTCAATATATTGAAGCGGCATGTTACATGAATAAGGATTCCGGGTATGCAAGCTGTGTTGGAAATAGAAATGCAAAAAGGTGTCAATCAACTTCTGGGGGATATTATGCTTGTTGTAACGAAATCTCAGATGTATGTCCCTCAGAATCTGGTCAAAATCTTACTCCTTTACCCCAAGAGGATTCGAGTTGTGGAGACACTAGTCAAAGATGTTGTTCTGGATATACTTGCGATACAGGATCATTAGAATGTCGAATCACTTACAATGGTAAATACTGCTTAGGACCAGAACAGATAAAAGAGCTGGGTGGTGGTTCTGCAAAAACAAAGACCGATTCTAGTTCCGGTAATTCTGCCCTGTGTCCCGATGGACTAAGTGTAAATACTGCCTTTGGATGCTTGGCTGCAGGCAACCCAGCAAAAATGGTTTCGCAGCTTTTGGGTTGGGGAGCAATTGTTGGTGCTGGAATTGCTTTCTTGATGATTGTCGGAGCTGGAATCCAAATCGTCTTGGCCGGCGGAGATCCAAAGAAAATTCAGGCTGCCCGAGAATTAATAACCTCTGCCATCACTGGTTTAATCTTAATTATATTTTCTGTATTTTTGATTAACTTGATTGGAGTTGATATATTGGGATTATCTAAATTAGGCTTTGGATCATGAAATTAATTTCTCAAATTAGAGTAGATCGACCATCGAATTTTGGAGCAGATATTCCCTTAGATAGTACCTATGGAGGTGGTTTGGGTTATTGGATTTCTCAAATTATTCAATATTCAATTGTCATTGCTGGAATAATATTTTTTGCAAAACTCCTTTCGGCTGGATTTTC
>CAYHWU010000062.1:0-2932 GCA_964360495.1 uncultured Gammaproteobacteria bacterium
CATTTTAGTTCCAGAAGAGTCAAAAATTATTACAGAGATAGCTCTATGCAGGGGAACAGGAATGTGGTGTATTGCATACTTTTCTTTATACCCGACGATATTATCCGATTCGTCTACCAAAACAACATCTATCATAATTCTATTATACTAGATGAACCCCCCTTGAGACTTCATTTGTAACGACATCTACAACGCCTTCTACATCCTTTAGCTTTTTTACAAGTGTTTGAGCATCTTTTTGTCTGCATATAATATGAACATTTGGTCCCGCATCAATAGTAAAATATGTCTCTAGACCTTCTTCTCTCCATTCGCGGACACAAACCATTAATTTAAGCGTTATACCATTCCAATAAATTAGTGCTGGCTTAGAAGTTATCATCACAGCGTGCATATTCAGGGCTTCAGATTCCACAATCTCTCCCATCTTAGTAAAGTTTTTGGTTTTTATGTATTTTTTTATTTTTTTAATTTTGCCTCCCATATCTTTAATTCTGGTCTTGTAAAATGGGCTGCTTTCAGCAATAGCATGACCTTCAGTGGAAGTCACTTTTTTCTTTTCCTTTTCAACAATTGCTATCACATCACATATGTCCCAATAATCAAAATTATGTATAGAATGAGCATAAGAACTGTTACTATCCTTACCCTCTTTCCATTCAACCCAACCGTCGGGAACAGATCTACAAGCTGACCCAGAGCCCAATCTTGCCAAAATAGATAGCTGTCTTTCATCTAGTTTAAGACCAGCTGCAACCGAAGCGGCCTTACTTAGGGCCGCAAATCCTGATGCTGAAGATGCCATTCCTGCTCCTCTAGGAAAGTTATTATTCGTAGTAACAATCGCTTTTGTGGAGATTTTAGCCATTTCTCTTATTACATTTAAGTGTTTAGTCACACGTGACTTTTCCTCTCCCGTAACACTTAACCCATCTAAAATGAGTTTGTCTTCTCTTAAATTATTTATAAATTCCACTGTAGTTACTGTACTTGCCGAAGATAAGTTCAAGGAGATCGAATCGTTCATGGGTAACCTTAGGGTTTCATTTCGTTTGCCCCAAAACTTGATCAAGGCAATGTTTGCAGGGGCTTGAGCCGTTGCCCTCATTAACCTATTCGATTCTGGCGCCTTCTGCGTTGGTTTTTGCATGGATTATTGTTCCTCCTTTCGCTTGGATAGCTTGCTCGACATTTTGTTTATTATCACTCAAAGCTATCATACAATCTCCCCCACCTGCTCCAGACAATTTTGCTCCCCAAGCCCCAGAAAGCCGCGAAGCGTAAATTAAATTTGACAACTCCACAGTTCCCACCCCTAAAGACTCAAGAAGTCCTTGATTTATATCCATTAGTATCCCCAAGCTATTCCAATTTCCATCTTCTAATGCTTTTTTTGCCAACACTACTACATTCTCTATTACTGAGAATACACTATTTATAGGCAAAGCGAATTGATTTTTTCTATTCGCTACAAATCTCACCCACGTCGCAGTATCGGCCTTGATTCCAGTATAACCAATCACTAAGGGTAATTTTGTTACCCTTAAGGGGTCTATTTGTTTTCCACCGGTTATAAAATATAAGGTTCCACCCCAAATTGCTGCCGCCAAGTCAAAACCGGAACCAACGCCCTGAACGTCTAAAACAGATTTATATGCCATATCAAATATCTGCTGGTTATTCATCTTTGTTCCCATCAACTCATTTAATCCCTTTATTACTCCCACAGTGACAGCTGAAGAACTACCAAAACCAAATTTGCTAGAAAAATCACTTATAGTCGAGATTCTTAATCCATTATCCAGTGGGAATTGAACGTTAAAATTATTTAATGCCGCAGCTACAAATTTTCCGCCTTTTGGTATTTGATCCAAATTATTACTTCCAAAATTTAGAGCGAGGTTTTCTATGTTCACTTCTGGAGCATTTAAAACCACTGTCTGGCTATTTAGTTTCTCTATTATGACTTTAATTCTTTGATCCACAGCCGTGACGATGCACGGCCCTCCATACACCACAGCATGCTCACCAAACAACATTAGTTTACCCGGGGTAGATATCTCTATTTTATCCATATTTGACTCCTTCTTCACCCAATTTTACATTAAATTTATCCAAATTCATTCTCAAACATAAAGAATTTAATTTTTTGTGATCTATACCATATACAAGAACTATGCCTGAACCGTCTTTCTTACCCCCAGCTCCCGATATTTTCGCCGCTCCCCCTGCTTTTTCAATCCATCTAATGATTTTTTTGGTCTTTTTCGAAACCACTCCCAATCTTTCTAAGAGATATTCATTCTTTCGTATTAGATCAAATAAGTCTTCGTTGGTCTCACCTATCAAATGTTTCAGCCAGCGCTTACTAATTAACTCGATTTCTCTAAATATGGCACCAATCTTTACTGGATTTTGTTGATATAAATCCTTTACTAAAGTAACCATCTCCTTGGTTGATTCGATTGGTAAACCTGAGTTAACCAAAACAAAATCAAGTGTTTTAATAATCGGCTTAATTTTGTGAAAGGTTTTGACAGACTCAGCCTCTTTCCTGTACCACAGAAAGCCTCCGTAGGTACAAATCGTGTTGTCAGCTCCACTTGGGTTGCCGTGTTGCATTTTTTCCAATTTATACGCTCCATCACATATTTTTTCTAAATCTAATTTTGACTTAGAAAATAGAGTCTTTAACGCAGTCATAACCACAGCATAAGCTGCCGAGGAACCCATCCCGGCTCCAATGGGAATGTTTGATTGAATATCAACTTCCCCATTTTCCAGTAAATTTGCTGTTAATCGTCTGTTTACTGCTGTCAACAAAGCTGGATGACCATATACCACAGCATGCTCACCAGATAAAATCACCTTGCCAGGGGCTGATATTTTATTTTTTCTCGCCATTTATATTCAAAAGCTTATTTAAAATCTC
>CAYHWU010000063.1:0-2888 GCA_964360495.1 uncultured Gammaproteobacteria bacterium
CCATACCTGAAAGTAGTGTGATTCTACACAAAACTGAGCAGTTTGTAAAGCACAATCGAAGCTGCGACGTGGACGTTCAAACTCTTGTTCACCCCAAACATGGGAATCTCGACAATAACGTCAGCCAAATCTAGTGCTTCTGGACTCACCCCATTGGTTTCATGTCCCACCACCAAGGCCATAGGTAAATCAACTTTAAGATCATTTAGAGTTATTGCTCTTTTGTCTTGTTCAACGGTTACAATTTGCCCTTTAAAATCTTTTAAAAATTCAGCGGCTGTGGGAAAATATCGCCAAGGAATCCAAGTTTCTGTACCCACTGCGGCTTTGTGAATACGAGAGCTAGGTGGAGTTTCTGATCCCTCGCAAAGGATAACTTCGCAAGCGCCCACAGCATCAGCTAATCTAAAAATTGATCCAATATTATAGGTATCCAAAACATTGTCTAGGACAATATATATGGGCTTCCGTTTTATTTTGGCTAGTTGTTCTGGGGTGGGTGGAGTAACTCTCAGCTCCTTTGCATTTAGTTTAGGCTGGACCATTCTTGTTGGGTGTCAATGAGTTTTTTATGAAATTCCCAGAATTTTCCTTGGTCTTTGGCACATTCAGAAGCTTCAGCAGCAGCTTGAGCATGGGGGTGAATTTGAGTTAGAGGAAAATGCTTGTAAGCAAACAGTACTTTGTCACCATATTCTGACAATACTTGTTGAACAGTAGGCTCAGCTTTTGCGCAAAAGGGGCATTGGAAATCTGAGTATTCTATTAGAGTAATTGGACTCCCCGCCTTACCCTTGGTAGGAGCCCCACCAATTTCGACATTGGCTCGAGCTTCAGTTGGCTTGTTTTGGCCACCTGCCAATTCTTCATCGATAATCTTTTTGAATTCTGAAAATGGGTAGGCTCCTGCAATTAGTCGGCCATTGATAAAAAAAGCAGGGGTTCCTGTTACTCCCGATTGAGCACCAGAGGCAGTATCCGCATCGACTATAGATTTCTTACCAGTAACAACACATTTCTTAAATTTGTTGACATCCAACTTTAATTCTTTGGCGTAAGCATTCATTTTGTCTGTAAACTTTGCAGGTCCTGCTGGAGTTTGGAGTTTGTTCCACATTAGACCCAACATAAAGGCCATAATCACAATGGCACCAATCATAAATGGAGCAGCCTTTTCGGTAAAACTTTTTTGAGGTTTTTCTATAACCTTTTTTCTTACAGCCATGTTAGTTATTCTGCGATAAAAAGGCTTCTACGTCAAGTGCCGCTTCACAGCCGTAACCTGCGGCTGTAATTGCTTGACGATATTTATGATCATGAACATCCCCTGCAATAAATACCCCTTTGGCTTCTTGCTGTTTTAAGGCATACCCCTTGGGATCCAAGTTGATTTGGCCCTCAAATATTTTTGTAGCTGGATTGTGTCCTATTGCCACAAACAAACCTTCGCAATCAATTCTGCCATTATTTGTCACCACACCTTCGACTTTGTTTTCACCCAAAACTTCGGTGACTTCAGTATTCCATTGAACTTTTATTTTAGGATTACCTAGCACTCGATCTTGCATTATTTTACTTGCTCTAAAAACATCTTTTCTGTGAACAATTATTACTTCGCTGGCAAAACGGGTCAAAAATAGTGCTTCTTCCATAGCAGCGTCTCCCCCACCGACAACAATAACTTTTTTATCTTTGAAAAAAGCAGCATCGCAGGTAGCACAAGCAGAAACTCCGCGACCAATCAATCTTTGCTCACTGGGCAATCCCAACCATTTAAATTCAGCTCCTGTGGCAATAATAATGGCTTTTGCCCGGTACTCGTCGACCGAAAGAGTTGCCAAATCAACTTTCTTCACATTTTTATCCACAAAAGTCACTCCTATATTTTCTGCCTGTTTGCGCATGTTCATCATGAGTTCAGGTCCCTGAATACCATCAGGAAAGCCTGGAAAGTTTTCAACCAGAGTTGTCTGCATCAGTTGCCCACCCCAAGTATTTCCAGCAATACAAAGTGTTTTCAAATTCGCCCGAGCCGTGTATATACCTGCTGTTAGACCAGCTGGTCCAGATCCTATTATTATTACATCGTACATTTTTTTAGAAGGTCTAGATATCCCTGTTTACCAGCAAAACCAACTTGGCGACCGACTTCCACTCCATCTTTAAACAAAATGACGGTTGGGATGCTCATCACTCCATGCTTTTGGGCTAATTCTTGTTCATGGTCAACGTCAACTTTACCAACCACCATCTTGCCTGCATATTCAGTTGAAAGTTCATCAATGATTGGTCCTGCCATGCGACATGGGCCACACCACTCGGCCCAAAAGTCGACTAGAGCTACTCCAGATTTAGTTTTTTCTTCAAAGTCAGATTTGGTGAAGTGTAAGGCAGACATGCTTCAAAATTATCTCACAAGGAAAAATAATTGCAAGAGAAGAAGCAATCCCCCAAGTTTATTTTTCATTTCCCACGACAAGCATAGATTCAGGCTTAATATAGCCCCAATTGCCAGGAGACTGCCACTACTAGTCACGGTCCACAAGCCAAAGATCCCTAAGATGAATAAAACAGTAGGATTGTGCAAAATCAAATTAGTTCTTTCGGACTTAGATTCTTGGAAAAGTCCCCAGGAAAACTTTTGGATTATTCTCTGACTCGTCAATTCATGGGGATTGGTGACATATATATAGTAGAGGTGATCAAAGTCAGACAAGAAGTAACCTATTATCCAGCCCACTCCCAACCAAACATCTCCCAGGTTTCTTCTTAGTAGCAACACTGCCAGCAATGAACCAAAAACAACAAGCAATTTAGTATCAATCCTCTTGAGCATTAAGAATATTATAGATCATGTTTACCCAAATTGGACAAAACCCCGGGGTTTT
>CAYHWU010000064.1:0-2869 GCA_964360495.1 uncultured Gammaproteobacteria bacterium
GCACTTTAATCTTGCCATTCGTGAACCGATCGTGACTGGTGTTTATGACTACTGTCTACAAAAAAATATTTTATTATCAGCCTATCGTCCACTTCAACTTGGCCAATTATCAAAACCTGGTATTTTACTTGTAGACGAATTGGTTAAGAAATATGGCAAAAGTCAGTCGCAAATTGCATTGAGGTGGTTAACCCAAAAAGAAGGGGTAGTTGTTTTGGTAAAAGCATTTGACCAAAAGCATATTCAGGAAGATATTCAAGTATTTGACTTTGATTTAAGTAAAGAGGATATTGAGCGATTAGATAAAGATTTTCCAATCCAGATATTGGCCAGTGATTGCTCTGGAGCAAGAAAAGCTAAGTTAATTAAATAATTATGAAAAAGGTATTGTTCCTCCAAAGTTGGTATTCAAATATCACAGAGAATTGGTATCCTTGGCTTGAGAAGGAATTGAAGAAAAAAGGCTACGAAACATATTTTCCCGATCTTCCGGAAATAAGAAAAGATGTTCCTGACATGGCCAAGATAATTAATCAGATCGAATCTATGAAAATACTGGACAAAAATACGATTGTAATTGGGCATAGCCTGGGATCGTTATTGGCAATGAGGTTGGCTGAAAGGCATAAACTAAAAGAGTTAATCTTGGTTTCTGGTTGGGATTTTGACGAACTGACAGAAGGCCACAAATTGTTTTGGAAGTCTAAGATGGACCATTCGGCAATAAAAGCAAATGTTTCAAAGATCTTTGTAGTCCATTCTGATAACGACCCCTATATTACAGCAGTTCAGGCGGAAGATATGTGTAAGAGATTGAATGGTGAGTTTCTATTGATTATAAAACTTGGTCATTTCACAAAAATCAAGAAACTTTCTCAGTTGTTAAGATTCTTCTAATCTAACCTCTGTGGCGGTTGCCACCGTCTACATACAACATCAGACCATTAATAAATTTTGCTTTATCGCTGACCAAATAACTTACCGCATCAGCCACGTCTTCCGGTGTTGGCACTCTGCGCATTGGATTTGAATTTGCAAAACCATTCCACATTTCATCATCTTCTAAACCAAAACCTATCCAATTATCAGTTCGTGTGGTACCTGGACAAATGGCATTCACCCTAAAACCTTCAGGAGCCAGTTCAATAGCCATCGCTTTCGTCAGATTTGTCACCCCGACAGAGGCAACAGAATATGCGAGGGCACCAATTTGTGGTCTTTCGTCCACATTTGATGTATTCAAGATTATTTGGGGTGCCTTTGACTTCTTTAATAAATCATAAAAATACTTAGGGACTAGAAAAGAGGAATCCAGTTTACTATTTAAGACAAATTTCCAATCTTCAAACGATGTGTTTTTAAAATTATTTGGTCTGTCATGCATCCCACTAACAATCAGAATATCTAAATGATCATATTTCTCGGAAACAGATTTAACAGCACTTTTTACACTTTCTTCATTTCCTCCATCAAGGTTTAACAATAATCCGTTTTCTTCAATTTCCTTAAAGACCTTTTTACCAGCAACTTCATCGTAACAATAGGTAACAATTACCTGAAATCCTTCGTTTCCGTTGTTTCACTATTGATTTAATATCAGCCTTTACGCTGAGGAAAGTTTTTTAATATTTCTTAATCCCATTATACAAAGACTGATGATAAACAGTTTTAATATAAAGTGATTCTTTGGATCTAAAAAATTGGTAGTCATTTTTGTCGATTGTCCAACTATTAAGTGGGTTAATATGCCAATTGGTAGAGTAAGAAGAAGCCAGTTTACTTTTGGTATATAAACTCGGAATAATTTGAATATAAAAGATAGGAGTGGGGAAAGTATTAGCATTCCAAGGAAGGCTAATGCCATGTCAAAGATTGCATATTCTCCAATTCTTGGCTGCCGTAGTAATTCAAGTGTAACCACGCTTTCTATTATAGAGTATTTTTGACCTATAGACTTTTGGGTCAAAGATCAGACAATAAAGTCTCGAACCTGATGTTTATTTTTTTGCTAACTTTTCTTGCTCAACCTCAGTAATTGCCTGACGATTTCTAATCAATCCAGTGGTACCGATTGAAAATTCTGTTGCGACTAAGGTAACTCCAAGTGGGGGATTAAGAATTATTAAAGGTGCAGTGGGAATTATAGCTAAGAGAGATAAGTAGGTTATCATAAGTCCCCATTTTTCTTGACTAGCTAATCTTATCGCTCGAAATTTGTCAGGCCAATTCATATTCCTACCGACATTTCCCCAAGTATTATCGATTTGCCTTGCTCTGTTTTGCACGCCCATTAACCGATTGATTGTTTCAAGCATAGTAAGCATTATTATAGAGTAAGACGAGGGTTATGTCAAACTATAGGATGTACTTTGGGGTCAGGTATCGGATGACATCCGAGATTTCACCGATTCTAAAATGATATAATTAGGTTATGACATTGTCCAAATCTTTAAGAATTAACTACAAAAAATACCAAAAGGCTAAAAATGGCAAAAAAGAGACTCTGGGGTTTTTCCACTCATTTATGCCGGAAATGATCTTTAGAACCACAAAGCTAGAAGGCGAATCAGTAACCCGAAAGATGGTTAAATTGATATTTGGATGAACAAAACGTCTACTAACCCCAAAGGAGCCACTATATACAAAGAAACTGCCTTTGGAATACTATCGCACTCAAAGCTATTGAATCTGGAATTGGAAGGTATCTAGAAGCTATGTATGCGGCAGATGATGGAGATTACAGAAAATTAGAAGGCTTAGTTAGTAAAGCCCTAAGTGAGTCGTTGGCCAAAATAAATGTTTAATTGGTTTATAACTTTGGGGTCAGGTATCGTACGATGTCCGAACCTACCTTAATCGGATTAATTGA
>CAYHWU010000065.1:0-2687 GCA_964360495.1 uncultured Gammaproteobacteria bacterium
GATTTAGAGGGCTTTCAAAGGGTCAAGATCGGATGCCTACAGGTCGGTGATACTCGGCTAAATGAGACAAATGAGACACAATAAAGGGTCTGTCTCGCGTCTCATTTAGTTAGTTTTTATTATTATACTCTAAGATTCTCTCGGCTGGAGAAAGGCCACCAATAATTTTGTGTGGGAAGTAATTCCAGGCGTCAGTCACTAATTCAAGGATATTGCTCAATTCTGAAGCATCTCCACCGCGATCAAACATAGCCACGACTTTCATCATGTCGTCGTTATCCTCCTCGTTATAAATAGCATCACGGACATGATCTAAAGTAAAATCGCTTTCGGTTTCTTTGAGCATATCCATGAGCTCCTGCTCAATCTCTTTCCGCCGGTTGAGAATTTTCTGTTTTGATCCGATTTTCATAAAAAATCAGCTTTCAATTCGTGATACCAGGAATGGCTTTACGTTCTCTTTTTCAACTAGTTTAACATCGCTTGCGGTACTTAATAAGCCATAGGATATGCCGAATACATTTTTCTTTTTTGTGTTCTTTGTATCTCCTGTCGGGATTAACTTAACTCCCGCGTAGACAACTTCTTTTCCAAGGTCTTTTACTTCTTGAACTGCTGGGACTAAATCGGTATCTGAACTAACGAGGTAAGCGATATCGTATTTATCCTGACGAGCAAATCGAATCATTTCTACCGCAATTTGCACATCAACGCCCTTTTCGTGGTATACATCAGGACGGCTCGGATCTCTCATGAGCTTTCCGAATTTCATAAGAATACCTTGATTCTGTAAATATCCAGCTAATCGTTGCTGACTTGAATACATTTGCTCTACTTTTTGAGAGTTCTTTGATTGAAGGTTGGACCGTTTAATCTGACCGATATAATAATGGATCTCTTGCAGATCGTTATCGCCGACCAACCATTTGCAGAACTCCTTAAACTTAAAGTGGCTCATACTGTAATCTTTACCATTCTCTTTGGTATAAAAACCCGCTACACCCTTAAGTCTATAGTAGAGGTTACTGCCATCAATAAAAACAAACGCTCTTTTCATAAAAGACAATGATAAAACTAAAACCGCCATCCGGCAAGCCAGAGGGCGGTGGGGTTAACGTATTTAATTGGTATTTCTACTACTAAGCTACAATACAATTTCTATATTACCAGTATACACCCTGCCAGATTATGGGTCAATAGTGTGTGGATAACTGTTATTTATCTAGTTTCTTGGCTCACCGCTTGGTTTGATGTTGGAACAGTTCTACTTACTCTTAACAATCTTCCTTCTTTTTAAAAATTCTTCTCTGGTCTTCTTTACGGCCTCGGGTACCACAAATAAATCTGTAATAAGTTCCATAAATATTTTCTGAAGGTCTTCTGCATCTTCTGCTGTAAAGTTAAGTAAATCTGGGTCTTGGTCTGGATGTGCTCCTTGGTTACCTGCCTCTTTTATAATATAGCCAACATCAACAAAATTATTTTCGATAGTTACTCCATTAAATTCGTGCCCAACAACTTCTCTCAATTCAACGCCTAAATTGCCTGGGGTTGCACCAAGAATATTTCGTGTAATAATTTGTAAAGCCCGTCTGAACATGGCTGCGGCGGCGATATGGGCATTAGCGTCCATTGCTCTCACGGCTTGTTTATAAGCAATTCTTAATTCTGGTGGGTTAGGAGGAATTTCTGCAATATCTTCTATGCCCTCACTAGGCAACGATGCTACCCTATAGTATTTATCAGACGCTACTCGATTATCTCCTTCTCCTTCTATAACCCTAACCTTATATATAACCCACTGTTTATAGCCTTCGCAGACTGGACAACGAAAATATATTGCCTGAGGGGCAGTATTATCTATATGATAATCTTGATACATACCTCCATGAATCCTACCTTCGCTTCTCTCAATAACTTGAAAGCCACGAGTTGTTTTGCATTTTGAACAAAATAAATCCCAATGATCGTTATTAATACGATGGTCAGTAACCTCCGGATAGATTTCTATTATGTATAAATTTTGTTCTTCTTTTGAATAAAACATATGCTTCCTAGTACGTAGAATATCACTTTTTGCCCTAAAACATATTATAGTTCTAGTAAACTTTGGGGATTATCACCCTTTAATTTCCACCTACCATCGCTTGTTGTTTCCGCTATATCTTTTAATACGGTTAGGATTGTCTGTTTCTCTAGGGTATTACTATTTTAATAGCTCGTACTCGAACAATTTTGGTGTAATATATTTTGCATAATATGCTTTTAATTTCTTCTTAAGATTCTCTAACTCACCATTAAGTGTTGGATAATCATAAATTATCTTATTGTTTTCATCTTTATCTGATGTATTTAACTCCATTTCAATTTGATAAGAACCGTACTTGAATTTTTTATCATACTTTTCCATGTTCTTAGCTTCCTTTTTTACTTCAGTCAAGACACTTTCCCAAATCTTGATTAATTCTCTTTCGGCACCATTTAATTTAAATTTTCCAAGTTGCTCACTTGCTAATGTGCCATTATAAAAACATAGCTCATTTTTATAGAATCGCTTATCGCTTCCTGTGAAAGAGACGCATTTATTATACCGAGATAGACAAGTGAAGATAAAACATGATTTTAAGAAATCTTTATCTTTGGTATATTTATCTCCACCATCAGCAGTCGTAAAATACACATCTTTT
>CAYHWU010000066.1:0-2663 GCA_964360495.1 uncultured Gammaproteobacteria bacterium
GGAGCGGGAAAAAGCCTATATAAAGCCGAAAAAGTACTAATTAATGATAATTCAAAAACTGAAATTGTGCATGTTGGCGACTTAATTGAAGGGCTTATTTCCAAAAATGGTTCTCAAACAATAGATAAAGATATCGAAGGTGTGGTAGACCCTAAATTGAAAGTTTGGACTTTTGATAAAGATCTTAAGGGTCAATGGTCAAACGTCACAGTCGCCGCTCGCAAGAAATTCTCTCCCAGAAATCATCTATATGCCATCACTACAAAATCTGGCCGCAGTATTACGATAACCGCTGATCACAATTTGGTCATTATGCGGCAGGAGAAAATTAGGGTGATGCGAAGTGAGGCCGTAAAAATAGGTGAGTCTCTCCCCCTTCCTAGATTTGTTCACGATTTGAATACTTCCCAAAATTTTAGTCACGAATTATTAACATTATTAGGACTAATCACTAGCGAAGGATTAATTTATCCTAAATTCGTTCGTATCTTTAATACCGATAAAGATGTCTTGAATGTTATTGGTCGATCATTTAATAAACTAAGTATTAGGTACCACTCAATTAATTCCAAGGGTAAACAAGTCGGATTTGCCACTGGCCAAGATTTTGCCAAGAAAATTATTGAATTAGGGGCAGGTGGAAAATCTGGAGAAAAAAGAGTGCCATCAATTGTTTTTTCTTTATCAAATAATCAGATCGCTCAGTATTTGAAAGCCTATTACGAGGGTGATGGTGGAGTGGATGGTCACCAAATTTGCGCTATGACCAAATCAAAAGATCTTGCTTCTGATTTAGCCTACCTCCTACTTCGTTTTGGAATTGTTGCAAGATTACGACCAAACTTCAAGAGAGCAACAAACACCAATGATGAGGGCGACACTTATTATCAAGTTAGTATTTCAGGTAAAGACCAACTTGAAAAGTTTGCTTCCCAAATTGGATTTTTAACGGAGACAAAAAACACAAAACTCAAAAATCTAATAGAATCGCTACCAACAAAAAATACCAATGTCGACGTAATCCCCAGTTTGGGTCCAGTTTTTAAATATCTTTGCAATTCACTATACCCCACCACGGAAATTAGAACCCCACAGATTTTGATTGATATTAAAAATGATGAATACAACCCATCTCGTGAGCAATTATCAGAAGCAATTAAACTTTGTGAAGGAAGAATCTCTCAACTGAATTCACTGGGTAATCAAATCCGATTACTAAGAACATTACCTCCAATAAACAAACTTATCGAAATAGGAAAAAGAAGTCGAAAACTAAACACCTTACTCTGGGAACAGCTCGGCCAGTCTTGGAGGATTATGAAACAATATATTCATCCACCATTGGCACAAAATGCCTTGATTCTATATAAAACCATTACTGGTCATCAGATTACTGTTCCCCAGGTCTCTGAAGCACTTTATACATCTTTTAAAGAACAAGGGGTCTCATTGAGTGATTACGATAAATCCTTATGGAACTCTGTCGTAAACAGGACTGGCAATTCTAAATATTCGAGTTTGGTCAAAGCTGCAAGATTTATTGCCCGTGAATATCGCTCGACCCAACTCAAGATCCGCCACGCCAGAGAAAAACTTTCTGGCCTAAAACAATTGGTTAATTCTGATCTTTTCTGGGACCCTATTACTAAAATTGAACGAATTAAACACCATGAGAAATATGTCTATGATCTTCAGGTTGATAATGGAGTCTTCTTGGCTGGAGAAGGTGGATTATTTGTGCACAATTCATTTATGGTCAAACTAGAAATTTTGAGATCTCTGATGTTTGGTACGGAAGTCATTATTATCGATCCTGAAAATGAATACAAAACCCTGTCCGATGCCGTTGGAGGTGAATATATCAATTTTTCCTTCAACTCTAAAAACCGGATTAACCCTTTTGATTTGTCGGCACTCACCAACACATCAGACGAAAACGAATTAAATCTCAAAATATTGTCACTCCATTCTTTGTTTAAAGTAGTCATGGGTCAACTTTCCCCCTCCGAAGAAGCCATCCTCGACCGAGCTCTGGTTGCTACCTACAAAGCCAAAGGCATTACTCAAGACCCTGAGACACAAAAAAGAACTCCACCTCTGATGGAAGATCTCTACAAAGCTTTGATTGGCATGGAAGATGCCATGTCCAGATCCCTAGCAGACAGAATTGAAAAATTTGTCAAAGGCAGTTTTGCTGGAATCATTGACCAACCCAGCAATGTCGAACTAAACAATCCCTTCACCGTCTTTTCTGTCCGCGATCTTGAGGATTCGCTTAAACCCATTGCCATTTTTATAATTCTCGATTACATCTGGACCAAGATGCGCCGCGATATCAAAAAACGTCTTTTAATCGTTGACGAAGCTTGGTACCTGATGCGCTCACCCGACTCAGCTGCATTCCTCTATGGCATTGCCAAACGGGCTCGTAAATATTTCTTGGGACTAACCACAATTACTCAAGATGTGGAAGATTTCTTGAATACCGATTTTGGCAAAGCCATTGTCACTAACTCTTCAATTCAATTTCTAATGAAACAATCACCTGCTGCCATCGACAAAGTGGCCGATGTCTTTTACTTGTCTGAGGGAGAAAAACATTTACTCCTCTCAGCCGAAGTTGGAGAGGGGTTGTTCTTTGCTGGCAACAATCATGTGGCCGT
>CAYHWU010000067.1:0-2545 GCA_964360495.1 uncultured Gammaproteobacteria bacterium
TCTTTCCATTCCGAACAGAACCGTAAAACGCGCCAGCGCTGATAATAGTTTCCCGGCGACGGGATATGAAGGTAGGTCATGGCCGGCAGCACAGTGCTTTTTTGTGCTATTATTTATTCAAATGAGAAAATTATTAACAATAATTTTCCTGTGTTTAGTTGTGGTTTGGTGTAATTACTTCGACACCAATATCAGAAATCCTGGTAAATATACAAACAATAAGTATCACTTCTCCATAGAATATCCAACAAATTATCAAATTTATTATTTGCCAGACAATTTGGGTGTTTATTTTAGGCCAATAGGTAGGCCGGTTTGGGAACAGACGGTAATCAGTGTCTTGGTATTGCCGTATAGTAGATATCTTGTTTCAGCAGAAAATTACAAAAACAAATTAATTGATTTTGAAGACACTGGCAAGTTGATTGAGTCAATTATAGATCGAGGAGACTATGCGATTCAGCTTATTTACAATTCTCCTGACAAGCCATCTGGCTTAGATGAGTATCAAACAATCGTGGACTCGTTAAAAATATGGTGAAGAAGGTTACAGTTTGGCTGATAATTGTAGTCTCATTATTTTTCAACGGCTATTTTGTTTGGAAAAACAGAGAACAAATGAGGGTGACAAGTGTTTACGATGGAGATACTTTTTGGTTAAAGTCAGGAGACAGGGTTAGGCTTTTAGGCATCAATGCGCCAGATTTAGGTAAGTGTAAGAGTGAGGAGGCGCGAGAAGCTTTGAGTAAACTGGTTCTAAACAAAATCATAGTTCTAAAAGAAGAAAAGAGAGACACCTATGGCAGGAGAATGGGCTTGGTTTATGTGGACGGTAAATTAATAAATGAAGAAATTGCAAGGCAGGGCCTTGCAAAGTTGAATTACGATCCAAATTCCAGGTCAGAAGAAATAAAAACTGCGGGGCATGAGGCCATCCAAAACAAGTTGGGTATTTTTGGACCCGAGTGTAAAAAGACAGTTTCTGATGATATTAATTCTAGTTGCAAAATTAAAGGCAATATTGACAAAGGCACTGGAGATAGGCTTTATCATCTGCCAACCTGTAGACATTACAAATATATTGTTTTAGATCTAGATACAGACGAAGGATATTTTTGTAGTGAAAAAGAGGCCCAAGATGCGGGTTTCAAATTAGCACCAGATTGTTTACGTTAAATGTTCTGTAATATAATAAATTTATGATTCACTTAAATGATGATCAGGTGGCTCATATAGCAGAAGTACTGGGTAATCTTAGTATTGTTTTCTTCGCATCACTCATTTCCCCAATATTTACTGGTGAAACTATTAGTATTAATGTTTTAATATCGGGACTAGTTTTGGCTGCAGGAAGTTTTATAATTAGCGTACATCTATTGAAAGGAGGTAGTGTATGAATTCGTTGCAAACATTTTATCTTATTGGAGCCATTGTTCTTTTAGCTGTAGCCATTGTTGTTTATCCCACATTGCGTGATCGTTCTAAAAAGAAATAGTTCGTATTGACCTGGAGAGTATTTACTGATAAAAACTGTAAGTGTCAGCAATTAAATACATCTTTGTTTCTGGGGGAGTGATTTCGGGACTGGGAAAGGGGATAACAGCAGCGTCACTCGGACTACTTCTAAATTCAAGAGGAATAAAAACTACTAATTTAAAAATAGACATGTACCTCAATGTCGACGCTGGGACGATAAGACCTGCCGAGCATGGTGAAGTATTTGTGACTGAGGATGGCCTAGAAACAGATCAGGATTTGGGGCACTACGAAAGATTTTTAAATACTGACTTACACCGCGAAAATTATATGACGACAGGTCAGGTCTACAAATCTGTTATAGACCGCGAGCGTGCCTTTGGTTATGGGGGAGAAGATGTCGAGGCCATTCCTCATGTCACCGACGAAATAATTGGGCGCATTCAAAAAGCAGGTAGTGCCAACAAGGCTCAAGTCGTAATAGTTGAGCTTGGAGGAACAGTCGGTGAATATCAAAATGGTTTGTTTTTTGAGGCCAATCGAATTATGAAACTGCGTGAACCCAAAAATGTTCTCCATGTCCATGTCTCATATTTGCCCGTCATCAAAAGTATTGGCGAGCTGAAGAGTAAGCCCACTCAGCAGTCAGTCCATATTTTAAATTCCATGGGTATTCAGCCAGATTTTTTGATAGCCAGAAGTGAAAAAGAAATTGATCTCAAAAGACGAGAAAGATTGGCTCTATTTTGCAACACCCACAATGAAAATATTATTACCAATCCAGATCTCGATGATATCTATGAGGTGCCACTCTTTTTGGAGCAGCAAAACTTCTCACTAAAAGTTATCAAGGCTTTGGGGCTGCGTTCGACGAAAAATACTCTTTTAGAGTGGAAAAAGTTTGTCGAGAGAACCCAGAAAGCCAAGAAAGAAGTCAAAATAGCCATGGTGGGTAAATACTTCTCGACGGGTAACTATGTCCTCAAGGATTCGTATATCTGTGTCATTGAGGCCGTCAAACATGCAGCAGCCTCTTTGGGTATAAAACCTGTCATGACTTGGATAAATT
>CAYHWU010000068.1:0-2521 GCA_964360495.1 uncultured Gammaproteobacteria bacterium
CCTGGTCAAGTTATTGCCACAACAGCCGACGAACACCTCTTGTCTGAAATGAAAGAATACCAAATCATTAATTTGTAATAACTACATCGTGAGCGTTGGATTCGCGAAGACCCTGGGAAGATATGCGGATGAATTTGGCTTTGTCTTGAAGTTCTAAAATATTCTTGGCTCCAGAATAGGAAAGACCAGATTTAATACCTTCTACAAGCTCTTGAATTATTTGAGAAAGGGGACCGCGACTGGGAACAAGGCCTGCCACTCCTTCGACATGATTCTCTTTCAACGTTGTCGAACCATTGTATTTTTTGTAAGTTTTGTTGTTTACGACAACTATTTCTCCAGGAGCTTCATCGCTACTGGCAATAAGATTGCCAAGCATCACAGAGTGGGCACCTGCCGCTAAGCTTTTGACAATATCTCCAGAATTCTTGATGCCACCGTCAGCTATTATAGTTTTGTTGTGCTCTTTGGCTGCTCTGGCCGCTTCCAAAATAGCCGTGATTTGGGGGACACCAGATCCGGTCATGATTCTGGTTGTACAAATACTTCCAGGTCCAATACCTACTTTGACGCAATCTGTCCCCAACTTAAATAAGTCACAACTAGCTTCATAAGTGGCGACATTGCCGGCAATAATAGTCACCTCAGGAAAAGTTTTTCTAAGATTGGTTAATGTATCAAGAACAGTTTGCATATGTCCATGAGCCACATCTAAAACCAAAGCGTCTACTCCAGCCTTTACGAGGGCTTGGGCTCTTTCTAGATAATCTTCTTTGCAGCCAATAGCTGCGCCCACTAAAAGATTTTCTTTTTTTACTAGGCTAACGAGATCTGCTTCCTCGTTTGCTGTATTGAATCTGGGAATTATTCCCAAGCCTCCAAGTCTGGCTAGGGCAATTGCCATTTTTACATTGGTGACATGATTCATATTGGCTGAAAGTATGGGGAGTTTTATTTTGAGTCTGGGGGAGAGATTTGTGGACAAATCGACTTCTGATCTGGATTTGATTTGGGAGTACTGGGGTACCAAAAGTACGTCGTCGTAAGATAAGGCAAGTGGAAAATCGGCAAACACAAATATTGATTATACACTACTCTTGCATTTACCGCATATTTACCGTAGGATTAACGTACTACTGTTTATGTATATACCAAAATACACTATTACAACTGCAATTTTGAGGCAAATTGGTCAGGTTGAGGCAGCTCGAGAAGTCATTGAAAACGCCCCCCTTGTTCCTGCTTGGGAAGCCAAATTCCAAGACGATGCCAGAGTTCGGGCAGTTCACTTTGGAACTGCTTTAGAGGGAAATGACCTAACTTTTGCTCAGGCTAAAACCATTCTCGAAGGCAACAGTGACGAGGTGGTGGCTCGTGAGCGCGATATCCAAGAAGTTATCAATTATCGAAAAGTTCTCGATTATATCGAGAAACTTGCTGATCGTAAAAATGAAATTGTTTACACTCGAGAGATTTTATTTGATTTGCATAAATTGGTTATCGACAAACTTATTCCCGATGCCCAGGTGGGGGAGTTTCGTGAGTCCCAAGTAGTTTTGAAAAACTCAGTCACAGGTGAAGTAGGTTTTAGACCTCCATCGTTTCTGGAAGTACCCTTTTTGATCGATGATTTTTTAAGATGGCTAAATAGTGAATATGGTAGACGTGAACACCCTGTAATTCGCGCAGCTATCACTCATTATGTCTTGGTAGCCATTCATCCTTTTATTGAGGGTAACGGCCGTACCGCTCGCGCTCTGGCTACTCTGGTCTTATTTTCAGAAGACTATGATATCAAAAGACTTTTTGCCTTGGAAGAATATTTTGACAAGCATGCCGATGAATACTTTGGTGCCTTGATGCAGGTCTCCAATCAGTCCACAAAGCTCGAAGACCGTGATATTACCCCATGGCTTGAGGTCTTTACCAAAGCTCTAGCCATAGAACTTTCAAAAATTAAAGATCGCGTTCGCGAATTGTCGATCGATATTAAAATCAAAGAAAAACATGGCAAGCAAATTGGCTTGTCCGAAAGACAGATGAAACTAGTCGAATATCTCAATGCTCATGGTGAAATCGGTATGGCTGCAGCCAGGTCACTCCTCTCTATGGTATCCGAAGACACGATTTTAAGAGATCTAAAATATTTGCTTGAAAATGGAGTAGTTGAAAAGAAAGGATCGACTAAAGCTGCAAGATATATTTTGAAAAAATAATATGACACTTGATGCACAAATGTTCTACGTAATGCTTACGCTACCCACTTTATTTGGATTGACCTTAATGGGGGAAGGAGTCTACAAAATTACCTGTTACGAAAATGGTTGGTTTAATGTAGTATTGGGGACACTATTTATGGTGGTAGTAGCCTTTGGCTACTTCTACTTAAAAAGTTATATCAGATGAACTTCAGCACTTTTTCTAAATATCTTCAAAAATTAGAAGGAATTGCCAGTCGCAATGAAATGACCATTGTTCTTGCAGAAATGTTTACCGAGGCCTCGGCAGAAGATGCTAGACT
>CAYHWU010000069.1:0-2484 GCA_964360495.1 uncultured Gammaproteobacteria bacterium
GGGCGGACGAGCGTAAACATCAAAATCATTTCGGCTGTCCACTGACCAACGCCTTTGACTATGACTAGATGATCGATTATTTCCTGATCTGACATCTGATCTAATTTATCCAATTGAAGTGTCCCATCTAGAGTTTTGGTCGCTAAATCCTTAGCATATTTGGCTTTGGCCCAGCTCATGCCACAATTGCGTAATGATAAATCATCAAGGTTCAATAATAAATTTGGAGTAATTTTCCTATCCGCGAATAAGCTTTTTACTCGGTCTAGAATAGTTGCAGCTGCTTTAACAGACAATTGCTGAGAAATAATACTATCCACAATATCTTCAAAGACATTGGGACGTGATTTCCGAACAATTTCTCCGTATTTCTTAGCTAATCCGTTTATGATTGAATCTTCAAACTTTGGCATATATTATACTTATAGTTATAGGTATGAATAAATGGGTCGTGGCTTTAATTATAACTGGTGGCTTGGTTTTTTTGAACAGCTTGGGAAATGGTTTTGTTTGGGACGATGAAGTTCAAATTGTAGGTAACCCCGCAATCAGATCTCTATTAAACTTCGGTCAAGCCTTTGGGGGAGGGACTTTTGATACTGGGGGCGCGGGACTGGCTAAGGGATTTTATCGGCCAATGGTGACCATTTATTACATGCTGGTATACAAAGTCTTTGGTTTAAATGCTTTTGGGTATCATTTTTTTCAAATCATCCTGCATTTAATAAATGGTATTTTAATATTCAAACTATTCAGCCAGTTTGCAAATGAAAAATGGGCAGGTTGGATGAGTTTGGTTTGGATAGTCCATTCCGGAATCTCCAAGACTGTAGTCTATGCTGCCAGTGTTGGAGATGTGTTGTATACATTATTCGGGTTGTTGGCTTTAATAAATCTAAAGAAGTCATTTTGG
Source organism: uncultured Gammaproteobacteria bacterium (assembly GCA_964360495.1). Lineage (GTDB taxonomy): Bacteria > Patescibacteriota > Microgenomatia > CAZETR01 > Amesbacteraceae > CAYHWU01. The sequence goes on from CAYHWU010000069.1 coordinate 914, forward strand.
ACAGGGGCATTTCTTCTTTTGGCACTTTTGAGTAAAGAATCGGCTATTATTTTAATTCCGATATTACTCATATTTTCCAAAAAGAGTATGCCCGCAGTATTTTCGGCCACGGGGATGTACGCGATGTTCCGGTTGTTTACCCAAACTAATATTCCCAAGCTGGATCTGGCTCTGATAACCCAAGCCAGTTTTTATGAAAGATTTCTGACATTGTCATCTATTTTTGGTAATTATTTGAGATTAATTTTTTGGCCTATACGCCTGACTATCTCCCAACATTGGGTGGTTTTAAATATTTCTGATGTTCAATTTTGGGGCTGGGGAGTATTGGTTGCTTTGTTTTTAATTATCTGTTTAATACTTTTGTTGAAAATCAAAAATAAATCAGCATGGATCATGTTTATTTGGTTTTTGATGGGAATAGCGTTAGTTAGCAGTCTCATCGTACCTCTAGATGGAACACTTGATGAAACGTGGTTGTATTTTCCATTAATCGGTTTTATGGGAGTGGTAGCTATTTTGTTTGACCACCTAAATGAATCTACCCACAACCTCACGGTCGGGGTATCTTCTCGCTGTCGGACTTCGTCCGAATATGGACAACCCACGATTTTACAATCGGGGTTTTGTCGCGATAAAAAGCTTTCGGTTATATTATTGAGTTTAATAGTAATTTTTCTATCTTTGAGAACTATTATTAGAAACTTTGAATGGCACGATGGTCTAATGCTATACGGGCAAGCTATCAAAAATTCACCTCCTAGCTATGAGCTAGAAAATAATTATGGAGTAGAGTTGTTTAGAAAAGGAGACATTTTACAGGCGGGCAACCATTTTGAAAAATCCATTCAACTTCAACCCCGCTGGTGGTTTCCCTACAATAATTTGGGGGCTGTCTACCAAAGACAAGGCGATTTTGCCAAGGCTGAAGAGTTGTACAAAAAAAGTATTGCGAGAGTTGATTATTATTTAGCTTATGAAAATTTAGCCATCCTGCTACAAAAAAGAGGGGATAAACAGGAAATTGAAACATTTTTAAGGGAAGCTTTGCAAAAATTCCCTCAGAATGAAGTCCTAAATACTTTAGCCAGAGATTTTTTGGCCCGATAAAGTTTTCCCTCCAAACTTCTTTCGGGAATCTTTAACCTAATACTTATTTCCCGACAAGTTAACTGCTCATAATAGCGTAGTTGTAATAGTTGTCTATATTCCATAGGCAATAAATTCAAACATTTGTTTACTTTTAACTTTAATTCGCCCAAGGCCAGTTTTTCGTCGGGAGAGAGGGAGGGGTCAAAAATGGAATTAAATTTTTCTATCGCGGGGACGACGAAGTGAGACTGGTGGCGGACTTGATCACGATAATAATCAGAGAGCTTGTTGAGAGCGATTTTACAAACCCAAGTGAAATAAGAACTTTTATGCTTGAAGATGTGATATGACTTGAGGGCTGCCACCCAAGTTTCTTGCAATACTTCTTGCGCTATTTCTGGATTGTGGCTACGTTTTAACAAAAATCTTAAAACCTTTTGCGAAACGTGGGTTTTGTCATCCATGTTCGACTAATTATA
>CAYHWU010000070.1:0-2443 GCA_964360495.1 uncultured Gammaproteobacteria bacterium
TGTCAGATGTAGAAAGAGTAACATTTGACCCAGCAACTAACTCTAAAGTGTCGGTATTTGTTCCAGCACTAATTTCGGTACTACCGACTTTAACCGTTTTAAATATTTTGAGACTTGTGGTTTGGTCGGTGGCAGTTATAGTTGGGTTTTGGCCACCAGTAATGGTGATGTTGGCTCCAGCAGTTAGTCCGTAAATAATATTAGGAGCAGTAATATCTTTGTTAAAAAGCGATGGGACATTGACGACAAAACGGTAATCGTCATTGACAGTCTCAGCTGCGAGTACTGAACCACTCGAACTTTCAGTACTTGCGGCAATATTTTTTCCTAAAATACCAAATCCAGGAGAATAGTTTTTGTATACTCCTACACCACCTCCAGCCAAAATTACAATAGCCAAAGTCCAAGCCAAAACTTGTTTTTGCAGATTGGAAAGAAGGGGAGTAAGTAGAATGGGTTTGTAAATTGGAGTTTCTTGTGGTGGTACCACCTCAGTGATTTGTGGTTTGGTTTTGCTCTGCAAAAACGTCTCAAGCATGGCGCTAGAGTAGCGCCGTTGATTGCCACCAGTGCGAAGAGATTGTATCTTTCCTTGACGTTCCCAGAGACGAAGTGTGACAGCAGCAACTCCCAGCTTTTTGCTGGCTTCCGAGATACTGAGCAGGTGGTCGGACATTTGAGGCAGGATTATCAGGTTTTAATAGGTTCTATTTATCAATTATGAACAAAAAAATTCCCCTTGTATAGAGGGGAATTTTTTGTGGAGATATTTTTGTTTATTTTAGCTCAACTGTTGCTCCAGCAGTGACCAATTTTGCTTTGGCCTCTTCGGCTGCTTCTTTCTTAGCGTCGTTCAAGACTTCAGCACCGGCCTTTTCGGATAGATCTTTGGCTTCTTTAAGGCCAAGGTTAGGATTGATTTCGCGCAATGCTTTAATGACACCAATTTTGTTGGCACCGGCATTTGTTAAGACGACTGTAAAGGAAGTCTTTTCTTCCTTTGGCCCCTCCTCCGCTGAAGCTCCGGCGGGCGCAGTCGCCACAACTGCTGCGGAGACTCCAAACTTTTCTTCCAAAAGCTTGACCAAGTCAGCCACTTCTATGACTGTTAGCTCGGCTACAAGATCTACTATTTTTTGTAATTTGTCATTCATTTTTAAAAGTCACCTCTTTCAGTGTCCTAACTAGTTTGGACATATTAAAATTTAACAAATAAAGTAGTTTGCCTATACTGGCCTCTTTTGATGGTGTTTGAGAGAGTAAGATAGCTTCTTCACTAGTCAAAATCTTGTCACCTAAGACCGCTGATTTGAAACTTAAGACATTATTTTTCTTGATAAAGTCAGAGACGATTTTTAGAGCAGATATCTCATCGTTATTTGAAAACACAAAAGCGGACAACCCATGAAGTTCAAGTGGTAAACCCGAAGCTATTTTAAAAAGTGTGTTTTTTTCGACTTTGACCTCACCACCAGCAGCTTGAACTTGTTTGCGTAGGTCAGTAGCCTGAGGAGGAGTCATTTTGGTGTAATTAACCACAGCCACAGATTTGGCTTTTTGGATCAAATCACGCAAAGAAGCGACGCGCATAGTTTTTTGGGGTTTAATCTCTCTTTTTGTCATATTTGCCTCGGTTGGGCTTATTTTTGTGCCAACTGTCTTAGGTAACAGAGGGTATTATATCTCACTTAATCTTCCAATTCAATGGGGCACTGAATCCTATATCTTCGCTTTTTGCCATCTTCACCAATTTCTTCAAAACGAGTCTGAACATATCTTCGCCCAGTCCAGCTTCTCCTCACCCTCAAATTCTTAACTTTTATACTATGTATATCATTTTCAGCCACTGAATTAAAAGTGACTGTACCCGACACAAATTTTAAAATCCAAAGATTTGCAATCCCATCGGTTTCTATTTCACCTGGAATTCTATGTTGTCTACCAAATAAGCGTTCTGCCATATGCAAAAGATACTACAGGACATGCTTATTGTCAATAAGATGTACTTTGATATGTATATAGTAAAGGGGTTAAAAAGAGAGTACTTTTTGTGATCTTTGGTGAAAAAGCTGTCATTCTTGGGTCAAGAATGAGGCGGTTACACAGATTAAGATTGTACTCATGGGAACCGAATGTTTATTTAATAAGGCTAGTGGTGTCAAAGACGAGGATCTCGCGAAAACTGTTGGATTAACTCAGATGGGTGACTGCGATAAAAAGTGTGATAGATGTGGCCAAAAAATACATTTTCGTGCTTGGGGAAATAAAAAACGATTAATTGGATATATGGACACCGTAAATAGACCAACTGGCTGCAATGGTGAAACCCACCCATAATTTGACAATGGTATATAATTCATATTGAATAAAATGAAAAAACAGGGTGCCATTCTTATTACTAAAAAGTTTGCAAATTTGGTGAAAAAGCAGTTTCCGGTAGAAA
>CAYHWU010000071.1:0-2375 GCA_964360495.1 uncultured Gammaproteobacteria bacterium
AATATCTGTCTGCTGATGAATGGGCCACTGTCTGGGAAGAGAAAATAAAGAAATTCTTGCCAAAATAAATTTTGGTGATATAATACTTATGATGAATCAAAAAGTTATCATGATGATGCAAATGAGATCCGTGTAAGCGGGGCGTTTGTGTTATTTAACCAACCCCGCGAGAGCGGGTTTTTTAGTTCTATGATTACTATCACAACCGATTTTAAAGACCAATTCGCCACTTCACAATTGAAGGTGGTCATCTATTCTCTAGGTTTTAATGGGCAACTGATCGAAAATCATGATGTCGAGCCTTTTTCTATTCTTGAAGGAGCTTATGGCATCTGGCAACTGGCTAAACATTGTCCCCCTGGGACAATTCATGTCGGGATTGTCGATCCTGGAGTGGGAAGTGACAGGGCGGGAATAATAATCAAAACCAAAGATTTCTGGTTTGTCGGTCCTGACAACGGACTTTTGTGGCAGGCAGCTTCACCAGGTTTAGAGACTATTTGGCAAATAAATGAAAGTTGTTTTGACCAAGTTTCGAATACTTTTCATGGACGAGATGTGTTTGTCAAAGTGGCAGTATTATTATCCAAAAATTATCTACCAGATGACTTTGGTTGTAAGCAAGTTAAACAAATTCAGGAACTGGATTTTAAACAAGGACAGATTTTGCATATCGATAACTACGGCAATGCAAAAGTATTTGGACAAAATACTTTTGGTCTACCCTTAGTCAAAACTTTCTCGGATGTTGGCAACGGAAAACCGTTAATATTGAATGGTAGTAGTGATCTTCTTGAACTAGCGGTAAACCTCGGCAACGCCAGAGATAAATATGGGTTAAAATTAGGACAAATTATTGAACATTTATGAGCTTTAGAATAACCAAAATTCATCATATCAAACTGACGGTTAGAGATTTAGAAGTTTCTAAGAAATTTTATGAATCATTACCTGGATTTAAATGTGTAGCCGAATATCCCGACTTTGTAATGTTTTCCGTGGGAAACTTTTATCTCGGACTGACCACCCACAATAAATCAAAAGGGAATTTTGATGAAACGGTTACTGGCTTAGATCATGTGTCGTTTGAAGTGGAAAATATAGACCAAGCTATCAAGTTTTTTGATGAAAATAATATTAAGCACGGAGAAATTAAGAAATTGTCAAATAATTTGTGGGTGTTGGCCTTCCGCGATCCTGACAATATCCAGTTAGAATTATGTTATAAAGAATCATGAACAAAAAATTTTATATCACAGCATCGATACCTTATGTTAATGCTAGGCCACATGTAGGATTAGCTCTAGAGTTTGTCCAAACAAATGTAATTTCTCGTTATCATAAACTGATTGGAGATGATGTTTTGACTCTGTCGGGGGCAGATGAGAATGCCTTGAAAAATGTGCAGGCTGCTGAAAAAGAAGGGTTACCTATACAAGAATTCATCGATAAAAATAATATCTGGTTTGAAAAATTAGCCGAGCTTCTTGACGCAAAGTTTGATATATGGCAAAGAGGAAGCAATCAAAAAACTCACTATCTTTCAAGTCAGAAGTTGTGGGAACTCTGCGATAAAAATGGTGATATTTACAAAAGGGCATATAAAGGATTGTATTGCGTGGGGTGTGAGACATTTTACGAAAAAGAAGAGTTAGACGAAAACGGTGAGTGTTTAGAACATCCTGGAAAAAAACTTGACGAAGTTGAAGAAGAAAACTATTTCTTTAGATTATCTAAATATCAGGAAGCTATCAGACTGCTAATCGAATCTGGAGAATTGGAAATAATCCCTGAAGAAAGAAAGAACGAAATATTAAATTTTGTACGGGGAGGGTTGAATGACATAAGTATATCTCGTAGCAACAAGCGGGCAAGAAATTGGGGAGTGCCGGTTCCAGGCGATAGAAATTCGAGATTGTACGTTTGGATGGATGCCTTGAACATTTATCAATCTGGCATCGGATTTGGCTGGGACGATGAGAAATATAACAAATGGTGGCCAGCTGATCTACATGTCATTGGCAAAGGAATTATCAGATTCCATGCTGTGTATTGGCCAGCTTTCTTGATGTCAGCAGGGCTCAAACTTCCAAAGAAGCTTTTTGTGCATAGCTATTACACAGTTAATGGTCAAAAGATGTCCAAGACTCTGGGAAATGTTTACGATCCAATACCTCTTATAGAAAAATATGGTGCCGATCCTTTGCGATACTACTGTCTTGCAAAGACTTCACCATTTACCGATGGTGATTTCTCGGAGGAGAAATTTGTTGAAACTTACAACTCAGACCTTGCCAATGGACTGGGAAACTTGGTTGCCAGAGTGGCAAAGCTTTGTGAAAGCTCTGAATTACGAGTTAAGAATTATGAATTAC
>CAYHWU010000072.1:0-2353 GCA_964360495.1 uncultured Gammaproteobacteria bacterium
TGGAAACTAATGGTGGAGTGATTTTAGATGGTAAAAATGCAAAAGCTTCACAACTAGAACTTTTGGAAACCAGTCCAACTGCCACCGAAAATGCCATCATGTTGGCAACTAGTATTTCTGGGACGACTGTCATCAGTAACGCAGCTTGTGAACCCAATGTTCAAGATCTCTGTAATTTTTTAAATCTGGCCGGGGCGAAAATAACTGGCATTGGCTCAAATATTATTACTGTCGTTGGAAAGCAATCTCTCAAGGGAATTTCTTATAGAGTGATCTCCGATCATTATGAGATAGGCACTTTCTTGGCTCTGGGTGCTTTGACTGGCGGAGAGATCCGCGTCAAAAACGCAATTCCTGAATTCTTTACCACCATCAATCGTGAATTTAGAAAATTTGGTATCAAGATCGAATATGAAGACAACACTGCTATTGTTCGCGCTAACCAACAAATAAAAATTAGTAAGACCCGTGGACCAATGATAGTCCGCGCTCAGCCCTGGCCAGCTCTACCCGTCGATATGCTACCACTCTACATTCCCCTGGCCATCGCTTCCCCAGCTGGTCAAGCTCTATTTCACAATTGGATGTATGAAGCTGGACTTTTTTGGACATCGGAACTATCTAAGCTCGGTGCCAATATTATTATGTGTGACCCCCACCGTGTCTTGGTGACTGGTGGCAACAAAATAAAAGGGGCAACTTTGGAAGCTCCATATATTATCAGGGCTGCCATCTCTATGGTTATGGCCGGACTAATTGCCGAAGGCGAAACTACCATCCTCAACGCTGACGCCATTCACAGAGGTCATCCAAATTTTGTTGAAAACTTAAAAAAACTAGGGGCAGATATTGAGGAAGTGTAAGTATTCAAAAGTCTTTTCATACCACCTCCGTCCTGACGGACACCTCCTCCTACGCAGGAGGAGGAAAATATTCAACTATCTTTTTGATTACATCTGACAGATTATTTTTTACTTGATCGTTTAAAAAACGTATCGTTTTAATTTCCATCGCTTCCAAAAACTGATCGCGATATCTATCATATTGAGTTTTAAACTTGTGAATTCCTCCATCTAACTCGATTGCTAATTTTAGAGATGGACAATAAAAATCTAGAATATAACCACGTACGCTAAATTGACGGCGAAATTTATAACCTAATTGTGAATTTCTTAACCTGTTCCATAGTATCTTTTCTACTTCTGTCGCATTGTTACGCAAATACTGACGTTTGTATTTAAGATTTGGAACATTATATATGTATGGCCGTTTTTCAATTGCCATAACAATAGTTTACTCTCTCCCCCTGCAGAGGGGGAGATACCCGAAGGGAGAGGGGGTATAATTAGCTTATGCTGGACTTAACCAATTTCAATACACTTCGTGTTCCCGCAAAAGCCCGTGATTTAATAGAGTTAACAGATGTCGAACAATTAAAAAATATTTCTGGTGAAATATTGTTTTTGGGACATGGCGCCAATGTCTTGTTTACAAAAGATTTTGACGGCACAGTTGTTCATGTAAATCTGAAAGGCAAAAAAATTATTTCAGAAAATGATGATGAAGTAATTGTGGAAGTAGCAGCAGGCGAAGACTGGCATGAGCTGGTCATGTGGACAGTTACCAGTAATTGGTCCGGGCTAGAGAATATGGCTTTAATACCGGGGACAGTGGGAGCTGCTGCCGCTGGAAATATTGCAGCTTATGGTCAGAATCAGGGTGATCTTGTTCAAAATGTGGAAATCTATGATTTACAAACTAAAAAATACGAAAGACTTACTCATGATCAATGCGGTTTTACCTATCGCAACAGTGACTTAAAAAAATACTTAATTATCAAAGTAATTTATAAATTATCAAAGAGCGCCCAATTTAGTACTGACTATCATTCTCGTTACGAATCACTCAAAGACGAATTAGCTAAATTTGCCACTCCTCCCTATCGTATTCAAGATATTGCCCAAGCTATTATCAATATTCGCAAAATCAAAATGCCTGACTGGACCAAAATCGGAACTGCTGGATCATTCTTTAAAAATCCTTTTGTCACTCGCGAAAAGTACTTAAGGCTCAGTTCTCAAATAAAGGAATTACAGGCATATCCGATCGAAAAGATGCTCTATCCAACAGAAGTCGATTCAGACTTGGTAAAAATTCCAGCAGGCCGTTTGCTCGATGAATTGGGTTGGAGAGGAAGAACAATAGGTAATGTTAGTACTTTTGACAAACACGCGCTAGTCATAATTAACCTTGGTGGCGCAACCGGGAAAGAAATCTTCGACTATGCTGAAATGATGAGAGCAGATGTCAAAAAGAATTTTGATATTGATTTAGAATATGAAGTAAGAATTAT
>CAYHWU010000073.1:0-2313 GCA_964360495.1 uncultured Gammaproteobacteria bacterium
TAGTTTCCTCTTCGGGCAAAAGAAGTTTTTATGAATGACAACAATAACGGGAGTTCAATAGTCTCCATGATGCGTCCAGGTACCGTGCGTACTGTCGGACGAGTTGCAGGGTTTAAACCCAGTGTTTTGCGTCCTGTGCCTGTGCCTGTAACCTCGTTTGAGATTCCCGATGCCAATTTGCCGACCGAATTTGTGGAAGGGTATTTGGATATTACTCCCGATGGCCATGGCTATCTGCGTCCCAAGATGTTGCCCTCTTCCAAAGATGTTTATATTAGCTCTTCACAAATCCGAAGATTCAATTTGCGAAAAGGGGACAAGGTTGGAGGCCAAGCCCGAGAACCAAAAGAGAATGAAAGATATTGGGGACTTTTGAAAGTCGAAACCGTCAATGCTGTCGCTGTCGACAAAATTGGCAATCGTCCAGTCTTTGATGAAATGACTGCCATTTTTCCAGATTCGCAATTGATATTAGAAACAAAAGCTGAGACTTTATCGACAAGAATCATTGATCTAATTGCTCCCATTGGCAAAGGTCAAAGAGGCTTAATTGTTGCCCAACCCAAAGCTGGAAAAACTTGGCTAATGAAAGAGATTTCAGAAGCTTTGAGTACAAATTATCCAGACATGCATTTGATGGCAGTTCTCATTGGAGAACGTCCAGAAGAAGTCACCGAAATTACTAGAAGTCTAAAAGGAGAAGTTGCTGCAAGTAACTTTGATGATCCTCCTCTTGAACAGGTAAGAATCGCTGAACTCGCTCTGGAAAGAGCTAAGCGTTTGGTGGAAATGGGCAAAGACGTCTTTATTCTTTTGGATTCCATAACCAGACTGGCTCGGGCCTACAACATGATCTCTGGAAATTCTGGGAGAATGATGTCTGGAGGCTTTTCGGCTGAAGCTATCTATCCTGCCAAGAAAGCTTTTGGAGCAGCCAGAAACGTCGAAGAGGGTGGATCTCTGACCATCATTGGAACATGTTTAGTCGATACTGGATCACGTCAGGATGATTTGGTTTACGAAGAATTCAAAGGTACTGGAAACATGGAATTGCATCTCGATCGCCGTTTGGCAGATCGCCGCATTTTCCCATCTTTCTCTCTCATGAATTCCGGAACTCGAGGAGATGAGAAGCTCTTGGGCAAGCGTTATGAAGATATCAACAAGTTGAGAAGAATGTTGGATATGCTAAATGACGATGAACGCACAGAGCTTCTGATCACCAAGATGAAAAAGACAGATAATAATGATGAGTTTTTGAAAAATCTCAGTAAGGCATAAATTATTTGTAGACATTCCCTCGATAGTCAACTGTAATAATCTCAATAATTTGCTTTGCAGAATCAAAAGTATAAATTATTCTCAGGGGCCAAGCGCGGATACTTCTTTCACCAGACAATTTACCATGAAGTGGTTTACCTAAAAAGGGGTTGGCCTTTAAATCTTCAAATTTTCTTTTGGCTTTTTGTAAATCCTTGAGGTTGATCTGTTTTAGATGTTTAATTGCAACATCTTTAAAGAATAATTCCATTTGTTTTATTTTACCACTTCAAAATTTTGTTCACTTCAGCTTCAGTATATCTCTTTTTTGATGCCAAGCCTTTTTTAATGTCTGCAACCAAATTTTTATCAGACATGATTTCCAGGGTTTCTAGCCAGCCTTCAAACTCTTCCGCAGCCATAATAACCACTTTAGATTTGCCCCGTAAAGTAACGGTAAATTGGCGTAATTTGTCAGCGGCTTCATCCAAAATTTGGTAAAAATTGGCTCGAGCTTCATTGGCGGGAATAGAAGAAGATAAAGTGTTCATAAACCAATGGTACCATCAGTGGTACTACTCGTCAATAGGAACTATCCTACCAGAAATGTCGAGGCATATATTGGAGCGAAAACAAAAAAAGAGATTCTATACATATATAACTATAGGAGTTGGAACAACGTTATTTTTACTAGGAATGATATTGGCAAGTTATAAGTATTAGAAAGCCCACCTGAAAGGTGGGACTGGAATTGTGGTGATATAATGGTTTTATGAACAAAATTTCTGAGAAAATATTGAGATACAATGTGATTTTTCAACCCGAATCTGATGGGGGATATACTGTGGTTGTTCCAAGTTTACAGGGTTGTGTAACTTATGGAAAGACCTTGGATGAAGCACGGAAAATGGCCATCGATGCCATTGGCGGTTTTGTCGAATGTATGAAAGAAGATGGGGAAGATATTCCATCAGACGACAAGTCATTTATGTCTGTTCTCGATTTTAGGTTTCCACAAATAGCTGCATAAAATATGGGCAAACTGCCTGCCAT
>CAYHWU010000074.1:0-2238 GCA_964360495.1 uncultured Gammaproteobacteria bacterium
TACCAAGGCTAAATTTTGTAAATAATATGTGTTTCCACCTGAAAGGTGGAAGTGACTAAAGTTCTTCTGTAGTAAAATAGAGAAATGAGGAAATATTCCAGAATGTTTGTGAACTATATACAAACAGCAGTAGAGTTTAAGATGGATATATTGGTGATGCTGATTGAATCGTTGGTTTCGGTATTTGGGGGTTTGGTTCTTTGGATTGCTATTTTTAGAAATACTCAAAACATTGGTGGCTATACTTCAACTGGGACAATAATATATTTTCTTTTGTTGCCTGTTATTAATTTTATTACGTTTACAAATATCGCCGATGATCTTGGAGATCAGATCCGCCTAGGAGAATTTTCGAGTTTTTTGATAAAGCCTATTGAATTGTGGCGTACCCAGTTTGTAAAAATGATTTCAGAAAAAATAGGATTTCTTTCTTTTGTTCTACCTATTTATTGTTTTGTACTGTTTATTGTCTTTCGTTCTTTTATCTCACTTGATGAAATAAAATTCTCACCATTTGCTGCTGTTATATTCGTTGTGCTTGGTATGATACTAAATTTTATTATCGATATGACAATAGCGCCATTGGCTTTTTGGTTTGACGAAGTCTGGTCGTTCAAACATCTCAAAAAAATATGCGGACTAATACTTGGAGGTATGGCTTTCCCTATCACCATTGCATCAGGTGCATATCGACAAATAATTGATTGGTCACCATTTAAGTTTGTTATCTATATTCCAGTAGCCTTTTTTACTGGAAAGCTAAGTTCATCAGATATTATTCAAAACCTTGTACAAGTATCTGCATGGATATTTATATTTGCTATTTTAGGAAGACTCATTTTTTATTTGGGTATTAAAAACTATAGTGCAAATGGAAATTAAGAAATACATAAGAATTTATCTAAGTTTGTTTAGAAGAAACATCATGACAACTTTGTCGTACTCTCCCTTTAGTGTAATTCTGGAATTGTCAGTTGAACTGGGATATCAAATTGCATTTGTACTTATGTTTGACATGATTTACAGAAATATAAACATTGTTGGGGGATGGAACCGATACGAAATGTTATTTTTTATAGGGTTGAACATGTTTGTTTCAGAAATGCTTCTTTCTCTTATCTATATTGGGTCGATGTTTAGATTGCCTGAATTGATTAGAACCGGAGGGCTTGATACAACTCTTACAAAGCCAATTGATTCAATGTTTATTACTACAGTGGGTAATCCATATGTATCAGGAATACTGTCTGCGTTGCCTGGGTTTTACGTGATGTGGAACGCGGTAAGAAATGGAAACTTAAATATTAATATTGCATTTCTATCAATCGGACTTCTTTCATTAACTCCTGGAGCAATAATTGTTTATTCGCTTTCTATAATTATTGTTTCTTTGTCATTTAAGTTTCCGGATTCAAGGAGAATCCCGAGATTGTGCAGTGAATTCATGCTGACATTTACTGGTTATCCACTAAATGTTTTTGAGCGAACAATTGAACGAACATTTTTGTATATATTTCCAATACTTTTTGTGGTTTCTGTTCCTTTTCAAATAATTATGAAAGGTGACTACCGTTATTTGGGCGTTGGTGTGATTTTTTCTATACTCACTTTTATAATTGCTCGATTTGTTTGGAAAAAGTCTATTTTAAATTACTCTTCAGCCAGTTCGTAGTACTATAATAACTTTAGGCATGGCAAGCACGACAGGCACTGCAAGCATAATAGGCATTGGACCAGGTGAAGGATATAAGAAACTTATTGTCTGGCAAAATGCTGACAGGCTTCGGAGAGAGATTTATGTCATAACAGGTAGGTTCAAACCAATTGAATTTAGAAGGGTTACCCAGCTACGCGATTGCATCAGAAGTGTGAAACAAAATATGCAGGAAGGATATAAATGTGGATCGTTGGGCGGTTATATTCGTTATCTTAATATTTCTCTTGGATCACTAGGCGAAGCAAAAGGTGACATCGACGATTGTTATCAAGATGGTTTGATTTCTGAAGATGAATTCAAAGAATTGGACAAACTTTGTGGTACGACTGATTTTCTTTTAAAAAAGATGATAAAATCAATGCACGAGGCTGGCAAGAATGGCACTTGGAAAAACTTTAATGCCTGAAGTGCTTGGTTTGCTTGAATTGCCTGCTTTGCTTAAACAAATATGTCAATTATCTCTGTAAATAATTTACAAAAGTTTTACAAGGTTCATCAGAAAGAGCCGGGGTTGGCAGGGT
>CAYHWU010000075.1:0-2221 GCA_964360495.1 uncultured Gammaproteobacteria bacterium
TTTCAAAATCTTGTGAGCGAATTTTGTCGCGATACGAACTCATCTTTGCTTTTGTGGCATCACAATCTGGTCTAAAATTAGTCAAGCAATTGGAAATGAAGTTGGCAAGTTGAACTTGATAGTTTTCGACTAATTCAGGAAATATTTTTCGATATTCAGTTTCTTTGGCTACTGCAGTTTCTACTCGTGTTCGATCTTCATAGCTGAGATTGGCAAGTATTATTTCTTTATCTTCGGGATTGTTTAGTAATGCATTGATTTTATTGTTGATTTTTTCTTGCTGGTCCTGAGAACTTTTGACCATTTCTTCAACTCGAGCTTGGTCTGCGTCTGAAAGTTTTTCTTTGCCGCTAGTATCTCCTCGTAGTGCAGCATCGGCCGCTCTTTTTATATCCTCACTATTTTTAATTTGTTCTCTGATTTGTTTTTGTGTGTTTTCAGGTAGATAGATAATATTTGTAAGATCATTGGTTTTGTTGATTTGGTCAATAATTGCTTTCTCTGCCGCTTCTTGTTGTTTTTGGAAATCATTCACTTGGGCCTGAATTTTATCCAGGTCATATCTTTTGGCATCAATAATTATTCTTCCGTTAGTGTCGACTGCGACTTTTTGTTGGTCTGCAATCTTTTTTATTTCTGTAGCGTTTGTAACTTTAAGTGCATTTTCTAGAGAATAATTTGGATCATAGACTTTGTAATTTACTTTATTTATTTCAATTGTTTTTGTGGCATCACCAATACTCAGTCCCGATCTGGCGACAATGGCATCGGTGAAAGTTCCAAAGACTGCTTTGTCAGAGGGAACCCAGCCAACCACTTTCAGTGACACTGGGTCGATCATTGGACAAAGCCCCAAGGTTACAGAACACTCTTTGGTTTTGGCATCGCGCAGGGCATTGGCTTCTGATGATACTGTTGGGGCCGTTTGGGTTCCAACTGTTTGTTTGAGACTAGAGTCTGATTCAATCAGAGCGTTGACAACATCGGGATTATTCTTGGTAAATTCAGGGTCTTTGATTTGTTCTTTTAGCTTTGCTACTAGAGCTGGATTTTTGTTGTCTTTTATGGCGCTGGCTGGTTTTTTGGCTAGCTCTACGCCATATGTCCAATCGTCACCAACACAATTCATTCCTGGCAAAAAACAAATATTTTCGACAGGTGGAATTACTGGGGTAATGGGAGTTGGTTGTGGAACAGCAGTAATGCCAGTATTACTGCCTGTCGTACTGGTGCTGACCCAAGTAGTTTGGACAATTTCCCCCTGAGGATTTTCCTCTTTGGTAAATACTGGGGGTGTACCAGTAGTACAACTAGGGTCTTCACCTTTAAATTCAAAGCCATTTTCAGTTTCACAAATAATATTGTTGCCGTCACAACGGCAGTCACCAGGAGACGAGGCTTTGGATTTGTAGATTTGTTTACGCTGAGATAGATAGACACCCAAAGGGAGAGCCAACACCAAGAGAACAACAGCGACTAATGAACGCAATAACTTAGACCGATCGGGCATTATTAATTATTATAGTATCTATATACTCAATTTTACAGCAGGAGACATGGTGGATTTGAGAATGACTTTTGCGATCTTTCCCGCTGGCATGACGGCCATTATGGCAGCAACATTCTCTTCTAGTTGTTTGTCAGTCATAGAAAGCTTGCCAACTACCGTGTGGACGGCTGGACCATCTTTTTCGGTTTTTAGCTTTACTGATTTGTCAGATTGCAATTTTTTGATTGCAGCCTCAACATTTTCAGCTACAGTTCCATTCTTTGGGTTGGGCATGAGTCCGCGGGGTCCCAAGACTTTGGCAAATCTGACCAATTTTCCCATCTGAGCTGGTGTGGCCACCAAAATATCAAAATCAAATTTTCCGGCCTCAATTTGAGCAATGACTTCGTCTGTGGCTGCCACGATCCTTTTGGCTTTAGTAGGCATGGGATAGGGAAGCTCAGCTTCCTTTGACCAGTTTTTGTCCTTTAGAGTAATGTGCAATTCCATAGAGCCTCCAAACTTAGCCAGTGATGTCTTCCTGACTAGATCGATGCCATCAGATATAGAATGACCTATCTCAACTGGAACCAATTTCTTCATAGCCATGTATCTCTTCGATCTGGCATGAGCCGCTTTGGTCTTTTTGGGAGCGGCTACTGTCTCTGTTACTGTGTCACTTGTTACTTCTGTCACTTCTGTGGGGGTGGGCTTTTTCCCCATCCTCATCTT
>CAYHWU010000076.1:0-2208 GCA_964360495.1 uncultured Gammaproteobacteria bacterium
GGGTGAGAATTGCGAGAGCTGTTACAAATTTAATAGAAGCCTTTGAACGGTTGCCGGGAGTGGGACCCAAGTCTGCTGCCAGATTAACTTACTATTTACTTCATGTGCCTCAGATGGAATTGGACAGATTTGCAGATGCAGTTCACAATCTGAAACTAAATACCAAAGAGTGTAGTATTTGCCATAATATTACTGAAACAGACCCCTGCGATATTTGTGCAGATCTTTCTCGCGATAAAAATATTATTTGTGTGGTCGAACAACCATTAGATGTCTTGGCCTTTGAAAGAGGGGGTAGATACAAAGGTGTTTATCATGTCTTGCACGGAGTCATAGATCCGTTACACAACATTGGACCGGATGAAATTAAAATTCAGGAGTTATTAACTCGCAAAGCGAGCGAAATTATTTTGGCATTAAATCCCAACATGGAAGGTGAGTCCACTTGCATGTATTTATCTCGTCAATTAAAAAATCTGTTCGCACAGCGAGAAAATTATAAATTAAAAATTACACGCCTTGCTCATGGTTTGCCAATGGGAGCGGATATCGAATACGCCGATGAGACTACTTTGACCAGGGCTTTGGAAGGCAGAAGAGAGTATTGATCGCGAGGGAAGTGGTAAAATAAGCCCATGATTAAGCCCAATGCTTTGAAAATAGGGGATGTTGTTGGGGTAATTGCACCATCTGACGTAGTCGATAAAAATGAGCTCATTTCAGCCTCAAAAATTGTGAAAAAATGGGGTCTAGCTGTCCGATTTGGCAAATACGTCTTTGCCCAGGTGGGAGATTTTATGGCTGGGACAGCTCAGGAACGTCAGGAAGACCTCAGAACCATGATTTATGATCCGGAGGTTAAGGTCATATGGGCTGCCTCAGGGGGTTATGCTGCGACTGAAGTTTTGTCAGTCTTGGACCGCGAAACAATTAATTATCTCAAAAAGAACCCCAAATGGTTTGTAGGCTACAGTGATATTTGTCTAATTCTCAACGCTCTGAGTTCTTTTAACATCATTTCTTTAACAGGTCCGGGAATGTGGGGACTATCTGAATGGGATAAGTACTCCCAAGAGATGGTGCGAAAAATCTTGTTTGGAGAAAAAGTTTTTGGCATCGAACCATCTGCTAAATGGACAGCGGGCGTCGATGGGGTTGCCGAAGGCAAAGTCTTGTACAACAATTTGGAGACTTTAATTGATTCTTTTGGAACCAGGTTTGATCCCATCATGTATGGTCAGGGCGACTTGATATTGGTCGTTGAGGAATTGGACGTCAACAAAAGTACCCTCCAACGTCAGATAGATATTATTTTCAATCACAAAAGAGCAAATAGAATAAAGGGTTTTGTTATGGGACGAATGATCAACGTCAATGAAATGTCCTATCCTAAGTGGGGTCGAAAGCTTTCTCCCCAAGACGTGGTTTTGGGCCGAATCAAAGACTACAAAATTCCCATGGCCTTTTGTGACGACCTTGGTCATGGTGCGTGGGACTATCCACCCTTTGCCAATTTCAAAAAATATTTTTACAATCGCAGATTTCTTTCTTTGGCCAATGGTATAAAGGCCCAGTTAACAGTTTCCCAAAAAGAGTGTAAACTAGAATACTTAGAAGCCATATGCCAGCCAAGCGAATTATTAGAGCAGTTGCCGAAGAACTAGAGAAATTTGGTAAGACTGCTGCCGAGCAAGTGGTCGGTGTTTCAGAAAAGACAGATACTTCCAAAATTCTTCCACCTGAGGAAAAGAAAAAAATAAAGTCGCAAGAAGTAGCGATGCTACGAGATATAAACTTAAAAATTGCTGAAATTAGAAAAAAGCGTGAAGAAAAACCTCAAGTTGAAGAACAAAAGAAACAGATTAAGAAACATGAGGAGAAAAAGAAACAGCAGGACAAGTGGGCAGTTCTCAAAAACATGATAAAAAATCAGCAAGGTAGTAAAGAAAGTGGTAATATTAGAGCCAGTGGATAACAAACCAAAACCAGCACCTAAGCCGACGCCCTGGTGGCAGAACCAGCCAAGTGTGTCTAAATTTAAAGCTCCCAAAACTGGACGAGATTTTACTGGAATGAGACGCGGAAGCCGGTAATCGTGCTATAATATGTTTATGAATAAAAGTTTTAAATCTTGTCGAAACTGGCCGAAGTAATCCCGTCTGGGGTTATTTTGGCTATTATTATCCCGCGCGAGCGGGATTTTTAGTA
>CAYHWU010000077.1:0-2179 GCA_964360495.1 uncultured Gammaproteobacteria bacterium
GCCCAAGAACTGAACAAGGGTAAGGGTAATTTGTCTGTCAAAGAAGTTTATGAAAAGCTTTGGGATATTGCCACAATTTCTGGGACTGGTTCACAGGACAAAAAGCAGCAACTAATAATTAATTTTTTAGATGAAGTCGATCCGGTTTCTGCTAAATATGTGGTCAAAATTATTTTGGGAAAACTGAGAACTGGGTTTTCGGACATGACCATGCTCGATAGTATTTCTTGGATGCTTGTCGAAAGCAAAAAACTAAAAACCCAAATCGAAGCCATGTATAACGTCAGAGCAGACCTTGGTGAAATAATCATGCAAGTCAAGCAACACAAGCAACCCAGGCAACTTGAACCAGAAATTGGAACACCAATATTGATGGCAAAGGGTGAGAGAGCCGTAACATCTCTCGAGATTTGGGAAAGATTGGACAAGTGCGCTGTTGAATATAAACTCGATGGGTTGCGTATTCAGGCCCATATTGGGGACACGATCACTTTATTTTCCAGAGGTCTCGAAAACGTTACCTCCATGTATCCGGATATTGTTGATGGTTTGAGAAAACAAATAAAACATAAATGTATTGTGGAAGGGGAGATGATAGCTTTAGATAAAAAAGGTAAATTCTTACCTTTCCAGGAAACAGTTCAGCGCAAACGCAAATACGATATTTTGGAGATGTTGGAATCAGTTCCTCTAAAAATATTTTTGTTTGATATTTTGTTTATTGATGGTAAAAGTTTGTTGAATATTCCAAACGAAGAAAGAAGACAAATATTGGAAAAAAATATCACTTCAGGTAATACAGTCGAATTGATGACTCGAGAAGTCGTTTTGTCTGCCGAGAAAATCGAAAAGTTTTTTCAAAAATCATTAAGAGATGGTACTGAAGGGATCTTTGCCAAGAAACTTGACGGAGGATATGCTGCTGGCTCAAGAGATTTTAATTGGATAAAATATAAAAAAAGTTATCAAAAGTCGGCCTTGGCTGATACCTTGGATGTTGTTGTTATGGGATATGACGAAGGTCAGGGTAAGCGCTCGAAGTTCGGTATCGGCGATTTTTTAGCCGGTGTTTACGAACCAAAAACGGACAAATATCTTACTGTCGCAAAGATAGGTACAGGCCTCACTGATGGTGAATGGATAAAGATAAAAAAGCTGCTTAGTCCTATAAACAAAAAACCTGAAAATTATGAAGTCAGTAAAGCTATGGAGTGTGATCATTGGGTTGAGCCAAAATTGGTCGTTGAGATATTGGCTGACGAAATTACTAAGTCACCAATGCACACTAGTAATTATGCTCTGAGGTTTCCCAGACTAGTTTCTTTTCGCGAAAAAAAGCCAACAGATGCTACCACTATGCAGGAATTGGAAAAAATGTTTAAATTACAACAGATTGGCAGGTGATATCAAATGGCAGTAAAAAGTAAATCAACATCAGCAACCACAACCAGCTTGGCACCTAACTTGGCTTCCGCCTTGTGTTATGTTCCATTCTTGGGTTGGGTCGCTGCAATAGTTTTGTTTATAGTCGAGAAGAACCAAACCGTAAAGTGGAATGCTGTTCAGTCCTTATTACTCTCAGCCGTGCTTTGGGTAGTGGGAATGGCCCTGGCTTTCACTTTGGTTTTGGCACTCTTGAGTCCAATACTTATGTTGGTTGGCTTAGTCTTGAACTTAGTTTTGGCCGTCAAATCATATCAGGGGGAAACTGTAAAGCTTCCTCTCCTCTCTGATTGGACCGACAAGATTTTAAAGAAGGTATAATCAAACCATGAGAGTAATCCTTGGTTTAGGTAATCCCGGCGTTGAGTATACAAACACTCGTCATAACGCCGGGGTTATTTTTGTTGATTATCTATCTACCAAACTAAATAGCCCTTATGGTTGGCGACGAGAGAAGAATAAGATGATTTTTAAGTCCGATAAATTTATTTTGATAAAAACTGCTGATACTTTCATGAATGAATCTGGTAATCTGATTGCCAATTCTCCTTACCACATTGCTGATTTTTGTCTGGCCCATGATGACCTAGATATTAAACTTGGGGAATACAAAATCCAAACAGGTATCGGGCCTAAGCTTCACAATGGAATTGAATCAGTCGAACGCACTTTGGGTAATACTAATTTTGAAAGAATTAGAATTGGAATCGACAATAGGGCACAGGGTACAGGAGAC
>CAYHWU010000078.1:0-2108 GCA_964360495.1 uncultured Gammaproteobacteria bacterium
GTGCCGTCATTGTTGTTTGGACTTGAGTCCTGGGCATTGGTACCAGTGGCGTCGTCAAACTTCCAGTAGGCAACTGGGGCTCCACCTTTTTCCTGTGAGCCGATGCTACCAACGGCATATCCTGTCGCCTGTGTACTGAAATCTGTAGGCTGAAAGCCGTTCTGTGCACTAGGATTGCCGTAATAGTAATATATAGTTTGAGCCCCTGCTGGCATGGTGTCAAAAAAGACATGGACGACAGTGCTAGCTGTCGTACAACCTGAAGAAATGTAGTAGGGAAGTTGGTTGCCGGCATAGTCGGTAAAACGCAAATCTCCACAATCTGCTTGAAATTGACCACTGGCACTAGTATCGACGGTGGCTGCGATATAAACATTGTTTTCAGCAGCAGTATGCGAAGTAATGGCCACAGAATTGCGGTAGGCAAAGGAATCGTCGAACCAAGCAGCTTCCGCGCCAGATGGTCTCCAGACCCAGAAACCAACAAAGACCATCAAAAACAAAATAGCTATCGAAGTAATTAGTTTCCTGGTTTTAGATTTTTGCTTCACACCTTATATTATGACCAAATTATAGATAATTGCAACTACTTTGTTGACAAAATGCCATAATCACTTTATGATCGTGTCATGGATATACAAAGTCGTATAGTAGAACTAAACCCACAATGGCGGGGAGAATTGTTTCCAGTTCCGGCTCTAAAAAGGGATCTTTTTGATGTTTTGCACACTAGTCTGAAGTCGCCCTTAATAACTTTTTTGAGTGGACCGAGAAGAGTAGGGAAGTCGATTTTATTGAAACAATCGATTAATAATCTTATATTGCACGAGAAAGTCCAGCCAACTAGAATCTTGTTTTTTGAATTTTCGCCCAACCAGGATAAAGAATTGATTTGGGAAGTCTATCGTTATTTTAAGCAAAATATTTTGCAAAATGGCGAATCACTTTATATATTTTTTGACGAAGTCCAGGTAATTTCTGGGTTTGAAATAACTATTAAGGAGATATATGACAATTTAGATCAAACTCGCGAAAAAATGTTTATTACTGGTTCGCCTAGTATTTCCTACAAGAGAAAGATGGCCGAGAGCCTGGCTGGACGTTTTATTGCTTACAAACTATTTCCATTGAATTTCAAAGAGTATTTACGTCTGGGGAATTCACAACTTCTATCAAAAACAAACGGTCAAAATCTAGACAATTTATCCAGAATGGGGGATTTAGAACAACTTAATATGGAGTTTAAAAGATTTTTGACCTGGGGGAGGTTGCCCCAAATGTTAAACATGCCAGACAATGAAAGAGTTTTTTATTTGGAAGGAAGCATTGACCAGAGTATTACCAAAGACGCCTTTGACTATTTTGATATTCAAAACCCTAGAGCTTTGTCTGCTCTTTTTTCATATATTTGTCAGAACAATGGTCAGATTATAGTCAAAGAAAATTTATCCAAGGTTTCTGGTATTTCAGCCATAACAGTTACCAATTATCTAGATGTCTTGGAGCTGATGGGGCTTACCTATACTGTCTACAATTCGACCAATCCAATTGTAAAGTTAAATAGCGCTAGGAAGATATATGTTTCGTCCATGTTTGGCTTGAAAAACAGCAAGTATGACCCACAAACCGCTTTTGGCTTTGCAGCGGAGTCTTATGTTTTGGAGAGACTTCTGGAGCTAAATAATTTGGTTACTTTTTATAGAAATAGAGATAAAGAAGTAGATTTTTTGTTGCCCAAAAACAATATTGCCTATGAAATAAAGTATCGACCACAATTTGAACAACCAAATATTATCTTGCCAGACTTTGAACTTAAAGTATTGTCATATTCAGGATCGCTTCCGGTGTGTTTGTTTTAGACAAATTGTGTTCAGAAAAAGGGGGTGGAACTATGGGATGTTTTTTATTTATAACCCTTCGGAATTCGCAAATTAGTTTCTCGGATCCCATCCCGCGGTTGTAATTCGGAACGGGGTCCGCCTCGAAACTATTTGCTGAAATTCCTGCAGGGTCGGTGGGGTTGGGCAGGGGCGGCCTGCAGGCCGCCCTACTTTTTCCTCCCCTGACCATGCAGAGGTTTGAAAGCGAGCATCGCAGGCGGACCCCGC
>CAYHWU010000079.1:0-2088 GCA_964360495.1 uncultured Gammaproteobacteria bacterium
TTGGGTCGTTTTGATTCAATTCCTGCTCTATATGATTGAAATACCGGGGTTATGAACTGATGAGCGCCAAAAGCTATTTGAGTAAGCACTGTTTCTGTAAGTTGTGATTGAAGCTCTTGACTGGTTATTGCTTGTTCTTGCTTAAGTTGGATCACTAACGAATCTTTTAAATCTTGATTCTGAATATCTAATTCGTTTAACGCAGTAAGAGCTTTGTAAGACTCTGCATTATGTTTATTTATAGCTGTAGTAGCATCTAATATTGATGTGGTACCAATATATCCCAATGTTCCAACTCCAGATATTCCCGTTGCTATCTTTTGACTTGCTGCTGCATAAGCGAGGCCTTTTTCAGATGTGCCGAAAAACTTTCCCAATAACCCTGTTGTTTGAGAACCTCCAAAAGCCACTGCCTGTGTGGGAGCTAAGCTAGTAAAAGCAATACTGGTTATATTTTGTTTTTGGATTGCCTCGAGTGCTGTTTTGTCGGTTGGAAGATTGGCAATATATCCGTCGTATAAAGTCTTAAACATTTTTCCCTCATCTAGGTCTTTCCATTTGGAATACTCAGCCAAACTAAGGGGTGGAAGACCATTTTGACTTCTAGCGTAATTTAAAACCTCGAGGGATTTGGATACAGCTATATTTTGACTATTTAGAGTTGCATTGAAAGCGTTGTTTTCTGATGAATAATTGGCAGGAAATGTTCCAAGAAACATTATTGATGCCAAATCTCCTATTTTTGTTGCAGTTCTAAGTCCACCAATTAATGTGTTTAAATTACCGTCTGCCTTCATGTTTACTTTTGGAACGGGAGATGTGGGATTTATCTCCTGAGCCATTACTCGATAGGTGTTTGCT
Organism: uncultured Gammaproteobacteria bacterium; assembly: GCA_964360495.1. Classification (GTDB taxonomy): domain Bacteria; phylum Patescibacteriota; class Microgenomatia; order CAZETR01; family Amesbacteraceae; genus CAYHWU01. Next base: position 862 of record CAYHWU010000079.1, read on the forward strand.
GCGTTTTGATTGTTGTTTGATTCAGCAATTTTGGCTGCGCCTCTTAAAGTGTCCTCAAGTAGACACGTTGGGGTAAAACATCCGGGGACAGGAATAGTCAAAAGATGGGGGACCAATGGAATAAGGGTTGTTTCTAGAGTGACATTGTCTGCACCAGTTAAAACTTTTCCTTGGGACCTGGCAATTTCACCTAAAGCAAAGGCCTCAATTGCTGGTGTGGTTGTTGGAGGAATATTGAACCAGCCCTTTATGTTATTTCCCCAGTTATCAAAAGTTGCTTGAATTGCGTAGGGTCTGTCAAAGGCAGCTATCGATCCTAAAATATGTGAGTCTTTTAATAGTTGCTGCTGTCTGTATGAACTTCGTTCCTGTTGATAAATTAGATCGTCAACTTCTTTTTGTGTTTTCCCATTTTGGATAAGAGATTGGGCCAGTAATGTCTTGGCTTGGGCTGTTTTGATTCCATTTCCACATTGACCGCCCCCGCCAATCCCAAGTTCTGGATCGGTAGTATCTCCACAGCGCATTTGATAAGCAATGGACATATCTGTTTGGTCCAACTTAATCAAGTCGGGATTTTTTATACCGTTATAGCGAGATTCAATTATTCCGCAACTGGCGGTGCCAGTAGAAGCAGAGCTTCCCGCAATGCTACAAACGTCTGCAATCCAAGTCTTTGCATATTGGTCCAAAACATCGTGTTGTTTCAAATACTCTTTGAAACTTTGATAGTTTCTTGAATTGTCGTCAGTTGTATTTTTGAGGTAAGTCTCATATGCCATGCCCAGCTTGAGGGAATTTATTTCAAAATCTGCTAAAGGTTTTTCAGGTAGTCCTGCTAAAACCTGAGCATCAGCCTTTTTCTTTACATAATTTATTTCGTCTAGATATGCTTTGTAAGTAAGCTCGTCGCCAAATCTTCCAGGAGTATTATTTTCAAGTGCCGACTTTGCTCTAGAACATTCTAAATCACTTGTTGTATATGCTCCACATTGCTGTTTTACGAAATACATGGTCGAAGCCACCTTGGCCATATCTTCGGAGCTTAGATTTCTATACTTTTGATCTGAAAGCACATCTCCTACTTGTTCACTCGATGTTTTTGCTAGTTGTGTCTTAATATTCTCTGCAATTAGTTGTGTCGCCTTTTCTGTTTGATATCTGGACTCTTTGTCTGCAATTATGGTTCTTTCTTTTTGTACTTCTTGAACAACTAACTCTTTGCTT
>CAYHWU010000080.1:0-2066 GCA_964360495.1 uncultured Gammaproteobacteria bacterium
CATTAAGAATATTATAGATCATGTTTACCCAAATTGGACAAAACCCCGGGGTTTTTGTCAAGTGATCCCAGACATATTGGACATTAATTTATACTGTTTCCCAAAAGTATCTATCCTGTAGTATAATCATCGTCTATGATTAATGAGCTTGGTTATTTCCGGCCAATTGATTCCAGGGGTAAAAACCCTATTACAACGGGGAAGAATATTTTGGCCTATTTGTATAAAGACAACGACCCTAATATATTGGAAACTTCGGTGGTAGCTCACCCCCCCCCACACACACACCTGATCAATATATAATTGGACCCCAAACAGATGTCATTTTTTGGCTGAAAGCTTTCAATATCCTCGACGCAATTCATCCAGGTAGAGAACATAGGCAAATGAATGTTGTTGTCTCCAAAAACTTTAATACTGAAAAATGGTTATACGAGGATTTCAAAAAACCAACATTTTCAAAAAATCTGCTAGATCGATTTGCGCTGACAGATACGGTTAAGGGTACGCAATATTCTAAAAACACCAACAATATTGGGGTTACCAATGATGTAATGCACCCTAGATTTTGTACCTTTTCATATGAATCACTGGTTCCCATTTGGACCGAAGAAGTTGTATTGATACTGGCAACTAGCGATTTAGAACATGAATGGACACATGTAGAGCAATATCGATCATCTTTGCCCTATCGATCGTTATGGGCAGAAAGAGCAGCCATGTCACAAAGCATGAAAGTAATGTTTCAACTACTAAATAGTATGCAATTAAAAAAGGATTCAGTAGAGATCCTAGTTGAGAGAATGCAACGTAGAAACCAAACCATATATAACTATCGAAATGGAAAAGGGTTCGAGAATCATTTAACAACAGGCTCGATGAACAGTCATGGAACACCGATGAAAAGACAAAGTTTACATACTGAGGATTTCAAATTTGGATACTAATCTAGTATCTTCTTTATTCTCTTCTCATACTTCTGTTCTCCCCTATCTGCATACTAATTTTGTTTTTCTAGCATCTCTATTATCTCTTTTGGTGTCATAACTTTTATTGGCCGCATAAATTTATGGACTTTAGGTTGAAGCATGTCTTTTTTATCCAAAGTTACCAAAACATCTACCTGGCATCTTTTGGCATCAACTAATATTACTGCATCTTTAGAAATTATTACCTCTTTGGCTTTTTCAAATTCATCTCTATCTGTTGTTGTCCGGTCAATCTCAAGAAACGAAAGTAAATTTTCCAATCTTGGCCAATATATTTCGTCCAATTTATTACCTACATTCTTTTCAACTTCAGCAACTACATTTTTAGAAACCACAACTTCAATCTTTTTTTCTTGAGCCCACGAAATTATTTTGGCCGATCCACCAGTCATCGACCAGACAGCCGAAAACAAGACGCTTGAGTCAAGAAACAAGCGCGTCTTCCTTGAGCCACTCTTTAATTTCTTCATCCGAGAATTCTCTTATATAGGGTCTAGTCGTTTCGTCAATAAAAGTTTTTGCCAACACTTTTTTAGTATTGGTTTGAAGCATATCCAAATAATTGGGACTAACCACTACTCCAACTACCCGACCTCCCTTAGTAAGGCCAATAACATTGTTCGAATCAAGAGTATCTAAAAGTGAGCCTAAAATCGGTCTGGCCTCAGTTACTGGTATGATCTGTTGGTAATTCATAATTTCATTATATATTCGTTACATTATTCTGTCAAGTATTCTGTACATGTTACTGTAATCTTTTCTCATACTTCTGTTCTCCCCGCTCGGCGTATTTGACTATAACAGCAAATTTGTTTTTGATTAATTCCTCTTGAACCAGTTTGCCTTTTTTGCATCCTGTTGGGTTTTCGAGAAGCCCTGGGTTGGATTCGTTTTGAGACTTGTGCATGTAGTCACTGGGTAAAAATGTCGGGGTAGATTCACAATCAATCCAGATCCAAGCCAAGATCCTGCTATATTTATCGTCTTGGTATCGATCGTATTCTAACCAGATTTTTTTGTTGAGAATTAGAGATTTTAGAAAGTCGGTAGATTTAGTGTCATTGGCCGGAGCATCAA
>CAYHWU010000081.1:0-2029 GCA_964360495.1 uncultured Gammaproteobacteria bacterium
GATTTTTTTATGGTTTCCTTCTTCGCCAAAATCATCTCTGGCAAGAGTTGGCACCATAAATAATCATTGACAACTTCTGTATAATAAACTCAAGGTATGAATACATATGACCCGAGTAGGGTTGTACACGCTTTCATAATTAGAGCGGCAGATGCCGGAGAGTCGATGAAAAGAGCGACAGAGCTTTTGGCAGAGAAGTTTGCTTCTAGATATTTAAATCTCCATGGAAAAGAAAAAGAGCAAAGTTTGAGGATCGATTTGGCCCAGTTGTCAGATCAGGAGGAGGTGATTGAAGAATGAGTGTGCGAGTTGAAGTCCCAAGAATCTTGGTTCCAGAACCAAAAGAAATAAAATTGTCTGCACCAGTGGAATCTCGACCAAAGCGTAGTCTAAATGCTGAAGGTCCATCGTTTCCATTTTGGTACTAATAAATTATTATGACGTCGCATCCAGTGGTAGATACTAGTGTGATTGGGTTGGGTTTTTTGTTACCACAAAATCACACCTTGGATTTTTTATCTGGCTCTGATTGGGGGCTATATTTTGTTGATTACCAAGGAACTGGTGGCAGACAATTACTGGAAAAACTTAGATTGTTTGATACTGAGTTTCTTCAATCGTTTGATGGTGACTACTTGTTCTTTGGAACAGACAAGATAAAAAATGAATTACACGTAATCTCTAGTATTTCTGGAAAGTTTCCTGTTTATTTTTCTTGTACCTCAAATCGAGTCGTAGTTTCGACAGATATAGGTGAAGTTGTCAGGCGAACCCAGACAAAAAAGTTAAATGCCAGATCAGTTGCGGATTATCTGTTTACAGATTATATGTTGTATCTAACTCATGAGACTCCATTTGAGGGTGTTTTTAAATTACCACCTGGTCATAGATTGAGAGTAGATGGTAAGTTTAGGTTCAAAATTAAGCCAATTACTACGGCCGATGAATTCTTGACCAGACCGATTAAACAATATACCAATAAAATTGATTTTCAAAAAAACTTACTGGCAAAGATAGAGTCTATTGTCTTGAAATATGCCAAATATTGGCAAACAAAAGGCAAGAATTTAACTTCAGATTTATCGTGTGGATTTGATAGCACTCTCTTGGCTTATTGTCTGAAAAATAATGGTTTTAACCAAACGGACTTTTTTAGTTACCAAAGCAAATTTGATACGGGAGACACGATTTCTGCAATTGTTAAAGAGTTTGCAGCAAAACATAATTTAAAGTTAAACATCTGGGATGAAAGTGAGGTCATTACTTTTGACGATGTTGATATTGAATGGACCCAAAAACATTTTTTCCCTGGTTCCCATGCTGCATTGAAAGAAATATTAACTCAAAAATATAAAAGAAAATTATTAGAAGGGGAATACGTGACTTTTCATGGTTATGGGGGAGATGAATTATATATGACAAATCTCATAAGCCATGATTTAGAAAAGATAATGAAGGAAGAATTGGCGTGGGTAGAACAAGGCATCAAGTTGGGAGTCGATAAAGTATTTACAGAGAAAACTTTAAATATCTTGAAAGATAAAAAGCGATTTGTTGAGACGCCTCTCTATTTTTCCCCATTGGCGACAACAGGTTTGGAATGGTTTTTGTTCCCTGTTTATTGGGAATATGGAGATTGGGGTGTGTTGCCATATAACAACATAGAACTAAATCAATTAGCCAGAAGTATTCCGATTAACAACGATGGCAAAGCTATCAAGAAGCAAGAAGTTTGGTCAGGAAGGACTGATATATTTACCCAGTCTCAATTTAGACAAAAATTACCCTTTGATAATCATGTAATGCGAATTTTTGATGTTAGAAGAGAATTTTTGATTAAAACACTAGAGTATTCAATACTTGGAAAACAAGGATTTATAGATTCAAAAAAAATGGTAGAGATCATACGAGAAAGGAAAGGAAAGGAATATTTCGCTGGAATTTTGCCAGTATTCATAAATATTATCCGTCTAGAAATTTTCTTACAGGGAAATGGATTTGATTGGATATAATGGCAAGAACTGGCACC
>CAYHWU010000082.1:0-1962 GCA_964360495.1 uncultured Gammaproteobacteria bacterium
ACAAAGTTTTTGAGCTTATAAAAAAAGAAGAAAAGAGGCAGGAGGAGACACTGATGATGATTGCTAGTGAAAATTATCCCTTCCCAGAAATATCTAATGCCGAATGTCTAATGCTTAACAACAAGTACTCAGAGGGGTATCCGGGAAAAAGATATTACCAAGGAAATAAATACATTGATGAAATTGAAAATATTGCTATTGAAAATGCCAAGAAATTGTTTGGAGTGGAATTTGCCAATGTTCAACCTTATTCGGGCTCGCCAGCTAATGCCGCAGCCATTATGGCTCTTTTAAACCCAGGTGAAAAGATAATGGGATTGAAACTTTCTGGCGGGGGGCACCTGACCCATGGTCACCCCAATATTACTTTCTCTGGAAAATTTTTCCAAAGTGTCCAATATGATGTTAACGCTGATGGTTGGATAGACTACGATGAGATTGAGAGATTGGCGATTCAGGAAAAACCAAAATTAATGGTCATTGGAACCACGGCTTATCCCCGAACTTTGGATTTTGAAAGATATTACAAAATTGCCAAAAGCATCGGGGCTTATGTCTTGGCTGACATTTCACATATTGCCGGCCTTGTAGCTGGTGGGGCACATCCCAGTCCAGTTGGATTTGCGGACGTGATTACCACAACTACTCACAAAACTTTGCGCGGACCGAGGGGGGCAATGATTATGACCAACAATCCTGAGCTAGCAAAAAAAATAGATAGAGCCGTTTTTCCTGGTCTTCAGGGTGGACCGCACAATGCGACCACGGCAGGTATCGCTATTGCACTTGCTCATGATTATCATGATTATGCTCACCAAGTGGTAAAAAATGCGAAGGTTTTATCTGAGGAATTAATAAAGTTAGGTTTTAAACTAACCACCGGCGGCACAGATAATCATTTGATGGTGATTAACGTTGGACCCACTGCCAAACAAATTGCTTTTAATCTTGAGGAAGCCGGAATAGTTGTTAACTACAACACTATTCCTCACGATCCCAATCCGCCCAGTAGCCCCTCTGGAATTCGCATTGGTACACCGGCTCTAACCACGCAAGGTATGAAAGAGGCTGAGATGAAGTTGATTGCAGGTTGGATACACGACGTAATATCTAATGTCGAATGTCTAATAATTAATGAGAAAGTCAAAGAACTTTGTAAAAAGTTTCCAATAAATGACTAAAATAGTTGATTCAGAAAACCTTGGTCCTGCCGGAAATGGCAAGGCACGAGAGTTTCTGTTTGGACATGAAAAATGGGAAAGGACAATATCAGCATTAATAGTAGTTGGTCTCATAGCTTTGGTAGTGGCAAGATGTTCGGTATAATGGGGGAATGATCTTTGATGGAAAGGCTTTTGCCGAAAAACTTATTTCTGCTTTGCCGCACAAGAAAGCAAAGCTGGCAATATTTTTGGATCCAACTAATGCCTCTGGTGTTCGTTATGTAAAGATTAAGACTGAAACAGCCAAAAGATTGGGCGTAGAAATAGTTATGAATAGAATTGATGGTGATGAAGATGGCATCATGGTTCAGCTGCCACATCCAGATTCCACAGAAATAATTTCACAAATTCCACCAGATAAGGATGTAGATGGATTGAGAGAAGATTCACCATTTTTACCGGCTGCCGTTCGGGCTGTAGACGAAATACTAAGATCTAACATCCAAGATCTAGGATCTATTTGCGTTGTTGGCTCGAAAGGCTTTATAGGCAGAAAATTAATAAAGGTACTCAGTGATCGGTATTCGGTATTCGGTATGGACAAAGAGAACTTTGACCCAGAAAAAATAAAAGAATTTGATGTGATAATTTCCGTTACTGGCCAGCCAGGACTCATAAAAGAAGTTAAAGAAGATGCCGTTTGTATTGATCTTGGTTTTCCAAGAGGGGATTTTGATCCTGAGTGTAATCGAAGGGCTAGCTTCTTTACTCCTGTTCCGGGTGGCGTCGGCCCCGTCAC
>CAYHWU010000083.1:0-1944 GCA_964360495.1 uncultured Gammaproteobacteria bacterium
GCAGGCCTGCTTGGATTCGAACCAAGAATGAGCGTTTTGGAGACGCTAGTGATACCATTTCACTACAAGCCTAAAGATTTTGCTAGTTCATTATAAACTGCTTTGAGTTCGTCCACAATTCTAGTATCGGAATACGTAATTCTTAAGGTTCCTTTGTATCCCAGTCTTATATTTTTTCCAGTGTGCGGCTTTAAATAACTTTTTGTAAATTGAGAAATCGGAATGTTGGTAATTCTGGACCAATAATTCTTTATTTCTGATTCGTTATGGTACTCATGTATATGTATTAATGCTCTGAATTTAGACTCATTTAAAATAAAAGATTGTCGGAAAAGTCTAATAAATGTTCTTATCATATCAGGATCAGAATTGGTAAAACCAATTCTATAACCTGTTTTATTTCCTTCACCCCAATACAAAAAGGAACAAAGTAGTTTACATAACCGGATATCATTTAGAATATTCAGTTCAGACACCATTTTATTAGCAAAAACGCTTAGTTCATGCTGTCTTGCCTTAACTTTGTTTTTTATTGTTTGGCCAGCCTTTAATCTAGCTTGAGATCGATTTCTTTCTATCCGTATTTTTGCATTATTATCTAAATCGACATTCTTGAGCCATAAAGAAGCAGTGCTTTTTTGCAATTTTCAGTTTATTTGATATTTCCTCCAAAGAATGTCCAATTTCGCGTAATCCAATAGCCTCATTTATTTTGTCTATACCTAAACGTTTAGCCATATAACCATTATTGATTGTTCGAATCAATTTGTCAATAATAGTGCTAGTATATATTTATGCCACCTCATTTGGAGGTTGAATATGCCAAAGGTAGGCTAAGGGGTTTTGAACTGGTTTATCGTTACACCAGATGGGGTGAATTCCTAATGTTTTTGTTTAATAAAAGTAACGGAGATTTGCTTACACGGGATTTGAGTGGACAATACAGACCAAGTACTGACAATGAGCTTGAATTAGTAGATAGAATAGAGGAGATTACTTCAACTTAGAATTCTCTTTGTGATCTGTGCGCTTTCTGCAAGTCTTACAGAACTTTTTGATGAGCAATTTTTCTGGAGTATTGACCTTATTGCGCTCGGAAATATAGCCCACCAGTTTGCAAACTGAGCAAGTTAAACCAAACATTTGCCGATTGCCTTTCTTTGCCATATACCTATTTTACCATATAACTGAGCCCGGGGGGAGAATCGGACTCCCGACCTAACCCTTACCATGGGTTTGCTCTACCACTGAGCCACCCGGGCGAAATAATTGATTCATTATCCACTCCTTAAGTTTTATGTTGCCAAAAGAAATCGAACAGACTCCAAATCTCGATTTGTTCTTATAGCTTCCTTTACCTTGAGGTGGAATCTGAACTATTTTACCAAATTTTGTCGGTTCAATACCGAGTTCTTTTGACCAATACTCTGAAACAGCCTCAATATTGCTATCATTGAATGCAACAATGCTGTAGCTTAGTTTTGATTCTTTAATATTGCAAATGTCTCTAGGAAATTGTCTAAAAACAACAATCATTCTCGGGTCAGTATTTGTAATTCTTACAGAGTGTCGATCAGATTTGTTTCCTTCGCCCCAATAAATCCCAATTCCAAGTCCAAATAGAAGAGCATCGTCGTTTGAATTAATTTTCTTAATTTTAAACGGATCTCCGTTGGGGTTTTGTTGAATATATGCCGCTTCACTGTGACCCCTTCTGGAAATATCATATTTTTTCATCCAATAAGCTATTTTGTGGACAGAATGGCCTAAATTTGAAGCAATATCTTGAATAGATTTACCTTTGTTGTATTCACTTTTTAACAATTCAAGTGTGGGAATATCACCCATGAGTTTATTCTATAGTAGATTGCAATGTACTACAAGTTTGTGTGCTGAGAGAAGGGTTCGAACCTTCGTAGCCGTAAGGCGCCAGATTTACAGTCT
>CAYHWU010000084.1:0-1919 GCA_964360495.1 uncultured Gammaproteobacteria bacterium
AAACGCGGCGAAGGCTACATTTTAGTTTCATAATTTGTCATAAAATTGTCAAGAACAGGGAGAGACTACGGGGTATATTACAAATATGTCTTCGGATATAGAGAGTCAGAGGCCAGTGAGAATGCGTAGATATTGGTGGCCCTCTCACACACGCGTGATGAGCGCAGACGAGGGGTGGCCCAGTGATATGGAAGATTTTTTGAAAGGCAAATCAAAAGTAAATACAGACAAAAAAGACGAGCAGAAACCCAAACAGCCTGAAGTTCCCCCAACTTCGTCTTAAGCTTGGACTTTAATCCCCATTGATCTAGCTGCCCGCCTGCAAAAGCTGATGCTTTAGCATCTGCGGGCAGGTACCGATTACACAACTTTAATTCCCATGCTTCTTGCTGTTCCTGCCACTGAATTCATGGCAGCTTCAACACTATTGTCTTGCATGTCTTTGATCTTGTTTTCTGCAATCTCCTTAACTTGAGCCATGGTTAGGGTAGCCACAATCTCTGTACCGGGGTTTTTTGATGCAGATTTCAAGCCGAGGGCTTTTTTGATCATAGCTGAAACTGGAGGAAGTTTGGTAATGAAAGTAAAGGTTCTGTCTTCAAAAACTGTAATCACAGCAGGGATGATATTGCCCTTTAATTCTTTGGTTTTATCGTTGTATTGTTTGACAAATTCCATGATGGGTACACCATGCTGACCAAGAGCTGGTCCTACTGGAGGAGCAGGCGTAGCTTCACCGGCTGGCAAATTGAGTTTGATTAAGGCTTTTATTTTTTTGGCTGCCATATTAAATCTTTTTTACCTGTAGGAAGTCGAGTTCTACTGGAGTCTCTCTTCCAAAAATACTAACTAACACTTTGAGTTTGCCAGCGGTTTCGTCAATAGATTCAATACTGCCCAAGAAATCATTAAATGGTCCGTCGGTAATTTTGACAGCTTCACCTGTCGTAAACTTGGTCTTAAACTTAGGTGCACCAACGGTTGAGAATTGGGTAATAGCCTCAACTTCGACCCCGCTAAGCGGGGTTGGTTTGTTGCCCATACCGACGAATCCAGTGACACCGGCGGTTGTTCGCACGACTAGCCAAGAAGCATCGTCGACCAACATTCGAACCAACATATATCCTGGGAACAATTTCTCTTTGATGGTCGATTTCTTGCCATGTCTGATTTGAATTTTGTCTTGAGTAGGGATAAGGACTTCAAAAACTTTGTCTGATTGGTTGAGGGTCATCACACGTTGTCTTAAGGTTTCAGCGATTCGTGCTTCGTGTCCAGATTGAGTGTGGACAACATACCATTTGGCTTCTTCTGGAGCATTGGGGGTAATAATAATATGACCCTGAATAGCTCGGCCACCGAAACCCCTCTCTGACAATTTGGGGTTGTCATTCATAGTCATACTGTTGTCATTCATAGTCATAGATTGTTATTTTAATAAATTTTGCAAAAGACTTGTAAAACCGAAATCCAGGGCGCCTACATAAAAAGCCATAATTAAAGATACTGCTACAACTATAGCTGAGAGTTGAACTGTCTTCTGGCGTGATGGCCAAGAGACCAATTTGAGTTCAGATAGTGTATCTTTGATATATGTGACAGGATTCATGTAGATCTATTATACCCCAAACAAAAAGAGTCTTAACGACTCCTGTCAATGAGTATAACAGAATGAATTAAAAAAAGAAAGAACCTCAATTGTGGTTACGTAATTTCCACAGCCTTTCGATTTTTGAGTTTCGTACTAGTCCGATAGTGAGTGATACAGGTAACAAGAGTAATTATTGAGATGCTTTAGTACGTTTAAGTCTAATTGTGAGCTACTATTATATGTTTGAAAATCTTTGATAGTTTTAGAGGATCGTGACGTAGGCGATTAAATTCATTTGTTACTGTCCAGACATCGTATCCATTGCCCC
>CAYHWU010000085.1:0-1904 GCA_964360495.1 uncultured Gammaproteobacteria bacterium
CTTAGATTTAACTTCTTCAACTATCATTGATAACTTTTGGCCTGAAGATTAAACATGTGAGAATATTTACCATTTTCTTGCATGAGCGAATCATGGGTCCCCTGCTCGATTACAATACCACTATCCATTACAACAATTTTATCTGCCCTACGAACGGTACTAAATCTGTGAGAGATGAAGAATATTGTTTTATTTTTTCCCATCGTCAATATGTTATCAAATATTTCTTCCTCCGCTTCTGGATCAACATTACTAGTTGGCTCATCCAGGATTAACATCTGTGGATTTCTGAATAAGGCTCTTGCTATTCCTATTCTCTGCCATTGTCCAGTTGAGGCCATAATTCCTTTGGGAAACTCTCTTGACAGAGGGTTTTCATAACCCAAAGGTAGTTTGGTAATCCATTCATCAAGTCCCACTTTCTTTGCATATTCTTTTATCCTCTTTTTGTCGGCACTTTTAGAAATATCTCCAGCAGCAATACTCTCACTTACTGTAACGTTATAACCCTCAAAGTCCTGAAACAATACTGAAAGAGATTTCCAATATTCTATTTTGTTCAAACTGAAGACCTCTTGACCATCTACTGTCACAGACCCCTTATCGGGTCTATAGAAACCACATAATAATTTTACAAGAGTGGTCTTTCCTGCTCCATTATTACCAACAATAGCTATGTTGTCATGAGCCAATACTGAAAAACTAACTCCTTTAAGTATCCAAATATCGGTATTTGGATATTTAAACCAAACATCATTAAATACTATTCTCTTATTAATTTTTCCATCAAAAGATTTTCCCTTATCAAAACTATATGGCTCTTCCAGATCCAAAAGCCACATTACGTCTTCTAGATATAAATAATTTTCATACAGCTCAAGCATTGTTGTAGTCAGATTTGTCACATTCTGTTTAAAATTCGAGATTGCTCTAATATAAGCCTGTGCTGATCCAACTGTAGATTTACCAATTATCACCATGAAAGCAAAATAGCCGTCAAAACCGTATGAGACAGTGTCGTCTACTGTACCAGCCAAAAATCCCCACAATCTACTCTGCTTCATCAATCGACTTCGCAAGAATATTATTTGGTCCCAGGCACCATGAATCTTGCTTTTCAAGTAGTCTTTCATTCCCAAAAGTCTGAGATCCATATATGCTCTAGTCCTACCAAGAAAATAGTGATACATTCCCTTTAGTCTATGAAGACTAGAAACATTCTCCTCTAATTCAAAATCTTTTTTAATAAAAATTCTTTCAACAATCAAACTTGGTATTAATGATAATAAGGACAAGATTATAACTATTGGTTGACCGACTGCAAATATAGAAAGCGAGGAAATTACACCCGAGAGATATGTGGGAAATTGGAGAACTTGATCAGCAACACGACGAATTCTTCCACCAGACTCTCTCTCAATCCTCATGTACCGATCTTTGAAATCTGTATTTTCTAAGTCTGGAACTGAAATCGAAGCGTATTTAGAAGCAATCATTATTTCTACTTCGCTTCCAATTTTTATAATTAATATCCTGGACCAGTATCCAGAAATTCTCTTAAACAAAGTTTTTACCAACTGCAAGCCCAATCTCCCAAATACTAGCCATAAAATTATTTGAAAAGATTCTTCTGGAGATGGCTTAGTAATATTGGAAACCAAAACATCAAAAAACTTCTTATCCAAATAAAGACTCGGTATGATGGTTGCACTAAAAAGGACATTTAAAATTACGACACCCAAAAACATTCCTTTATTAATTCGCCACAGTAGTCCACTAACAAATGAATTTATTGACAATATTTGACCAAGAGCTGAAAAGTTAGGTTTTTTAAATCGTGCCATCTTTTCAATTTTACTTCTTTAGCTCTATTTTGTCGTGGCCCATGTAAGGCTTGAGGACTT
>CAYHWU010000086.1:0-1780 GCA_964360495.1 uncultured Gammaproteobacteria bacterium
GAAGCTTCGTAGCGAACCCAAATGTTGGTTTTACCCCCTGAGAAGTTGGTATCGACCACCATCAAGTAATCCTGGCCCTCGGCAGCTGTACGCACACGACCCGCCATATTAAAGGCTTCAACTGCAGATTGAGTCTTCTCGTCATAATAGTAAAGCATTATTTCCCGGCTACCGATCAGATCAAGTGCGGTCTGGAACAGAAGTGGCATCTTGGCTTTGGGTTGAGACATGACATTGGCGAGTATTGAATACATCACAGGCCCTAAAAAAGCTTTGCGGTTGCCATAGTTAGCTGGGGCCTTGATGATTTTACCTGAAACAGTATCCCAAATTACTGGTTCTTCCGAACCTGCAAGTACTTGCAGCTCGTAAAAAGCGTTGGGACAATTACAGCGAGGGTCATTGTTGGCACTAAAATTACCATAACCAGAAACTCCAATGGGGCCTGTTACTTTAAGCATGTCAACCAAAACTTTGGTCGTCATAGCAATCACCCCATCTACTTTTGGAGAGCCAGTCAACAAATAGTTGGGCATAAAGACATCCATCGAAGCTTTGAAATCGGGTGAGAGGTTTTGATCGCGCAAATACCAGTAAGGGACATTGGGGTGATATTTTTTGATTGGATCGGGAGCAGGAATGCGCTTGGGAAACTTCTCGTCTAATTTGTAGATATCATCCGATTGGATAACCGAAATCTTACCTTTGTCGACTTGGATAACAGCAAAACCGGTCAAAAAGCCACCAGTCGGTCGCAATTCGGCATCGTTTTGGAACAAAACTAAATATTTTCGCGGTTTATCTTTACCCAACATATATGGAGCCGACTCCAACATTGGTCTGGCGTCATTAACTAGACTGGCTACTTGGTCTAAAAGATTCTTCCCTTCTAAAAGTTTGGCCCGGAGGGGTTTGCCTTGGAAATCAACTGGATAGCGATTAACATCGATTTTATTAATACTGGTTTTAGCACTGGCCATTTTTGTCCCAATCTCAGCCAATTGAGGCTTCATTTTATCGAGAGTCTCGACAATAAAACTGATTCTATCCTGAGCAGTTTTGGCTCCGTCCCCAGTGGTTGCTAAGCCTTTTAACCCAATGACATCGGCATAGGGAGCTATCCCATCGACAGCAATTTTGCTAGCATCAAGCAAATCTCCGGCCGCCGACAAAGCGTTTGTACCATCAGCATAGTATGGCAAAAATGAAAGCCAAGCGAGTTTCCGATAATCAGTTTTAATTGATACCAGTTGAACTTCGACTTCGCTCAGCTTCAACTTCACTGTACCTATGTCTTGGGCTTTGGCAGCAGTTGAAATTTCAGTGCCAATTAGCTGAAGTTTCTTGGCCTTGGTCATAATGGAATTGATTGGCCCTGTAATTGCTAAATACATCCCCAATCCAATCACAAGTACTACTACCAAGATTATTAACGGAATAATTATGAATTTGCTTATTTTTCTTGGTTTTTTAGAAATTTCTGTTGAAATTTCGATAGGGTGCAGGATATTGTCTTCCATAAATTCTAGACTGCCCCTTTTCCAGATAGCATAACAAGTGGAGTTTTGAGCAGTATCTTTAAATCATACCATAAGTTCATCTTTTGGGCATAGTGGGCATCCATCTCAATTCGCTTATCAAAATTAACTTCACTTCTACCTGACACCTGCCAAATTCCAGTAATGCCTGGGCGAACAGACAATGTTCTTCTAACCGACTCTTTTGTAAATGGGTACTTACTTTGCTGCTCTTCCAATTCATCTTTATAATATGGTCTGGG
>CAYHWU010000087.1:0-1770 GCA_964360495.1 uncultured Gammaproteobacteria bacterium
AAAGCTGAAGCTCCACCACCATCCAAATTGATTGCAGATTTTATGGTTATTCCAAGCCGTTTAATTATTTCTGGTAAATCGTTTAAATGTGGTCCCAGCACGGGTGCCTGAGAATTATAAAATATTACAAAATATAATTTGTTGTCGTGTGTGACAATTGCCACACCGCGTCTTGCAGATTTATCACCACCAGTTTTAATATTTAAAGTTTGACTGTTCTTGATAAGTACAGGACCTGTTTGGACAGCCCAATTAGCCATACTTGGAGGAACAGATTCGATTCCCAAATTTGATAAATAACCGTTAAACAAATAGTTGTTGTGACCAGGATTCAAAATTTTGTTGTCTGCTATTACCAAGCCAATCGGTTTATTGTTGGTGTCATAAAAACCACCATTGATGGCATATTTGCATTTATTGTCAAATATTATTTTTTTAAATGTCTGAGGATTATTCCAGTTAGGAATTAATTTAATCTCATCACTGGTAAAAATGGCATAAGAGTAGATTGCGTCATCGTACTCTACTGTTTTTGGGGTTGGAGTAGGATATACTGCAAATATGGCCGCCAATATTACTTGTAAAAATTGTGGTAATGTCATAGAGATTACTGAGGCTCTAACAGAGTCTATTGTAGCAAGTGAGAAGGCTAAATACCAAAAAATCGAATTGGAGCTTCGCCAAAAAAATTCGGGGCTAGAAGAAAAGATGCAAAATTTTGATTTACTTTTGCAGCGAAAGCTAGATGAAGAAAAGCAGAAAGTGATCAACAAAACCACTGAGTTATTGGTCGAACAGCAAAGACTAAAAGAAGCAGAAAAAGACAAGGTTATCAACGATCTCAAAAAATCTCTTGAGGATGCTCAGCGCAAAGCCACTCAAGGTTCCCAACAATTGCAGGGTGAAGTCCAAGAATTGGATTTGGAAAATTCACTAAAGGCAAACTTTCCAGGCGACATTATTGAGCCAGTGGCCAAAGGTATTTTGGGAGCTGACGTCAGACAAATTGTCAAAAGTCCTAGGGGCAATGATTGTGGCAGCATTTTGTGGGAATCCAAACGTACCAAAGCCTGGTCAGATTCCTGGATAGCAAAACTCAAAGAAGATTTACGAAATTCAAAATCCAATATTCCAATCATTATCAGTGATGTACTTCCTGAGGAAATAAAAAACGGCATGGGACTTTACGACGGTGTTTGGGTTTGTTTGCCAAAGTTTGCCAATGTTCTTGCCCAACTTCTGCGAAAAAGTTTATTGGATGTGGCCCGGGAAAAAGTAATTTCGGCTGGTGTCCAAGACAAAGCAGGTGAACTTTATGCATATGTCACAGGACACGATTTTGTAAACAATGTCGAAGCCATGATCGAAACTTATCAAGAAATGCAAGAGCAGATCTCTAAAGAGAGAATGACCATGGAACGCATCTGGAAAGCCCGTGAAGTTCAGGTCACAAGGCTCATGTCCGGTGTTTCTGGAATCTATGGCAGCATGCAGGGAATAGTCGGAGGCAATTTAGCTGATCTCAACGCCCACAAAATCAATATACTTGAGTGATTTGCAAACTGTTTCGCGAAACTTGTCAGCTAGCTTTCCAGAGTAGCTACCATAGCCTCCACCCTCCATCTTGCCACAGAGTTTGCGCTCAGCGTCTTCAACCAGGTGAAGAACTTGTTTGCCAACAATATGAAACTGGGGGTCTTCCATAGTCATCTTGGCAAATTTTTCAAAAAGCGATGTGTTGGCCTGCCACATCTCATTGAAAGCTTGTTG
>CAYHWU010000088.1:0-1722 GCA_964360495.1 uncultured Gammaproteobacteria bacterium
CATAATTATATTCTAACATTTTTATGCAAACTGAATCTATAGGCTTATTTGTCAAGTAGGGAGACGTTTGTCATTCGCTTCGCGTCATACAGTAGTCATTTGTGGTCATAGATTGTAGACAAGTAGTTTACAACTAGTTGACAACTATCGAGGTTGGTTGACAAAATTAGAGGTATTTACCGGCTAATCGTAAAGACTCTTTGGCAAAGAAGTTTTTAACCTCTTTCCAATCTAAATCGACCAACATTTTTGGGCCATCTTTTTCTTGATCGGCTTCTCCAAAGTAGTCCAAAGATCGAATAATGTGGTAGGATTTTTCTGCTAAATCACTATATTTATCATCATAAAACAATAAAATTTCATTCAGACTAAACTCCTTGGCCAAAAAATAAAGGTCCACAAAATCTCTCTTTGCTCCCCTATCTGAAACTGCACGCAATTTCATAGCTGCAATATCTTTTTTACTAGCCAGTTTTAAACCCTCAAAATTAATAGTTTCACCAAGAAGAGGATGTTTATAATAAAACAAACTAAATTTAGTATCTCCCACTTTTCCCCAAACTGTTCTCCAGGCAACCCCATCCTGAATAAATTCTGGAAATTCACCCAAGGCCGAAGATAATATATTGGATTCGAATTCTTGGTCTGTAAAAAAATCCAGATCAACTGAGACCCTATGTCCTAGCTGTAAAGCTAAAGCTGTCCCACCTGCTAAATATGCACTTTGAACAGCTGGAATTTTATTGACTAGCTGGATAGCCCGAAGGGTATCCGGGAGTATGGCTTTTGTAAACATACAACTTGAGATTTATCTAACTTGAAAACATCAGACCAAAAATTGGCTGTTTGTAACGAGATGTCGCGAGTTTGTTTTACTACAGTAGCTATTTCCAAATCTTGAAACTTCAACCTCAGCCACTTGAGCACTGGAGTGGTACCACGATCCAACACTCTTTTAATAATAAAAAAGCTGTCTTCTTTTAAGCTTAAGCTATCAAAATCTACATCCCAAAAATACTTCTTTAATTCAATTGGTAGAGTATCGTTCTTCACTCCTTAATTATAGCAAAAATCATCACAGAAAGGTAACGTTTGGGTAGTGGCGGAGGACTGGAGGGTCGGCCAAATCGACGGCGACCATATCGATGCGACAAAGGGCCTCTTTTCCTTTGAGAAAAACGGTAGCCATGTTGCGCACCCGCCTATATTTGCCTCTCGTAAACATCTCTTCTGGTGTCCCCCAGTCATGGGTCTTTTTAGTCTTGACCTCTACAAAAACAATAGTATTTTTGTCGCTCATAACCAGATCTATTTCCCCAAAGCGAGTACTAAAATTGCGCGCAATTAATTGATAATTTTTCTTTAATAAATACCCTAAAGCAAGTTCTTCTCCTGCCAAACCAGTTTCTTTATTTAACTTTTTCATACTTGCTGGCGATATTGCAAAGCTTCTGCCATGTGAGCCATCAGAATTTCATTTGAATTTTCCAGATCGGCTATAGTTCTAGCAACTTTAATTAGACGAAAATAGCTGCGGGCAGACAAATCAAATTTTTCCACAGCCAACTTTAAAATCCGGGTGGCTTCAGGAGTTATTTGACAATATTTTTTGACATGCTTGTTCCCCATTTGGGAATTGGTATATATTTTCTCATCTTTAAATCTGGTTTCTTGAATCTTTCTAGTCGAAATAACTTGATTGCGAATATTTAGACTCGACTG
>CAYHWU010000089.1:0-1692 GCA_964360495.1 uncultured Gammaproteobacteria bacterium
ACAAGTAGTGACAAGTAACAAAGTGACAAGTGACATGAAAACTTTTTGGTACATGGAATATTTAACAGGTTTAACAGACCCTGAACACAAAACACAAAAAGAGTTTGAAAGTAGAAAGTGGAAAGCAGTAGAAACGAGAAACTTTGAGGGAGTTGGGTTAATATATAAGTATGAAAGTCGGAATTGACACATCATCAATAGTTTATGGAACCGGAGTTTCAAACTATACTCAAGAGTTGGTTAATAACCTCAAATCCTTGGTTGATTTAAAAACATTCAGGTTTTCTAGATACCCACTGATGGCAATGGAATTTTTATGGAACAGGCTTCATATACTTAATGTTGAGACTTTTACAGGAAAAATCGATATCTATCATTCTTCCGATTGGGTCCAAGCACCAAGTAAGGCCAAAAAAGTAACCACCGTTCACGACTTGACTCCCTTTCTTTACCCCAAAGAAGTTGATCCTTTGATTGTCGAAGTTCATGCCAGACGAATGAAATGGGTCGAGAAAGAATGTGATGCAGTTATCTGTGTTTCCAATAATACTGAAACAGATGTTTTAAGACTATATCCAGCTCTCACTGGTAAAACTAAAGTTATTTATGAAGCCTTGCCATCCAAATTTATGATCAAGCCCACTCGTACAATTTCAGAAAAATATGTATTTGCCATTGGTGCTGATAAACCCAGAAAAAATATTGCCAGATTAGAAAAAGTTTGTCAAAAACTTGGATTAAAACTTTACACTGCCGGTCACACAGGTAATTTGGGCTTTATCTCAGACCAAGAACTAGTCAATTATCTGGCTAGCGCTCAAGTTTTTGTTTATCCATCGGTCTATGAGGGTTTTGGGCTTCCAATTCTTGAGGCTTTTTATCACCAAGTTCCTGTGGCGTGTTCAAACACTTCTTCAATGCCAGAGGTGGCCGGTAGTGCAGCTTCTTTCTTTGATCCTTTAAATGAAGATGAGATGGAAAAGGCGATTTCAGAAGCCGTAAAAAACAAATTCAAACTTGTCAGTCTAGGAACTAAACAATTAACTAAGTTTTCTTGGGATAAATGCACCCAAGAGACACTCAATGTTTACAAAACTTTAATCTATGATAAATGACTATACCGGCAAATTAAAGAATTGGTTTAAAGTGAAACTTAATATAGGTTCACAAGAAAAATACATTTTATTTAGTGAAAGAGAAATCTGGTGGTGTTCGATTGGTATTAATGTTGGGGAAGAACAAAATGGCAAAAACGATTTATTCAATCGGCCAGTATTGATATTTAGAAAACTGACAAGGAATTCTTTCATAGGATTTCCACTGACTTCAAAAGATAAAATTGGATCATGGTATGCCCCGATAACTCTTCAGGGTAAAACCAGTAATGTACTGATACATCAAGTTCGAATTTGGGACAAAAGAAGACTAACAAATAAAATAGGGCAACTTGACTGGAACGATTTTATGGAAGTTAAAAGAAGATTTATTAAATTTATTTCTTAAACTTAGTCACCCCGCCTTTCGGCGGGGATCAGTGGCTAATGCCAAATTTAAGTTAATTATACGCGAATGTTAAAATAAGTCAATATTAAGATATGATAATAGGAATTGATGCTAATGAAGCCAATTTAACCGATAAAAGAGTCGGGGTTAATCAATATGCCTTTGAGCTACTGTGGGCGATTTATCGTC
>CAYHWU010000090.1:0-1646 GCA_964360495.1 uncultured Gammaproteobacteria bacterium
AAATCTATAACGGGTGATTCGTGGACGGAGTAGGGGTATCTGCTGGCATCGGCTGCAATTTCTTCCGGAGTTCTGGCTTTGTTACTAATGCGAACTTCGTCCAAGTATCCATTTAAATAACTAGTTGAGCGCTTGCCAAAATTGGTGGCCGAGGCGTTGAGAGCTGTCTCGGTGGTAACTGCAATGTGTTGCCATTGATTAGCAACAACAATAGACGATACTAAGCCATTTACGTATACAGTTGGCGAAGTGAAACCCGTGGTGCCAATAGTTCCAGCTGAGACATTTATATAAGCCGAAGCGTTTAGATCAATAAATTCAGTGCTGGTAGATTTGGGATAAACCCAAAATTCAACGGTTTTTATAACTGCCGCACTAGTCAAAGCCCCCACAGCCACATAATCATCGACATTATCAAAACTTAAATTTGATTTACCCAAACCCACCAGAGTATCTGTAGGTCCATTCCAAACTGGTCCATTGGTCAAAGTTCCGTTTTTGGCATTGCCCGAGGAATCGGCGGCGGTACTTCCCGAGCCATCATTAAAATGCCACAAACCAACAGTGTTTATGTCTGTTTGTAACTCTTTGTATTGGCTTTCGACTGCGTTAGATCCTGTAACCTGTGTCCTGTTTTCTGTACCCGACGAAAAGTCGGGGTTCTGCTCGTGGACGATAGTTGGATCCAAGTTGACTGGGTAAACACGCAGGGGATCATTGAGCCAAGCTTCGTTGGCAGTGAGAGTGACAGAGTAACAAGTGACAAGAAGACAAGATGAGGGGGTAATATCTAATTTGATATTGTTTGACTTGGCTCCGGCAGCATCGTTCATCACCAATGGTTCAAAATTAGCAAGATATTTATTTTTACTATCAGTGAAGTAATAGGAGCTGGTGCTGGCTGAACCTGTGGCATTTAGGTTTGTGTCACTTAAGTTTTCAAGACGCGACTTGAGTTGGGCCCCGCCAGAAAGTTTCATCTCGAATACGTATTGGTTAGTCACTGCTGACTTATCTTCAATCAAAATACTTTCTTTTACTCCTCTATCAGGTAAGATCTCGTAACGAATGGTGGCTTTGTCTCCAATTTTCTGATCTAGAGCATCGTTGTTGTTAACCGACGTCAAAACAGGTTTTTGTAATTCTTTTTGTAATTTTTCAATAAGGACATCAACTTCATCACTAGATGCTAACTCCTGATTGCTAGCTCCTTGTAATCGCAACTCTATTTCTTTGCCACCAACTTCAAAAACAATCTTATGCTTTGATTGATCCAACCGGTCACCAAACCAGACATTAAATTCTGGATTTCGGTTTACAAACAAACTGGTACCAAGAGTGACTGGCTCGATGACACCATTGGCCTTTACCGAATTGTCTTTGAGAAAGGGGATAAGAGGATAGACAAATTGGTTAACCAGATATGCGATTAGTAAAACCCAAGCAGCTTTTCTTCTTGGTGTTCGCATCGACCATCTAAAAAGTTTTAGAAATTTAAGTTTTAAAAATTTGATATTGATTTCAAATTTCAAATTTCGAATTTCAAATTTATGCAGGGCAGACATGTAATTAATTATGAATAGTTAGAGGGGTAAATTCAATGGGCAATTGGAATTTGGATTTTAACCTCAAAATATCAAGTTTTA
>CAYHWU010000091.1:0-1636 GCA_964360495.1 uncultured Gammaproteobacteria bacterium
TTGGTAGAAACGATCCTTGTTGGTGCGGATCAAAAAAGAAATATAAGCGCTGTCACTTTCCAAACTGATGATATAATTTGGATATGAAGAAGAAGCTCAAAACCAACTATCTGAAATATCAAAAAAGATCTAAAAAGTCACAATCAGTGGTGGATTTTTTGCGTTCATTTATGCCTGAAATTATTTTCCGTACTTTTAAATTGGAAGGTGAACCTGTGACTAGAAAAATGGTTAAAACCTTGTTTTGATGAATAAATCTACTTCAACAAAACCAAAAGGGGCAACTTCGTATAAAGAAACTGCCTTTGGAATAATACCCAGAGCAAAATTACTTAAGTTGGAATTGGAAGGCACAAAAAAGGGGCTTGAACTAATCACCAATGTGCACGACCTAGAAATAACACCTGAATTAATTATCCAGCTTCACAAGGAAGCATTTGGATGGATATTCCTCGATTGGGCGGGTAAATATAGGACGATTAGGGTTGAGTTCTCTGGAAAAGAAGCAGTTTCTTTTCATAAGATTCCTGAACTTATTAAAAATTTGTGTGATGATTTGAATGTTAGATTAAAAAATGTAGATAAAAACGGTGAAGACTTTATTAATCAGGTTGTAGGGTTGTTGGCCTGGTTTCAGCATCGTTTTGTTTTAATTCACCCGTTTCAAGATTACAATGGACGTATAGCTCGAATACTCACTGTGTTGATTTTGCTCAAACTGAATTTGCCAGCAATCGAAATTAAAGCCAATCTTGGATCAGACAGAAAGAAATATTTAGAATCAATGTATTCAGCTGATGAGGGTGATTATTCCAAATTAGAAACATTAATTGGAAATGCACTTAATGAATCATTTGTTAAAATAAACAAATATGATTAAGTTTGTATATTTTGATGTTGGGGGAGTAGTGGGCTGGCAGACATTTTTGTATGATAGTGGGGATTACGAAAAGTATAGTCAGGAACTTTTAGATTTCATTGGTGTAAAATAGAGGCATGAGTGAGATTCAGACTTTGGGCGAATTGGGAAAAGTTCATTTAGCTGCAGAATGTTATGTCATAAAGGATGGAAAAGTATTGATGTTTAAAAAAAGTGACACTGCTAGTAGGTTTCCAGGATGGTGGATAGGACCTGGAGGACGCATTAACCACGACGAAGACGCTTTGTTGGGTGCTGTTCGTGAAATTGAAGAAGAAGCGGGAATAAAAGTTGATCTTGGAGATATTAAATTGAAAGCAGTGGCATTTCATCATCATTTAGATAGGGGCGAGGTTTGGGTGTCTTTTGTATTTCTAGCTACTATTCCAGAAGACCAAATAGAAAGTGAAGAAGATATAGAAGGAGCTGGGAAATCAAAATGGATCCCTCTCACAGAACTGATGACAATGGACAAAGTTTTTCCGCCATCAAAATATTATTTTGACCATGTGTTAAACGATAAACCAGGGATAATGTACACCAATATTCAGTGGGAGAAAGCAGAGTTAGTTAAAGTCTTGAGTCAACAAGTTGATACAAATGGATAATATGAAGAAGCGGATAGTTATTGGTTCAGTGTTCGTAGTAGTAATTGGACTGGGATTATTTGGAATGACGAAGATGAAGTCTCGCTGGCCGGTGGCCAGCTGGGGTGTG
>CAYHWU010000092.1:0-1564 GCA_964360495.1 uncultured Gammaproteobacteria bacterium
AGGGCTTGTATAATTCTACCCCAATGAAAGATATCCTTTACTTTAGACAACTTGATCCCAAATCGGAAGAAACATATTTTCAGGTTCAAAGATCTGTGGATATGCCCTTTAACGGAAATAGAATCTTATTTGCTATTGATCCAAATCAACAAGAAGTTGTTACTAAACTTATACCTGATTTAGATAAGGCGAATAAAGAATGGACAGGCTTATCTCTCGCATATTTAGCCAAAGTTCCAGTACCCACTCCTCTAATATTTGGAATGACTGAAAATAAAACTCCTGGAATAGTTTCAAGAAAAATTGAAGGCCAGTTGCTATATGGCAACAAAGATCCTGAAATGAGACATGCTTTAGGAGCTATCGTGAATCACCTTCATTCAAATTTGCAAACTGATCAGGCTACCCATGATTATTCATTCTACGAAGAAGCTCGAGCCAATTGGAATGCTGAGATCTTTAATGAATTTTCGTGGGCGATGTCTCAATATTGTCAAAATACCCCACTAGTATTTTGTCATGGAGACCTTCATGATGGCCAAGTTATAAATTCTCCAAACGGTTTAGTTTTAATCGATTTTGAAAAGTGGCAAAGCGATCGTCCTTTAAGTGAGCTTGGGATGTACTTGTTTCATTGCCTAAGAACTGGAATGAATATCCAAAATTTTAAAAATTTCATCACGGGATATAAAAATAAAGACTCTTTGGATGAGTCTGAAAAACAAGCTCTAATGTATTATCTACTTCATATCTCAACTGGGGCACTTATTCATTTCTTGGAAGAAAATAATTGGTATTTAGAATATGCAAAACAAAATCAAGAAAAAGTCTTGAATTTTATTAAAAACGAAACCGTCTGGAAACTATGAGTTCACGAGGTTCATGTGAGAATAGTCATTGGCATACCACAATTTCCAGTTTTTAATCTCTTCACGGTATATTAGGAGAGATATCCCAGCATTATCGAGGTTTAGAGACCAAAACACTTTCTTGAAACTTTCTTCATCTTGACCCCCTCCTAAAATACAACTAGAAATGAGACAGCGCAGGAATACATCATGCGACACCACTAGTACACTTTTTTGAGAATAAGAATTTATGAGATAATTTTTGAACTCTACGACCCGACGTACAACTTCGACAAATGGCTCTTCCTCTTGATCCCATTTCCAATTCCAATCGTCTCGATTTGCAAAACAATCTTTTGAATATTGTTCTGCCAAAGGTGTTGATAACGATAACCCATAAATCTTGGAAGATTGTTGACGTTCATGAAGATTATCGAGAGCCAAAAGTGGTTTGCTTAAACTCTGAGAAATTATATTTGCTGTCTCTTGTGCTCGAGCCCAAGGACTACTCAAAATTTGATCAACGTCTCTAAACCTGGGGATATTACCCAATACTTGGGCTTGTTTCTTTCCCTTTTCACTCAGCGGAGTTGTGGGCGTTTGCCACTTAATCCGTGAGTTTTCTCCTTCTCCATGTCGCACCAAAAAGATCTTCATCTTTTGATTATATCTTATTCCCTATAGCGATTACTCCAATTACACTTTCAATCCTACCA
>CAYHWU010000093.1:0-1557 GCA_964360495.1 uncultured Gammaproteobacteria bacterium
AGGCCTTAGATTAAGATCAAATCTTTATTCTTGATATTTATAAAATCTTTGATGTTTAAAGTAGCCAGGGGAGTTTTGTACACAATGGCTGTGGCAGCAATGGCCAGATCTGCCAGATCAGCTAGGGATTTATTGTCCCGAGCCAAAATTCCTGCCAATTTAGCCACTTCTTCAGTATAGGGAAGAACTTTGAGAGGGGTAATGATCGAAAGCATATAGTTTTCTTTGATCTGGTCTCTTGTACTCTGGCCTTCATACAATTCTTGGAGTGTAATTACGGAAATAGCGAGCTGGTTTTTGTGTTTTACGGCCAAGCCACGAAGCCTTGAATCTGTGGTTTTTTGCCTCAGATGGTCGATTATTATACTTGTATCGAGTATCACCATATTTTTTTTCGAGTTTGAGAAGCTTTTTTCTCAATTATTTTTCTCTGGTTTTGTGTGTTGTCCCAATTGTCATCTGCCCAAGCCCCAGCAGTATTGTCCAAAAGCTGTAAATATAGATCGCTGCCAGCGTTTTTGGTAATTACATTTTCTACCATTCTGACATAAAAACCATCGGTTTTGAGTAGTAATTGAAGAGGGACATCGGGATTTATACCCAAAGTGTCTCTGTAGCTCTTGGGTATTACCATTTGACCCTTGTCGTTAGTTTGAGTGATTATTCCTAAATTCATACTAGTAGTATTTTATTACTTTTGTACATTATGTCAATATGCAATATCTTTTGTGACTTTGGGTGAGGAAAAGGGGAGGGTTAACTTAATTTATACCCCAACCCTCTGTGAGTGGTGATCGTAGATCCTAGATCTTGGATCTTAGATCTTAGGCGATGGATGAGCTGATCCAGAGCATGATCAGAGACGCCATCATAATTTTTGACATCGGGGTAAATACTTCTGGCTATCTCATCTTTGCTCACAATTTGGCCTTTCTTGGACTGCAATAGTTCCAAAAGACGAGTTTCTGCAGCAGACAGCTCTGTATTTTTGCGTGCAGCTAAATAGTCTTGAATTATCGAACTTTTGGCATAAGCCGGGTGTTCGGGATAGTCGGTCAGCATTTCTTCCAGCTGGGCTTTGAGTTTGTGATTTTGTTCTGGGTCCAAAGACAATCCATCTCTTTTGGCGATTCCACAAATCTTTTCAAAAGTGGCAATCCCGCCTGACTTTTCGTAAAATTCGCATTCTTCTGGAGACAGCGTTGGCAAATATTCTATGTGTTCGCTAGCAATCTCATAGCAGTCTCCCAAAATGGCTTGTTTATCAGGGCCTACCGGTTTGTGGAAGAGAAAAACGTAAGTTAGTTTGTATTTGTGGGCGTCGCGCAGAGCCTTTAAAAAATTAAAAAATGGCAAATATTTAATGTCCAATGTCGAATCGAGAGAATCGAGAACCATGATTCCTTCGGCAAAGTTTTCTTTGACGAAATTGGCCAGGGCTTCTGGGGTTTTGTTGATGACGAGGTTAAAATCGAGGTAAACTCCGCCCAAATTACGGCCAAAGCGGGATTTGCCAAAGCCGGAAGGAGCAACGACCTGGACACAGTCTCCGTGAGC